>JBDTEQ010000052.1:0-23195 GCA_039922475.1 Edaphobacter sp.
CAGTTGGGATGAAGATTTCGTTGGGATTGTCCTGGCCGAACCGCGAGAGATCGACGAGCAGGCAGTGCTTGTTCGGCATGGTGATCTCGATCTCGTCGATTTCTGGGATGCCTTCGAGCGCACTCTCCGCCATTGCGTAGAGCGTCTGCTGTACAGATTTGCTGTCGTGGTTGGCGAAGGTGCGGAGCATGGTCTCGCGAAGCTTTACACGGATAGGGTCAAAGGGAAGATCATGCGAGGTGTAACGCCATGTTGCGCCGACAGCAGTGCCGAAGACGCGGTCTTTCGTCTCGGGCAGTGTTGTGAGCGAATCCTTGATGTAGCCTTCGAAGCCGGAGTTTGCGGTCTTGAGCAGAACCATATTGTCGAGGCCGGAGAGGATCTGGAACGGCGCATTTTGCGCGCGCTCTATGGTGGCGACCTGAAGTTCTCCGCTGCCTCGCATGAAGGCGCTGGGGTGGGGCTTTCCGTCTACTGCTAAGCGCTTCCACATAGTGCTCTCCACACGTATCGAGACGGATGTAACCTGCGGATTGCGGCCAAGCAGAAAGTCGGCGAGCTCCTTGGCGTAGTCTTCCATTGCGGTGGCCTTCGAGCTGCGCGCGATGGAGTAGACGGTGTTCTTCATCGTGTCTGTCGGCAGAATTCTGCTGTTGTCACCGAGGAGATGCGCGGAGTTGAAGGTGCCCTTCAGGAGAACCTGCACGGTCCACTCGCGGAGGTCGTGATTATCACCATGCCGCGTGACCTTCATCAGGCGGACGCAGGATTTCCCGTAACGGTTTTCAGTGAGTTCCATCATGGGCTTAACTTCCCCGGTAGGTGGTGTAGCCGTTGGCGGTGAGGAGCAGTGGAATGTGGTAGTGCTGCTCGGTATTCGATACGGCAAAGATGATTTCTATATAAGGATAGAGGCCCTGGAGGCGAAGTCTGCGATAGTAGGCCTCGGTTTCAAAGTGAATACGGTAAGTACCCGGCTGCAAAGGTTGAGCTTGAGGAAGCAGGCATTTGCAGCGGCCGTCTGCGTCGGTAACTGCATCGTTGAGAAGCGACCAGATGCCATTCGCAAGGGCGGAGAGAGTGACGGGAACTTCGGCAGCGGGTCGTCCAAGTGCAGTGTCGAGAATGTGTGTCGAGATTCCCATGATTATTCCGACTCCAGCCAGCGGTGAAGACGAAGCTGCGTGATCTGGCGTTGCTGTTCCGCAGCCTCGTGAAGCTCTGTTGACGCATCGTTCTTCATTCTCGCTTCGAGGATGGTCAGAATCTCGGAGGAGGTCTTTCCCGTTGCGCAGATGATGAAGATCCTTCCGAATTTCAGCTCGTAGCCCCGGTTGGCTTCTTCGAGCGCGAGTTTCGTTGCATCGTTCGATGAGAGAGCTGTTCGTTGTTCCTGCGCTGACCAGTGTAGCGATTCGGCGGTTACGTGCGTTTGTGCGTGGCTCTGGCCGATGCGTGGGTGGCTGTTGAATGCTTCCTGCCAATCTCGCTCGGGGAGGGTGCGCCAGATGGAAGAAGAAGCTTCGATCAAACATGCTTCATTCGAGATCGGCCGTTTCGAAGCTAGCGCGACTGCCCATGCCTCGGAGCCGCAGCATGGGAGAACTTCGCGAGCAGCCGCGACGGGATCGAGCGAGTTCCACCGGGCTAGAACCTTGTTCTCCATCGTCTGCTTACTATAGCGTGACCTCCCGGCCAGATGGTTTCGTAACGAAGCTGCCTTCATCGTAGACCGCCTCGCCGCGAAGGTAAGTGGCTTTGACTACTCCACGCAACGTTTCGTTGAGATACGGCGAGATTGCATGGCGATAATGCAATTTGTCGGCGGAGATGACGAACTGTGCATCTGTGTCGAAGACGAAAAAGTTTGCATCACGGCCGGCCTCGAGAGCGCCTGCACGATCACTCAGTCCGGCAAGAGCCGCCGGAGCGCTGCTCATCCAATTGACGATGTTGTCGAGTGCAAAGCCGCGATGACGGCATTCTGTGTGGATGATGGAGAGTGCGAGGGAGAGCCCGGCGATGCCACCCCATGCAAGATCGAAGCGGCCAGAGTCTTCGCACTTCATCGCAGGAGGGCAGGGCGAGTGATCGGTGACGACCATGTCGATGATTCCATCGCGCAGGCCACGCCATAGTTGCTGTTGATTTTCTTTGTTGCGGATTGGCGGAGCGCATTTCAACAATGTTGCGCCATCTGCGATCTGTTCTGCGGCGAAGTGTAGATAGTGCGGACAGGTTTCTACGGTAATGGGTAGACCTTCAGCGCGTGCCGACTGCAACTCTTCGAGGGCGAGCGCGGTGGAGAGATGTACGATGTGCAGATGAAAACCATACTGACGACAGAGACGGATCATCAGGCGGATGGCATCAAGTTCCGCCTGGTCGGGACGCGATGCGAGATAGGTTGCGTAGCTTCGCCAGTCGGCATTGCGTAGTGTTTCAGTCGCAGAGTCGATTGGCCCGGCGAGTTCGGCATGCACGAGGAGGGGAAGGCGTGATTCAGCGATGAAGGGAAGCGCGGCTTCCAACTGTTGCTGGTCGATCATGGTGAAGCCGTCGCAGCCTGGGTAGATGAGGAAACATTTGAAGCCGAGCACGCCGGCGCGCGCGAGGGGAAGAATGTGGTGCTGATTGTCGGCGACCGCGCCACCCCACGCGGCCCAGTCGATGAAGCATTTGCCAAGTGCGGCAGAACGCTTCTGCAGCAGCGCGGCCACAGTGGTGGTTTCAGGGAGACAGTTCAGCGGCATATCGACCAGCGTGGTGTAGCCGCCGGCCGCAGCTGCTCGCGTGGCGGTGTGAAAGCCTTCCCATTCAGTGCGCCCAGGCTCGTTGATGTGGACGTGCGTGTCGACGAGGCCGGGTAGAAGCGCATCGTTGCCACAGTCGTGGACGATGGCATCGGCGGGGATTTCCGAGGGGCTGCAGATGGCGCGTATCTTCCCGGCTTCGACGATCAGAGCGCCCGACCGCGTGCCTTGCGGTGTGACGATGCGTTGTGAGAGGAAGGCGTGTGCCATAATTTGATTATTCCGTAACTCTTGCGGCGCAAAGCGTGCAATAAGGATACTGAGCCGAATGCAAGGCAACCCAATGTTTATGGAGAAGGCCATCGCGCTGGCGACGGAGAACGTTACGTCAGGGCGGGGCGGTCCTTTTGGTGCGGTCATCGTGCGTGGCGGCGAGGTCGTTTCGACCGGCACCAATCTTGTCACTGCGACGAACGACCCGACGGCGCATGGCGAGATTGTAGCGATTCGCAATGCGTGTGTCGCGCTTGGGAGCTTCCAGCTTAAAGGCTGCCATATCTATACCAGTTGCGAGCCATGCCCCATGTGTCTTGCTGCGATCTACTGGGCGCGGTGCGATGCGATTTTCTACGGAAGCAGTGCCGCGGATGCAACTGCGGCCGGCTTTGACGATGCTTTTCTTTATGAAGAGCTGAAACAGCCTATCGACCGGCGGAAGATTCCTGCTGTCAATCTGTTGCGGGAAAAGGCAATCGCAAGCTTCAATGCATGGCGGGCCCAGGCAGGCAGGGTTGATTACTAATGACAGCTAAAAAAAGAAAGCAGGCGGCGATCAAAGACGCGAGGACAGGATCGATGGCAAAGGTTGCATTGCTTGGGTTTGGAACGGTAGGAAGTTCGGTCGCGCGCGTACTTGCTGCTTCGAAGTTCCCGGGCGTTGAGCTGACACATATCTATAACCGCAATGTTGAGCGGAAGCGCAACTCGGCTGCCGCAAAGTTGGTTCCTGCGTCCGTGATATGGACTGACGATATGGACGTCATTCTGGGTTCCGATGTCGATATTGTCGTGGAGTTGATGGGCGGCCTGAACCCGGTCGAAGGTTGGCTTCGCAAGGCTTTGGCTGCGGGCAAGTCGGTTGTCACGGCGAATAAGCAGCTAATCGCTTATCGCGGCGCGAGTCTGGCAAAACTTGCGACACAGCATAACGTCCATCTGGCGCATGGAGCTGCTGTCGCAGGTGGTGTGCCGGTGATTCCGGGGATGCTGCAGGGGCTTTGTGGTGATAAGGTGACGCGGCTAAGCGGCATTGTCAACGGCACCTGCAACTACATCCTCAGCCGCATGGAAGCTGGGGCGGATTATGCGACTGTACTGGCCGATGCGCAGCAGCTTGGCTATGCGGAATCAGATCCGTCGGCTGATGTCGATGGCTTTGACGCTCGCGCGAAGTTGTGCATTCTGTCTCGCATCGCGATGCATGCTGAGCTTGATCCCGATGCGGTCGCGACGCAGACGATTTCTACGATTGAGGCCATCGATTTTTCGTATGCGAAGGAGTTGAACTGCACAATCCGTCAGGTCTCCCGCGCGGAGCTTGATGGCAAGATGATGCATGCGCGGGTTGCACCGATGCTTGTTCCACTGGCTTCGCCGATGGCGTGGTCTCATGGCACACAGAACATGGTTGTGGTGAGTGGAGAGTTTGGCGGCGACGTTGTTTTCTCAGGTCATGGCGCCGGTGGTGAGCCGACAGCGGTGGCTGTTGTGTCCGACCTGTTGGCTGTTGCGCAGGGATGTAAGACGGTGGAGTTGCCGATACGAAAGCGTGAGGTGACGGGAGATTTTCTAGCACCGCACTATCTGCGTTTCGTGGTCGATGACAAACCCGGAATCGTCTTCGCCATCTCTGGCGCGCTGTCCAGGGTAGGCGCCAATATCGATTCGCTGTTGCAGCGTCGCGGCTATCCGAAGCACCGCCTTCCTTTTGTGGTGACGACGGAGCCTTGCCTGACCTCGACGATTGAACGCGCACTGACCTCGGTAGCGCGGATGGACTGTATGCTGGAACGGCCGTTGTGTTTGCAAATGCTCGGTTTAGAAGACTGATGGAAGGCTCGATGCTTTGCGCCCGGCACTGAAGAAATGACTTTGCTATTTGCAGTTTGCAGCAGACAGAAAAAGGTGACGAACTGATTGGCTCGCCACCTTTTCCTTTTCTCAGGTTTAGTACTTCGGCATTGAAGAGTCGATCTTGTCCGCCCAGGCGAGGATGCCGCCTGCGAGGTTCGATACGTTGGTGAATCCAGCCTGTTTCAGCACGAGCGCAGCTTTCTGGCTTCGGGCACCGGAGCGGCAGTGGACGACCACCTCCCGGTTCTTCTGTGCGGCAAGCTCACCGATGCGACGCTCGACCTCACCTACCGGAATCTGCGGTGCCCCAAGATTCGCGATGAGATACTCGTGCGGCTCGCGAACATCGAGCACGAAGATATCTTCCTTCGCATCGAGCTTGCGCTTCAACTCCTCGACGGTGATCTGCGGAATGCCATCGACGACGGAATGGTCGCCGACCGCCTTGTCGTGCGCAACCTCGAGAGGGCCGACTTCGGAGGGAGGCGCAACGCCGCAGAACTGGTTGTAGTCGATCAGCTCGGTCACCGTGGGATTGGGGCCGCAGACGGGGCACTCGGAGTTCTTGCGCAGCTTCAGCGTGCGGAAGTTCATGCCCAGCGCATCGACCAGCAGGAGGCGGCCGATGAGTGGCTCGCCGATGCCGAGGATCAGCTTGATGGTCTCGGTTGCTTGAATGACGCCAAGCAGGCCAGGCAGGATTCCGAGTACGCCGCCCTCCGCACAGGAAGGAACGAGGCCGGGCGGTGGCGGCTCCGGGTAGAGGCAGCGATAGCACGGGCCCTCTTTGGTGCCGAAGACGCTGGCCTGGCCTTCGAAACGATAGATGGAGGCGTAGGCGTTGGGTTTGCCGAGCAGGACGCAGGCATCGTTGACCAGATAGCGTGTCTGAAAGTTGTCCGTGCCGTCGGCGATGATGTCGTAGTCCTTGAGAATATCGAGCGCGTTGGCGCTGGTGAGCATGATGTTGTGCTTGATCACGTTCAGGTAGGGGTTCAAACCCTTGAGCATGATCTCGGCTGAGTCGACCTTGAGTTTGCCGACAGTCGCAGTGGAGTGAATGATCTGGCGCTGCAGGTTGCTGGCCTCTACGGTGTCGAAGTCGATCAGACCGATGGTGCCCACGCCGGCGGCGGCAAGATACAGGGCGAGCGGCGCGCCCAAACCGCCAGTGCCGACACACAGTACTTTGGCGGCCTTCAGTTTCCGCTGGCCCTCCATGCCAACCTCCGGCAGGATCAGATGCCGGGAGTAGCGTGCGATCTCATCGTTGGAAAGCTTTGGTAGTGCGGTCTCTTCTATTGCTGTCGGCATGGTGGTTGTCCTTCATCTATCGGTCTATCGGTCATCGTATCTGCTACAAATAAAACTCAATTGGTTACAAATTCATTCCACCCGCAATCGAGGGAATAATCGTCAGCTCGTCGGAGTCTTTGACGACGGTATCCTGCTTGCCATCCAGGTATCGAATGTCATCGTCATTTAGATAGACGTTGACGAAGGAACGCAGCTTGCCCTCGGGCGTGAAGAGATGCTGCTGCAGCTCCGGGTACTTGATTGTGAGCTGGTGAAATACCGTGTTGACGGTAGTGCCGGGAATGCTGACGGTCTCAAGTCCGCCAGTGTAGGTGCGCAGCGGAGTGGGAATGTGAATGTTCATGCCTCACCTTTCTGGTTGTGCGCCGCTACTTCGGCGACGTTATGGGCGATATCGATCTGGATCGCTTCATCTTCAAACCTTTTGTCGTCCTCTGCCGTTCCGTTTAGCAGAAAGGAGTTCGTTGTTACGGCTTTGCCCTGCTCGACGCTGGTGATGATGTAGGAACAACCCAGCCAATGGGCTTCAGCAAAGTCGGTCTTCGACCATTGCGCGGGGTGATCGGGGTGCGAGTGGTAGAAGCCGACGATGTCCAGCCCGAGGCCGCGCGCCTGCCGTTGGATTTTGACGAGTTCCTGGGGAGCGATGTTGTAACGGTTGTGAGCGGAGTCGGTGCGGGTGTTGCCGGCGCGGACGATCTGACGAACGTGGTTGCCTTCCCCGGCGATGCTCTTGCCAAGCAGCACGCCGCAGCACTCGTTCGGGTAAGTCTCTTCGCCGTGTGCTCGCAACGTCTCGTAATCGGAATATTGGATGCGAAGCATTTGTTACTCCTCCGACCAGAAACGTTCGCTCATATATTTATCCGCGCCGTCGCACAGGATAGTGACGATGACAGCTTCGCGTCCCTTGGCAGCCTCGACTTCTGCTATCTGCAAAGCCGCGGCGGTTGCAGCAGCTGCAGAGACGCCGACCAGCACACCCAAATTGCGTCCGAGGTATTTCGCCATGGCGTATGCGCGCTCAGTTGCCATCTCGATATTCTGGTCTGCGAGATTGGGGTCGTAGATCTTTGGCACAATCGCCGTTGCCATGTGTTTCAAGCCTTCCAGTCCATTGAAAGGTGAATCAGGCTGCATGGACACGCATTGAATCGTCGGGTTCAGCTCCTTCAGGCGACGCGTGGTCCCCATGAAGGTGCCAGTGGTGCCCAGGGCTGCAACAAAGTGCGTGACTTGCCCCTCGGTCTGCTCCCAGATCTCGTTGCCGGTTGTGCGGTAGTGTGCACGCCAGTTTTCGTTGTTCGAATATTGATCGGCGTAGAAGTACCTGTCCGGTTCCGCTGCAATCATCTCGCGTGCCTTGCGGATTGCGCCGTCCGATCCGTCCGCCGGGTTCGTCCAGACGGTCTCCGCGCCATAGGCATTGAGGTAGCGCTTCCGCTCCTGCGAGACGTTGGATGGCATACATAAAGTCACAGGAAAGCCCATTGCCGCGCCTAGCATGGCATAGGCGATGCCGGTGTTGCCGCTGGTTGCGTCGAGGAGCCCTCGGTCGCCGTTGAGCAGTCCGCGGCGCCGTGCGTCGGTCACAATGGAGGACGCAGCGCGATCTTTCACGGATCCTCCGGGATTGGTCCACTCCGCCTTGCCAAGAATTTGAACTCCAGGCAGATGGGCAGTCAGTTTCTCCAACCGGACCAGGGGAGTGTTCCCGATGCGTTCAAGAATGTTGGTTCCTAGCGGTTTTACTGACGTAATCATGCAGCTTCCGGTTTCCTTGGTGTTCTTCGCGGCAGCTTCGATTGATGCGGATCGGCGAATGTGCGACAGTTAATCAAGTCTAACGTATAACGCCTATGGTAAAAAAGACCCCATCCCGCAGCTTCAACGATGTACTCACCTTGCTGGGCGGTCAGAGATTCGATGTTGCGCCGGCACAGGAGGGTGCAAAGCGCGCTTCAAACGCTTTCCAGATAAGGAAATACGGCTGTGCGGCGGAGATCGCCGCTGCCCCCGACGGCACCGTCGAGATCGTGTCACGCCCCGGCTGGCTGCTGAACGGCGAGATTGCGCGTCTTCTGGACCGCGGCTACCAGAAGTTTTTGAAGACGAGCAAGCTGGAGATTCCCGCTATGGCCGACCATCTTCGCGCCCTTCATGAGTTCAGTGAAGAGTTGAATGAGGCGATCGGGGGCACCACTCAGTATAACGAAGCGCTGGGAACGACCAGCGATGTGTACTACTACGACCGCATCAAAGGCCGATAACTGAGTTTGTTTTGAGCGGTGCCGATTATCGCAGGCGGTTCTGTTCGCGTTGCAACTCGCGGTAGGCTTCGCTCTTGCCCATGCCGCGTTCGCGTGCGATACGTTTGAGCGCATCCATCTCGCTGATCCCTTCCGAATTCATCAGATCCGCGACTTCAATGGCGATGCTCGATTTTTTCTTTTCAGGAGAAATTCCAGCGGGAGAAAGCGCCAGCATCAACACAATCTCTCCGCGGACGCTTGCCCGTGCGCCCAGTTTTGAACGGATTTCACCCACGGATCCGCGCAAAAACTCTTCGTGCAGCTTGGTCAGTTCGCGCGCGATGACGATGTGTTGACTGGCTCCGAAGACTGCCTCGATATCGGCGAGAGAGTCGAGAATGCGGTGGGGTGCTTCGTAAAAGACATGAGTCGCTTCGTTTCGCACCAACTCTTCGAGGGCGGTTTTTCGTTGACCCGCCTTGGCTGGGAGGAAGCCGTGGAAGATAAATTGTTCCGCTGGAAGGCCGCTTGCAATCAGGGCGCTGATAGCAGCGTTTGCGCCGGGAACTGGGAAGACGTCGATGCCTGCGGCGATGGCTTCAGCGGCGATCTGCGTTCCCGGGTCGGCGATTCCCGGGGTGCCTGCGTCGCTGACAACGGCAATTCGAGCTCCTGCCGTCAACTCCGCGACAAGCTCTTCAGCGCGCGGGCCTTCATTGTGCATGTGGTAGCTGACGGTCGGTGTGCGGATCTCAAAGTGATTCAGCAGCTTTTGCGTCTGGCGGGTATCCTCGCAGGCGATACGATCCACGTCGCGCAGGATTCGAAGAGCGCGCAGCGTGATGTCCTCGAGGTTTCCGATCGGTGTGGCTACGAGGTACAGCCCCGGCGCAAGCGGCTTGCCCGAGCCCTTTTCGTGATCGGCGGACATTATTCCTGGGGCCGCATCTTGCGGCGCTGATTCAGCAGGCCCATGGAGTGGGCTAGATTCTGCGGCGTGATGATGCCGACGATGCGGTCGCCTTCGAGCACAGGCACCATCTGAGCGCCTTGCCCTGCCATAATGCGGCGCAGCGTCTTAACCAGCGAATCGTCCGGCTGCGCAGTCTGGAACGAGCGTGTCATTACGCCCTGCACGTAGCCGTTGCCCTCCGCATGGAGCGCATCGACGATGCTCTGCCGCGAGACCGCGCCCACCAGGTTTGCGCCGCGAACCACCGGAAAGACATCCTGCAACGTATGCACGGACCGCTGCAGCGCGTCTTCAAGTGTGTCCGAGGCCGAGAGCATGCTGAACTGGGTCAGCATCACGTCGCGCATCCGCACGGCGTCCACGTCGGTCTGCAGCAGCATGCCCTGATCTTCCATGTGCGCGCCAATTAGAACGAATCCGCCAATCATGATCAGCCAGATATTCGGTATCAGGAAGCCGATGATCATCATGCCGATGGCGATCGCCTGGCCGAGTCCGATCGCGACCCGCGAACCCTTGACTCCGTTCTTTGCCTTGGCAAACTCTCCGCGAAAGACGCGGCCGCCGTCGAGTGGTGAAGCTGGAAGCAGGTTGACTGCTCCTAGCAGCAGGTTCATCCACACCGCTGCACGAAGAAGATGTGATGGCGATAGCCAGGGGCGTTCATAAAGATTGACACCAGGCGAGAAGGTCAGCGCAATCGCACCCAGGAGCAGGCCGAAGGCGACATTCACAATGGGGCCGATCATGCCCATGCGCTTTTGCATCGCGGGAGTGGAGGCAAGCTCTGTCGCCTCCGGAGTGGCATAGCTGAAAAGACCGCCGGTGGGCAGCAGAAGAATGCTGCGCAACTCCAGGCCAAACCATGCGGCCCCGATCGCGCGCGCAACCTCGCGCACAGTCACGGCGAGCAGCAGAAGCAGCCACAACGCGAATCCGCGCGTGCCCGTCGCGCCGGCTATGGAGGCGTAGCTGATCGACAACCCAAGCAGAAGCAGGAAGAAGGTGTGGATGCGAACATCCACGCCGAGAAATCTGCCGATTGGAAAAGACCACCCGCGCATGTCTTCCATTGTATGCGCAGCCGTCTGCTATTGCGGACGCCGGCAGCTTACCATGCTTAAAGATGCGCGTTATCGCCGGAACCTACCGCTCTCGTCAGTTGCTCACCCCTCGAGGGATGCAGACCCGCCCCACCAGTGATCGCCTGCGCGAGACGCTCTTCAATATTCTTGCACTGCGGCTTGATGGGTGCCGCTTCGTCGATTTGTATGCGGGTACGGGCGCGGTTGGGATCGAAGCCGTCAGCCGTGGTGCGGAGCAGGTCTGGTTTGCGGAGAACGCTGAATCTGCGCTGGCCTCGCTGCGGCAGAACCTCTCCGCTTTGAAGATCAGCCGCGGCTTCACTGTGGAGGATCGTGGTACAGGGGCTATGTTGCAGCGGCTGAGCAAGCTGACACAGCCGGTCGATCTCGTTTTTCTTGATCCGCCCTATGAGGCCGAGGAGGAGTACTCGGGCACGCTCAATTTTTTCGGTAGTGTCCGCGGCCGGGCGATCCTTGCTCCCCATGGTCTCGTTATTGCAGAGCACGGCAGCAAGAACAAGCTCGCGTTGCGCTACGGTGCCTTGGAGCAGAGTCGATACCTGAAGCAGGGTGATGCTGCGCTCAGCTTTTATTCGTTTGCACCAGTGGAGTGAAGCCGCCACCCTGATGCTGCCCGGTCAGCAGATCGAGGGAGAAGGCCGCCTCCTGATTCGTCATCAGATTCCACCCCATGCCACGCAACACGCTCCCATCGATGCCGGTGATGCGGACTCCTTCCCAACTTAGGCGCGCCGACTCCCATGCAAGGCCACTTCGCCCCCACGCAACGATGGCATGGAAGCCGACAAACAGCAGAAGCTCCTGCGCGATGAGGACTTGCACCTCGACCACGGGCTTCAGGGCGATGTGGTTGCTGTGCTCCGGTTGCGTGGCGTCGATGATGTAGGCGTAGCCACCTGCGACCGCGCATATTTCGTCAGGATCAGGACACGTAAACACGCCGGTGGGCATCGCCGGATCGGTAAACCCCAGGGCGCAAGTTGCCAGAAACGTAGCACCCTTCACTGGGTGGATCATCAACTGCAGCGCGCCTCGGGCCATCGCGTCTTCTTCGCCTGCAACCTGCTGCGGATAGGTAAATTGCCGCACTGGCGCAATCAGCGGCGGAGTCTTCAGAACGTCCATGCCCCAATTGTGCGAAAACTCCTTCTTATCTCCAGCGGGGTCTGCCATTACCGTGCGGCGTCCAGCGCCTGCGTCATGTCCTCGATCAGGTCTTCGACCGCCTCGCACCCTGCGCTCATGCGGATGAAGCCTTCTGCAATTGCATCGCCGCCCCATCGTACGCGGCGCTCTGCCGTGGTCGAGACGCCACCGAAGCTCGTCGCCTCGGTCAGCAGCTTCGATTTGGAGAGGAACGTCTCGGCCGCCGTTTTGTCGCGCAGGATAAAGCTGAGTACCGGTCCGAAGTAGCGCATCTGCTTTTTTGCGATCTCGTGCCCTGGATGATTCGGCAGTCCGGGATACAGCACGCTGACGACTTCTTTGCGCGTGGTCAGAAACTCTGCAATGCGCTGCGCGTTCTCGCAGGAGCGTTCCAGCCGTAGCGGCAGGGTTGCGATGGAACGCAGGGCCAGCCACGCTTCCATCGGACCCAACGCTGCACCCGTGAGAGTTCGCCACTGATCGATCTGTGCCCGTAACTCCATATCGCGTGTGGCTACATGGCCCAGCAGAAGATCGCTGTGCCCGGTCATGGATTTCGTGTCGGATGCGACGGAGAAGTCTGCACCCAACGCCAGGGGAAGCTGTCCGAGCGGGGTCGGCGTCGTGTTGTCGACTGCTACTAAGGCTCCCGCACGATGGGCGGCTTCGCTGAGCGAGGCGATGTCGCAGATCTCCATGCCGGGGTTGCTTGGGGATTCGAGCCACAGCAAGCGTGCACCTTCGAGCAGTTCCGCCTGCGCGTTTCCGGCTGTGGGGGCCATGCGCAGCACGACACCCATCTTGGTGAAGTACTCCTGCATCAGCACGCGCGCTGTGTAGTAGGAGTTCGAAGGCAGCACGACGATGTCTCCCGGCCGCAGCACCGCTCCAAAGATGGCTGTACAGGCCGCCATTCCGGAGGCGAAGACCAGCGCGCTTGCCCGATAGCCCTCGCCCGACTCCATCTGCCCGATGGCTTTTTCAAGCGATGTCCAGGTCGGATTATGCGACCGCGCGTAGGTGTAGGGGGTGGCTGCAGGATCGCCCGGCGTATGGTACGGTGCTGCGAAGACAGGGCCTGAATGCAGAGGCTCGCCGGCCGCGGGTAGCGTCAGCGTGGAACGAATAATTTTTGTTGTATCGCGCATAGGTTTAAGGAGTTCGGCCTCAAAGCCGAATCGACTGATGGTAGCAGGATCAGTGCGCGCTTTTCTTCCCGCGCTTTGCGGCTCCTGAGAAGTGCTCCCATCCGCCCGGCTTCAATTCGGCGCGAGTACCGTCGGGTGCAAGCATCGTCATTAAAGGGTGTCCGGCGCGTCTTCTCTTGAAGGTCCCAATCCGTGTGACCCGTACTCCTGCGAGCGATGTCGGCATTAGGACGGTGGCTGGCGCTGAAAACAACAACTCGTAATCTTCGCCACCGTGCAATGCAGCCTGCAGCGCGGCGCGGCCGTCCAGCCTGCGTGCGAGAGGATGGATCGGCAACGCTGCCTGCTCAATCTCCGCGCAGACTCCGGAGGCACGACAGAGGTGCGCGAGATCGGTCGAAAGCCCGTCGCTCAGGTCGATGCACGCCGTCGCCAACCCACGCCGCAGCAGGGCTTCTCCTGCATCGAGACGTGGCTCGGGAAACAGGTGCGGATGGCCCTCCGTCGTGGCGACGTTGAGAATGCGCTTTCGTCGTCGCTGCATCGCTGCTAATTCTGCCGCCGCGCCACCAAGCTGCCCTGTCACGTACAAGGCATCGCCTGCAGAGCCTCCCGTTCTGCGCAGGGCTTCGCGTTTTGGCGCGGTGCCGACCAGCACAATGTCAGCGAGGATAAGCGCACTTTTTCCGCCGGGCGACTCCGCGGTATCGCCGCCAGCAAGCGGCACACCGTGCAGCTCGCTGAGTGTGCGAAGCCCGCGCAAGAAACGCTCGACCCAGAGACGGCCGGTCGATTCTGCAAGCATTGCCGGGGGCAGCGCGATAGAGAGGAAGGCGGCCAGAGGAGTTGCGCCCATTGCAGCGAGATCGCTCAGGCCACGTGCAAGACAACGGTGTCCTACCGATTCCGGCGGATGGAGGTTGCGCAGGAAGTGTCGGCCCTCAAGTGTAAAGTCGGTGGTGACAAGGACTTCACTCCTGGCCGGTGCGCGTAGAATGGCGCAATCGTCGCCGATGCCGAGCGGAATCGTCTTGCTGCGGGTGACGAAATCGCGGCGAATCTGTTCGATCAGATCGAGCTCTCCGATCGGCTTGAGCTGCCTTTTCATCCTGTGAGCAGCATAAATGGTGGCCGCCATGTGGCACTTTTGTGGTAGTTACACGGCAAATTGATGGTGACAGGCTGGTTGCGCGGGGGTATCTGGTTTGGTACCCTTCAAAAGGACGCTCAAGAGAGAACTGCAATTCTGGAATGACGATTGGCGAACCTCATTTGCCTGGGTTGATTTCGGAGTTTGCACCATCTCAGAGCCGCGGCTTGTTTCGCGGTCAAAATCTGAGCCAGGGTTTCTGCTTGAAGCTTAAAAAGCGCTACTACATCATGCTGGTCAGCCGCGATGAAACCGGCAACCTGAACAAGGTCCCGATTCCGCTGCACTATGCGTATCTCTTCGTCGCCGCTGCCGCCATCGGCATGTTTACGATCACCGGACTGGCGGGCTCGTACTCGCGGATGCTGATCAAGACTGCCCGCTTCAATCAGCTCCGGCAGGACCACGACTCGCTCCAGAAGGACTACGCGCACCTTGAGAAGACTGCCCACGAGAAGGACATCGAGGCGGCGTCGCTGGGCTCACTGGCCAGCGAAGTTTCGGCACTCTACGGACTGACGGCAAACAAGCTGGCATTGCCCATGGGCAGGCTGACGGATACCCATCATGGTAAGTCCTCGGGAGTGGTAGAGGTTGCCTCCACGGCGTCGCTCACCGGTACTTCCGATCTCACCGACGAGTCGTATTACAAGTCTGTCGATGCGTTTTATGCTCTGCGCAAGTCTGCGATGAATGGCTTGGTGATACGGCCTATCTCCAGTCTCAGGGCACCCGGCTATGCAGCGAATCTGCTTGGCGGAAGCTTAGGCGATCTGGCATCGTTTGTTCCTACGCTGTGGCCCATCATGGGGCCGATTACCAGCAGCTTCGGTGAGCGCGAAGATCCGATTCTCGGTAACGGCGAAGGTGAGTTCCATACGGGGATCGACATCTCCGCGCCTAACGGAGTTCCTATCCGCGCTACCGGCGACGGTGTCGTTCAAGAGGCGCAGATGTCCAATGGCTACGGTCGCGAAGTCGTTATCGACCATGGTCATGGGATCGAGACAGTGTACGGACATATGTCGGGTTTTGCGGTCATCGCTGGACAGACAGTGCTTCGAGGCCAGGTCATCGGCTACGTCGGACATAGCGGACGCACCACAGGCTCGCATCTGCACTACGAGGTTCGCATCCAGAACACGCCGGTCAATCCGCATAAGTATCTGCGGACGACGCTGGCGGACCTGGGCGGCCAGGTGCCGAAGGGATAAGCGATACCTTCATAATGAAACTGGCAGGGCTGACATAACATGTCAGCCCTGTTTTCTTTTGCCTGACAAGATCCGGGAGCTGCTTTGACAGAGTGCAGAGCAATTGGATGTCCGAAGCTCTTCAGATCTCGTTGAAAAAGAATATTTTCCATTACCTTTGTACCCCTTTCCGGTCATGTTCAACCGCCGATATGGCCGATATAGTCACCGTGGAGTAGCGCGAAGAGGCTGGCGCGGCTTCTATTCCTGCCGTTACGCAGGGATAACCCATTTCAACCTCGGAGAGAGGAGATTCGCGTGATTCAGACTTCGGCCTCTTTTCGACGGGAAGTACAGGACGTGGAGGGCTCGATCTCGCTGTCAGAGATCATCTCGGCGCTTTCGTATGCGTTGGACCTGACCGAGGGAGCGGTACACGGACATGCTCTGCGCAGTTGCCTGCTGGGTATGCGCATTGCCGGGGAGATGAAGCTTCCGTCCGATCAGACGAGTGGACTCTACTTTGCGCTCCTGCTCAAAGACATCGGTTGCAGCAACAATGCAAGTCGCCTGCACCAGATCATCGGTAACGATGGCGGCGAGATGAAGACCGATGAAGACTTGACGAATCCGTATACGCCGAACCGTCCGGGTCTCAATCTGCTTTGGAAAAAGATCCTTCCGGCTGCTGCGCCAATGCGGCACGAAAATCGTCACGCGGGAATCGGTTTTCGCTTCGACCGCGGCGCAAGCATCCTGACGAAACTCGGCATGGGTCAGTTCGCCGCAGAGGCAGTCCGCAGCCTGGATGAGCACTGGGACGGCAGCGGTTATCCGGACAGCGTCAAGGGTGAGCAGATCCCCTTGCTGGCGCGCATCTGTGCCGTCGCGCAGCATCTCGATATCTTCTCCGCCGGGCGTGGCACACAGAGCGCGATCGACACGCTTGAGCAGCGTAGCGGCACATGGTTCGATCCTCAGCTTGTTCGCATCGCGCTCTCATTGCACCGGAACGGCGCACTATGGGCACACTGTTTGCCCGGCGATTCCGAGCAGGACACGCGGCAGGCGGTTCTCGATCTTGATGCAGGTACGCAGCATACGCTGAAGCCAGGCCAGATCGACCAGATATGCGAGGCCTTTGCGGACGTTGTAGACGCCAAGTCTCATTTCACCTTCCGCCACTCCATCGGGGTCGCGGACGCGGCGCTGGGTATCGCAGAGACGATGGGTCTGCGAGCGGACCGCGTGCAACTGGTTCACAGAGCCGCTCTGCTGCATGACATCGGCAAACTCAGCGTCTCCAATTCGATTCTCGACAAGAGGACTCATCTGGATGCGAACGAATGGAAGGCTGTTCATCAACATCCGAGGATCACGCGTCTAATTCTGGAGCGTGTGCGCTCGTTCCGCGAGATGGCCATCATTGCCGGCGAGCATCATGAGAAGCTCGATGGCTCCGGCTACCCGGATCGGTTGACGGCGCGCGACCTTTCGCTTGAATCGCGCATCATCGCAGTGGCAGATGTCTTCGGAGCGTTGTCCGAGGACCGTCCATATCGTCCCGGTATCAATCTCGAAGAGACGCTTTCGATCATGACGAAGTTTGTACCTCATCAACTGGACGGCGATTGCTTTGACGCGCTGGTCGCTCGTGTCTCCCATGCTCGCGAGCCACGGATTCTGCCGGGGATGCACACTTCGACATCTCTGCTCGAATATGCGCTGGAGCCTGCGGTCTGATGGATTGAGATGATGAATCTTTGCAAAAAGAGCGACCCGATATCTGGGCCGCTCTTTTTCGTTGTGCTCGCCGCGCGATTTATTTGCCGGTATAGATGACGTGCCAGACCGTTCTGGAGCCGTCATCGGTGACAAACAGCGAACCGTCTTTCGCTACCGCAACGCCGACAGGGCGGCCCCACACCTTGCCATCCGGCGTAACGAAGCCGGTAAGGAAGTCTTCGTAATCGCCTGTGGCGCGGCCGTCGTGCATGGGAACGCGGATGACCTCATAGCCTGAACGTTTAGCCCGGTTCCATGAGCCATGCTCTGCGGCGAAGCCGTCACCTTCATACGCTGATGGGAACTGCTTGCCGGTGTAGAAGGCCAGTTCAAGCGAGGCGAAGTGCGGTTGCAGGATAACGTCAGGCGTGATGACCTTGTTCTTCAGTTCAGGATGCTTGCCCATCAGGCGCGGGTCCTGGTGACCGCCCATGTAGTACCACGGCCAGCCGTAGAAGCCATCTTCCTTTACGCTGGTGATGTAGTCGGGGACGAGGTTGTCGCCAAGGTTGTCGCGCTCGTTGGTGGAGCACCAGAGTTGGCCGGTGGTCGGATTGATCGCTTCACCGACGCAGTTGCGGATTCCGCTGGCGTAGATCTTTACAAACTTGCCTTCGGGGGAGTACTCGAGCACATCGGCGCGATGAAACTCACGCGGATGCGTATCCGGATCGTCGACATTCGAGGCCGAGCCGACAGAGATGAACATACGCTTGCCATCCTTCGAGAAGGCGACATCGCGCGTCCAGTGGCCGCCACCACGCAATTGAGCGTAGCCGGGCAGTACTGGAACGATGGTCTGCGAGGCACCGATGGCCTTCATGTCGCCATCCTTATAAGGGAAGCGGACGAGGCTGGTGGTGTTGGCGATATAGACCCACTTCGGGTTTGGGCCAAGCGGATAGAAGGCGATGCCGAAGGGATGGTCGAGTCCGGCGGCGAAGGTCTCGGTGCTGGTTGCTTTGCCGTCACTGTTGACGCCGCGGAGAACCCTTACTTCACCTGCAGCGCTGTCTGCCAGGAAGAGATCTCCATTGGGGGCGGTGCGGATCAGGCGCGGTTCCTTGAAGCCCTGCGCATACATCTCCACCTTGAAGCCCTTCGGAGCAACCGGCCATGCGCCGTCGGGCCGGGGAACGAGACTGGGGCCATTATCGACCGACTCATCCGGCATGGGCTCCGGCAGATCGGCCAGAGTGATCTTGCGGCGCACGCCGGGATGCTCCTGTGTGTAATCGGCGAAAGCAGCCTTGCCGGTAATGACGCTGCCAGCCTGCGCGAAGAGCGAAGTCGGCAATACGGATGCTGCAAATGTCAGCGCCAGGGTACGAACGACAAACGAGTTAGATCGACGCATGTGAGGTCTCTCCTTGGAGTGTGAAGCCGGTTACATTGGGCTGTCCGACGAGCTGAACTTTACCGTCGTGAATCTCAAATTCGAGTAAATCGGCGTTCTGAATCAGGTTGATGAAATGAAACCGCCGAAAGTTTGCCATCAATTCGGAATCGGTGGCGTTGGGGAAGAGCAGCACGAGCCGAAAGGCCTGCATGAAATATCCATGCGTAAAGATGGTGATGCAACCGCCAGGGTTTAGGTTTACCAGCCGGCGGATTGCTTCGCGTGCGCGGTCAAGAAATGAGATGAACGATTCTGCTCCATTACCGGCGACATACGCGGCGTCTCCGCGCTGCCAGTAAGCCGCGACGTGTGGTTCGCGGTCGTCCTCGCTTGTGCCCCTGTGTTCGGAAGGCTCAAGAAAGGTGAATTCATAAATGGGCCATTCTTCGACAGGGACATCGGGAAACCGCTTTCGCAGCGGCTCTGCTGTCTGTTGCGCGCGAAGAAATGGCGAGACGACGAAGAGGGTTGGTTTGCAGTTGAGGCGTTCAACCAGACTTCTGGATTGCTCACGGCCAAGCTCTGTCAGCGGATTTGTATCGTGGTCTGCGGTTCTGCCACCGGCATTGGCTACGCTCTGGCCGTGGCGAACAAGGATGACCTTCGTGACCGCAGGAGATGCGGAGTCCGTCATGGCGTGCCCTCGCGGGATGGCGTCGTCAGTCGCTTGACCAGATCGATCGGGATATTGGCTGTCAATACAGCTCGGTCTTTATGTTGTTCAATCTTCACCGAGTTCATCAGTTCGAGAAAAGACGTATCGGTGCCTGGATTCGATTGCATCCGCGTCTGTGCTTGTTGTACCGATTTCACCAGCGTCAACAAGGTGGTCAACGTCTGGGTTGCATGAGTTGCATCGGCTTCAGTTGGCGCGATCTGCTCGATGCGCAGGTGCAGCGTGCCGAGATAGCGCACGCTCGCGACGAAGGTGGTGTCTTCGGGTAGCGGAAGCTGCAGGCCGAAGATGCTGATGTAGCCACGGTCAGAGAAGGGAAGCCCGATATGGCCGATCGCCCATGCACTCGAAAATGCAGGCACATCGCGGTAGCGCGCTGAGAGCAGCGACGAGCCCGAGAATGGAGATGCTGCGGCTCGGTGCCGGTCGAGGATGGAGTGAATCTGTTCCGCCGTGGGCATGTTGGAGGCGGCGATGGTGTCATAACCAAGCTGCGCAACCCGCAGGAGACGCGGCGCGTTGCCGTCACCGACAGGGATGGTGAAGATGTCGTGCCCTCCGTAGCTTTCCTTCGAGGAGGCGATCGTTGCAAGGTAGCGCGCGAGGCGTTCGCCGTCGAATCGGCCTTCAAATACCTCGGAGTAACCTACAGGGCCGTTCGGTCCGTTGGGATTCTCCATGCGATGCAGTGCAAAGGCGACGGAGTCGAGGTCGCGTTCGGGCACAATGCCGGTGGCGTCGATAAATTTCTCGTAGTCCGGGCTGCGGGTTATCTGTGTGCGGTCGAAGTGGGTCGCAGCTCGCAGAGGCGTCAGATTGGCATAGACGATCGCGTCGGACTCTGGCAGCAGGCGCGCAACTTCGGGCGGTGCGGCTTTTCGTAGCAGCAGCGCAACAACCAGCGCGACCATCAGCGCCAGCATCAGCAGGAGTGAATAGCGTTTGCGTCTACGCATCGCGGACCGCGTCAGGGGCAGGATCGGAGAGATAGCCTGTCAGGCAGAGTGTCGGCATAGTGGTTGCGAAGCCGCGTTGCTTCCACGACGTCAAACGTTAAGCATAGACCATCTTTTGGTCTGACCGTCTGACTCCGTGATTCTTCTTTGCATTGCATTGGATCCGCGGTTCGCCACGCAGATCTACTCCACGATGGCGAATGTGTAGATCTTTCCGCCATTGGTGACATTACCGGTGCCGGGAGGAAGAATGCCATATTCTCCGCCACCGGTACTTTGATCAACGGTGAACTGGTAGGTGTGTGGAGATGTCTTGACCGGGTTGAACTTCACTTCGTCCCGGTCGGCGCCGCCGGTGGAGTGGAAGACTCCGCCCGTCAGAACACGGAACTCGCGGTTGTTGGAGTTGATGCGAAAACGGAGGAAGTCGTACTCGTTGGCCGAGACACCCTCGGGCACATAGATAAGAATGTCGATGGGAGCCTGGAACGTCAGCTTCGATTCGCGGCCGTTCAGGTGGCCGTTGTGGTCCTGCTTGATGATGCCGTCAGTGACGGTGGACTTAATCCAGCCGCCCGACTTGATATGGACGATCTCCGGCTCAATCGCAATCCACTTTCCCGTATGGTCCTTGTAGTAGACGCCGATCTCGTTCACGTCCGAGAGTTCGACCGGCTTCTCCGGAACATTCGTGATCTGCCGGCGTCCCTTGTTGATCATCGCAGTGATAACGCGGTCTGATACGCCTGCGCCTTTGAGCGCTACAAGCGAATCGGCGTCCGTGACATATTTGCCCGGTTGCGTATTGATGGTCTCGATGATGAGGTCGTCGCCCAATCCCGCCTTCGCCATCTTCATCACCGAATCGTTGTCCATCGCCGGCGCTTTTGCAGCGTTCAATGGGCCGTCGACGGCCTGCGGCGCTTCTGTCGTATGCGGTAGTTGTGCAGCCGCGATGAGAGGAAGGAGAGAGATGCCGAGGCCGAAGAGCAGAGAGCGCAACAATGAAATACGAAAGGGCATAGGGCACGTCGATCCGAGTCGTGGATAGGCTAGCATGGCTGCGATTTTGGACGGTTCTCGCCGGGCCTCAGTGAGCCATCGTGTCAACCATTGCCTGAGGGTTATGGCTATGCTAAAGTTAGCTCTGCGGCGCACTCTGCGCGGGCTCTGCTGCGCGTGATGCGGTGGAGCTTACAGGGAGCAAAGTTGCTGTTTGGGCTGGCGTAGCTCAGCTGGTAGAGCATCTGATTTGTAATCAGAGGGTCGGGGGTTCAAGTCCCTTCGCCAGCTCCAGTTCCCCGCAGCAGGAAAAGAAAGACGGATTTGGTTGTACTGCTCGACCGTTCTGGCGTTGCAGACCTCCGGTCATTCCTTCAAGGGTGGTGTACCCGCTCGATTCGCAAGTGGAATCGATGACGGGCTTGACAGGGCTGAGATGAGTGCTGCGCGAAGGGACTTTCAAGCAGAATGTGCACAGGTGGCCGAGTGGTTAATGGCAGCAGACTGTAAATCTGCCGCGTTATGCGCTACGGAGGTTCGAATCCTCCCCTGTGCACCATTAGTTTTTTTTGAGGTCGTGAGCGGTGAGAGTTGTGGATCTAAGCCCAGCGGGCAGCGGACGAATGTGGATCTCGCTGTTTGTGATGGGAGTGTTGGCGATTCTGGCCTGGCGAACGATGGAGCCGGGCAAGTTTCAATCGTTGACATGGATACTGTTAGGATTTTTTGCCTTCCGCATCATCCTCGGACGGCTGCGTTCGCGGTAAGATTGTAGAAGCTCGAAGTTTAGTGATTTTGTATTGAAGGTTTTGCAATAGGCTGGCGTAGCTCAGTGGTAGAGCACTCCCTTGGTAAGGGAGAGGTCGAGAGTTCAAGCCTCTCCGTCAGCTCCAGATTTTTTCAATGCAGTAGGGCGGGAGTAACTCAGTGGTAGAGTCACAGCCTTCCAAGCTGTTGGTCGCGGGTCCGATTCCCGTCTCCCGCTCCAAAGATTTCTGAACGCGATCCGGCAGATCGCAGGAGAGTGTGTTGAGCAGTCTGAATGAGCAGCCCCTACTTCCCGTCTCCGATCCGCTGACCTTTGGCGCGGTGAAGGGTGCAATTGAGTCCTCGTTTTCGGCGACCCAGGTAGCGGAGTTTCTGAAGTCGGTGGAACGTTCGAAGCTGCGTATTCGCGACTTCGAAGATGTCCTCGGCAAGGGCAGACTGGGTGCCTCCACTGCAGCAGAGTACAACCGTCTAGGTAACGTCGATCAGGGCCAGATCCGCGAGTTCTATCTCGCCAGCCTGGAGCGAGTCGCACCCGAGCTTCGGGAGAAGTTCTTCAAGTTGTACGCGTACTACTGAGCGTTCGCAGGTCCTTCAAGTTTAGTTTTGCAGCTTTCGTTTGAAGTATTCACCTGAACCCCGGTGCGATGCACCGGCCAACACAAAGAGACGGAGAGAGCAATGGGCAAGGAAAAGTTTGATCGGTCAAAGCCGCACGTAAACATCGGGACGATTGGTCACATTGACCACGGCAAGACGACGCTGACTGCGGCGATCACGAAGGTGTTGTCGAAGCACAACCCGAAGAACACGTTCCGTTCCTTCGACACGATCGACAATGCGCCGGAAGAGCGTGAGCGCGGTATCACGATCGCGACCTCGCACGTTGAGTACGAGACGCCGAACCGTCACTACGCGCACGTCGACTGCCCTGGCCACGCCGACTACATCAAGAACATGATCACGGGCGCAGCGCAGATGGACGGTGCGATTCTGGTGGTTGCAGCGACCGACGGGCCGATGCCGCAGACCAAGGAGCACGTTCTGCTGGCGCGTCAGGTTGGCGTGCCGTACATCGTGGTGTTCCTGAACAAGTGCGATGCGGTTGAGGACGAAGAGCTGATCGAGCTGGTGGAGATGGAGGTTCGCGAACTTCTCTCGAAGTACGACTACCCCGGCGATGACACTCCGATCATCCGCGGTTCTGCCCTTGGCGCGCTCAACGGCGAAGCCAAGTGGGAGGCCAAGATCGACGAGCTGATGGCGGCGGTGGACAAGTACATTCCGCAGCCGGAACGCGCGATCGACCAGCCGTTCCTGATGCCGATCGAAGATATCTTCTCGATCTCCGGCCGCGGCACTGTGGTGACGGGCCGTATCGAGCGCGGCAAGGTGAAGGTAGGCGAAGAGTCCGAGATCGTTGGCTTCCGCGAGACGC
>JBDTEQ010000053.1:0-11704 GCA_039922475.1 Edaphobacter sp.
CACACGCAGTGCTGCTGCCATTGATTGGCGCCACTGTTATAACCGTTGGCAAGATCGGCGGTGGCACCACAACGCATATTCCCGAGGTGAAGCTCCAGACATAATTGCTGGCGACCGCGTTTCCGTATAGATCTTTAGCCCCGGTAGTAATTGTGGCCGTATATTTTGTACTCTCAGCAAGAGGCGCAGACAGAGTAAAGGTCGCCGTTTTGTTTGTGGAGCTATAGGAAACCTGCCCCGCCACCGTCGCACCATTCGGTCCAGTCAACGTGAAGGTTGTCCCGTTGATAGTTGAAGGATCCATCGCTTCGCTAAATGTTGCATTGATCGCCGTGGTGCCACATGCAGCGGTCGTGCCATTTGGGGGACTTACGGAGACCACTGTTGGTAGGTTCAGTCCAGGTGTCCCTGGGTTCTTATCCATGTCCTTACATCCAGTGGTAAAAATAATCAGTAGAAATGATACAAACCCGATCTTGCAGATGTCGCGCTTGCGCATAACCATCCCTCTTGTTCCTAGGGCTTGGTGTGGTTCAAAGGTACGTATAATCCCCGAGTCCTGATCGGACGGTAACAGCTCGCAGGTACCCATACAACAGCCAAGTTGAGATAACTTGAGTAATAAACACCTATCGTGAAAGGTTGCCTATCGCCGTAATATTAATTATGTCGGGTGATATACCCCTTCAGAATCTGTTAGCTGTACCTCATACCGTTACGCTATGGATTCTTGCCCTTCCCGTCAAAATGGGAGCTCACCCATAGATAACTATAGGTAAAGCTCAGTTCCGATAAGGAAGACAGTCTTACTACGTCCCTTTCGACTTACTAGATTTGATACTTAAGAGCGATCGGTGCTCAGTGCTCATGTCTAGATCAAAGGTCTTACTGAACCACCATTCCGCTGGATATCTCGATCTCGTAGCGTTGGGAGTCAGTACACGTTTTTCCGTCCTTTCCTAACCCTCATCTCCTTTGTTGAGTAAAGGGGCAGAGTACGTCCCGAGCGTCTCGCCGGAGTCTCACTTGAGTCGGACAGACTCAGGCAACAGACATCAAAGCTATCTCAACTTTTCAATTGGGGACAACAGGGCAAGTCACTCATTGATCGCTTTGTACAGTGTTAGAAGGTCCGTTTGGGTTATCCCGGAGACCGGCTCCAGATCTGTGCAGGCAATTTAACGTCGCACGCTCGCGACTCCATCGCAAGCCCGTCCCGAGTTTCCCGGTATAAGCGATGCAGTGGCCGAAGGGCAACAAAAATAAACTTCAAAAAGTTGGCGTATTTTTAGCACCACGATTCAGTGCATCTAAGCACCACGCTTCACCACACATCCACCACGTTTTCACCAGCGAAAACCACGTTCTGCACACCATTTTTTGCGAAACCCCCAGCAAAAACACCCTCTCACCACGCAAATTATTTTTTCTACCAGTACCATAAGAAAACCCCAGTGAACGAGTTTGAAGACACCATCGTCGCCATCTCCACCCCACCTGGCCGCGGCGGCATCGGCATCGTTCGCCTCTCCGGCCCCGCTGCCCGCGCCATCGCCGAGCCTCTGCTGAAACTCCGCCACCCCTTGGCTCCCGCGCAGGCCCGCTTCGCAGAAATCCTTGACAAAACAGGAGAAACGCTCGACGAAGCCGTAGTCACCTTCTTCGAAAAACCCCACTCCTACACCTCCGAAGACATCGTAGAGATCGCCGCCCACAGCGCCCCCGTCCTCCTCGACCATCTCCTCCGCCAATGCCTCGCCGCCGGCGCCCGCCTCGCCGAACCCGGAGAATTCACCCAGAGAGCATTCATTTCAGGCCGCTTAGATCTCACCCAGGCCGAAGCCGTTCACGACCTCATCGAAGCAACAACACTCCACCAGGCCCGCATCGCCGCTCAACAGTTAGGCGGTTCCCTCTCGCGCCAGATCTCCCCAATAAAGCAACAACTTACAAACCTGATAGCCGCCCTCGAAGCAGGCATCGACTTCGCCGAAGACGACATCGACCTCCTTCCAACCAGCCAGATCGTAGCCCAGATTCAGTCCATCGAGGCACCGCTAACCGCTTTAGAACAGACATTTACTTACGGCCGCATCATCCGCGACGGCTTCACTCTAGCCATCGTAGGCCGTCCAAACGTAGGCAAGTCCTCCCTTTTCAATCGCCTGGTCGAACGCGACCGAGCCATCGTCACCTCCACCCCTGGAACCACCCGCGATCTGGTCACCGAACACGTCTCACTCGAAGGCATCCCAGTCAAACTCATTGATACTGCTGGACTTCGCGACGCAAAAGACGAAGCCGAAGTGATCGGCATAGCCAAAACCCGCGAAGCCATAGCCGAAGCCGACGTAGTTCTCTTCGTCCTCGACGCCACCGCTCCAATTCACGACGAAGACGAAGCAGCCATCGCATCCATAAGCTCCCGCCCATTTCTCATCGTCATCAATAAAAAGGACTTAGCAACCTCGACCTACTCGAAACACAAAGTGCAAACAACCTCCGCGCTAACCGGAGCCGGCATTCCCGAGCTACGCCAGCAAATCCTCTCTTTACTCACCCAAAAAGCCCCCGATACGGAGACGGCGCTCCTCACCAATCTCCGCCAACAGCAGGCAGTATCCGCCGCACTGCGAGCGCTCAAGCGTGCACAACAAGCCGCATCGGCAACCATCCCGCACGAGATGATTCTACTGGACTTATATGAAGTTCTTCATGCCATCGACAGCCTGACCGGCATCACGACGAATGACGATATCTTGACCATCATCTTCAGCAGGTTCTGCATCGGAAAGTGAAGCTGGCTGTCTTCCCGATCCTTAAGTGAGAGATGCCTCCGAAATAAGGCTTTACAGCGCATTTACGGTAGCCGCAATTTATTACATCAGGCAGGAGGTGTGGCTTCATTATGGGGACCAGGGAGCCATAAGTGGACTGCGCAATGGCAGCTTATTGATCCCGCGTAACCACCGGCGACGAACGATTGGCTGGCCTTTTATATGGTTGGCCGGAGTTCTAATCCACTCTAGCCCACGCGCCAGAGTCACCCCTTGTTAGTCCTCGCAGCGGCCGCCGTTCTGCAGGAGGGTCTTTTCTTGTCGAGCTTCTTAGCTCGCCTAAGCAGACCTGATTACGACCATCGGCCTTAGCTTGATAGAGTGCTTTATCGGCGGAATCCAACAGGTCTTCCTGACAGGTGGAATCGCTTGGCCAGCACGATGCGACACCGCAACTGACTGTGGACAAGCGAGGGTGCTTCCCCGGTTCCGGCAGTGCAGGCGACCCGGCAACTTCGACCAGCTTGCGAATTCGTTCGGCGACGATCATCGCGCCATCCTGGTTAGCTCCAGGAAGCAGGACTACAAATTCTTCTCCACCGAATCGCGCTGCAAAGTCGTCCTTGCAGCGCAAACTCTGCAACAGCAATGACGCTACGCGAGCTAACACGCGATCGCCATAAAGATGCCCACAAGTATCGTTCGTGATCTTGAAGCAATCAATGTCAATCACGATTGCAGAGAGACAGTTTCCGGAAGCGACTGCTTCACGCCATAGCTTAGCGAACTGCAACTCGTAAGAATGTCGATTGGCAAGCCCAGTCAAGCTGTCGAGGTAAGAGATCTTTTGCAACTCAATATTCAGAAACGATAGCTCTCTGGTCTGTATCTCGCTGCGCAGGCGCATCAGGTATCCGAGGCGTACTTCGCGCCCAACACTGTAGTTGGCAACTACCGTCATTGCAATTGCACAGATTGCCAACGTAAACCCAAGCAGTTTTTCCGGAGCGTTAAGAAAGCGATCGTGGTGAAGGAAGATAAGATCGCTAGCCAGCAAGATAGCGGATGCACCGAGAGCATAAGTAAATTCCAGCTGCATCACGACGTTCACAAAGATCACGGCGACGATAAGACCGACCTGTGCGTAAGCCGACGAGGTCGCATTTGTGTTGCTTTCGAGGTAGAGATGGGTAATGCCGATCAGACAACTTACCAATGCGATGCTGGTTTCGCGAAAGGCCTTGTGGGGGCTCCAACGCATGCTGAGATTTACGAGCAACGCTATCGGTGTAACGACGCATAAGCGTATCTGCAATGGAAGCCAGGCGACGCCGCCCCGGATAAAGTAGTCTGCGATGACATAGACATTGAATAAGCCAATCGCAATCAAACCCTCGATCCATAGCCGAGCAGCTCGCTGAACAAACGTCGACTGCTCAAAGCCGCTTTCAAGAGGCTCCGGCAGTTTCAATCGCCGAAACCCTTTTCGTGAAAGCCGCTCTATCTCACCGATCGCGAGCTCATGAATTGAAGTGCCAGGCATCTCGGATTTCACTTCTTTCTGAGGATAGTTCTCTTCTTCTCTGTCGGCTGCCAACCCCGGATACTTAAAGGTTGAAGTACAGATCGTTACCGAAGGTGCTACAAGCCGATGTTACTAAAGGGTGAGATCAATACGCTTCCCCCTATTTAAGGGAACGAATGGCACTTCTGGGGAATACTCCCAAAGTGGAAGAAGACCATGAATCAGCGTGAGAGAGTCAATTTTGCTCATGCTTCAGAGGTTTCGAAGTCTTCTGGCCTGAAATTTCAAGCGATAAGGAAGTTATCAATCAACCGCGTGCTTCCCACATACGCCGCCACCGCTACCAGAACGCCCTTTTCAACATACGTCACGGGCAACAAAGTATTCGCGTCCACTATGGCCAGGTAATCCACTCGTAGTTCAGACTCGGATCGCAGGATCTCGGTGCCGTACTGCACGAGTAAGGCACTTTGTCGTTCCCCTTCGTCGATCTTTTGCTCGATTTGCAGCAAAGTCCGATGTAAGACCAGCGCCTGCCTTCGCTCTCCTGCGCTCAGATATTTATTTCTGCTACTCAATGCCAGTCCGGTGGCATCGCGCACGATTGGGCAGATCACCAGTTCGATATCAAAGTTCAGATCGCGGACCATCAGTTGCAATACCGCAACCTGCGCAGCATCCTTCTGCCCGAAGTAAGCTCGTCTCGGCGTCACGATATGGAACAGCTTCGCCACTACAGTCGCTACGCCGGTAAAGTGTCCTGGCCGTGAAGCTCCATCCAATCGATCTCCGATCCCGGGGACTGTCACAGTTGTTACGGCGTTGTCTGGATACATCTCCTCCGCCTCGGGAGCGAATAAAATATCAGCGCCTTCCACTTCAAGCAGTTTGCAATCTTCGTCAAACGTCCGAGGATAACGAGCAAGGTCTTCGCCCGGAGCAAACTGGAGTGGATTGACAAAGATGGAAGCAACTACTACTGCACACTCTGAGCGTGCTCGCCTGAATAGCGACAGGTGTCCTTCATGCAACGCTCCCATCGTAGGCACTAAGCCCAGTTCGGAGCCTTCCATTTGCAGTTCACGACAAACGCGCTGCATCTCGGCAATACTTTTTACAATTCGCATACAGTGGCGCTGCCCTACCCTGCCACTTTGGTTGGAAGCATCATGTGCTCCCGCATCTCCCGCGACAGATGATAGCTCTCTGCGTCCGATGGAAAGGTTCTTGTCTCAACGTCCTGCTTATACTCTCGCAGCCCATTAAGCATTGCTCCGGCCACATCTGCATAACGCCGCACAAATTTAGCCGGAGGCGAGAATGTCATCGTCATCATGTCGTGCAGCACCAAAATCTGTCCATCGCAGTCGGAGCCCGCACCGATTCCGATTGTAGGAATGCGCAACTCTTCGGTCACGATCCTGGCAAGCTCTCGCGGTACACCCTCCAGTACCAGAGCGAAGCATCCTGCATCTTCAAGTGCAAGCGCATCCGTTCGAATTTCTTCGATCGCATCCATCGTTTTGCCCTGCACCTTGTAGCCGCCCATACGATGCACACTCTGCGGGGTCAGGCCGAGATGTCCCATCACAGGAATCTCTGCGTCGACTATTCTTCGCACGAGTTCCTTTCTCTCCCGGCCCCCCTCAAGTTTTACCGCTTCGGCGCCAGACTCTTTCACAAAGCGCACCGCGTTCGCAATGCCGTCGCGCTCGTCGGTCTGATAGCTGCCGAAGGGCATGTCTGCTACCAGCAAGCCACGCCGTACCGCTCGACGAACTCCGCGTGTGTACAACAACATCTCGTCCATCGTTATGGCGAGTGTGTTCTCGTGACCTTGCATCACCATTGCGAGCGAGTCGCCAACGAGAACAACATCCAGCTCAGCCTCATCGACCAGCCGGGCGCTGGCGTAGTCGTACGCGGTCACGGCAGTGATAGGCCGGCGCGACAACTTCTTTTCCAATAAATAAGGGACGGTGATCTTTGTGGGAAGGTCGGCATCGCGCCCAACACGCACGCCAGCCCGTTCTGCAGAGAACGTTGTCAGACTCATTGCAATCTCCAGTGCAGTTCCACCGCGTGTCGCCTGACGAAGCGCAACTTTGGTCGGATACCACCTGTCCCAGTAAGCTCCCGGGGCTGCATTAAAGCCTACGCGCCTCGCCGCCTCCTCGCAAGTCTGCGTGATAGCAACTTTGCTCAGGGTTTTACGAGCGGAAGCTCGATAAAACTCGCTTGCCCGGGTGCGTGGTAAATTTTCTGTTCTGCCTTGCGATAGTCGCCAGGCTTCGCCCAGAAGATGTTTGGCACGAAGGTCTGTGGATTGCGATCGTAGAGTGGGAACCAGCTTGACTGTACCTGCACCATGATGCGGTGGCCGGGTAAAAAAACGTGGTTTGCAGGTGGCAGATTGAACTTGTAGAGGAGCGGCTCTCCTGCTGCGATCGGCTTCGGATCTTCGAGGCTTTCACGATAGCGGCCGCGGAAGATGTCGGCTGAGATCATGAGCTGGTATCCCCCCATCTTCGGTTGTCCGGCAACTTCGTCGGGATAGACGTCGATCACTTTTACTACCCAGTCGGAGTCGGTTCCACTGGTGGAGGCGATGAGGTTCGCAACCGGCTGACCGCTGATCTTCACCGGGGCAGTGAGTACGTCGGAGGTGAAGACGGCTACATCGGTGCGACCGGAGGCTTCGCGTTGGTCGTCGGCGAGCCAGTTCGGCCAGGTGAGACCGTTGTCGTAACCGATGGGTTGGATCGGACGCGCGCGGAAGGGTACGGGTTTCGCTGGGTCGGAGATGTATTCGTCGAAGGTGCCGTCTCCCTGCTTTGGTGCGGCGAAGCTGAGTTTGCCTTCGGCTCTCAGGTAGAGAGGTGCCGAGGTTGAGGCGCAGCCACTCTCGCAGGCGATGGGCCATGAGGGCAGTTTGCGCCATACGTCAGTGCCGCTTTCATACGCGGTTACGGGCGCGATCTGTGGTGCAGAGGTGTCGTCTTTGAGATATCTGGCAAGGAAGGGGGCGAGGATGTTTTCGCGAAAATAGAGGGAGGTGTCGCTGTTAAATTTGATGGCGCCCAGTGTGCTTCCGTCTTCGATGCCCTGACCGTGGTGCCATGGCCCCATTACGAGGAAGACCTTGTTGCCGGTGTCCTTGGGCTTGATGGCTTTGTAGACGGCCATCGCGCCGTAGATGTCTTCGGCGTCCCAGAGGCTGTGGACGAGGAGGGTGGGTACGGTGATTGGTTCGGCGGCCAGGAGCTTGTCTACTGCCTGGTCTTGCCAGAAGGAGTCGTAGCTGGGGTGGGCTAGGACCTTGCGCCAGAAGCCGGTCTGCTCCAGGCCACGCTCTTTGCCTAACTCCCCTGCCGACCCGGCGTTCATGAACATGTCGTAGTCGTCGAAGTTGCTGGTCCACCACCTTACGGAGTTGTCGCGGGAGCCATCCTGCTCGTAGATGTAACTCATGTTCTGCTGGCGGAAGGCCCCGTTGTGGAACCAGTCGTCTCCCCTCCAGCCGTCGACCATCGGGTTCATCGGGACGGCGACTTTCAGGGCTGGATGCGGATGGACGAGGCCCATCAGCGTGGTGAATCCGTCGTAGGAGATGCCGATGATGCCTACCTTGCCGTTGCTCTCCGGCGTATTTTTCACGAGCCAGTCGATGGTGTCCCAGGTGTCGGTGGCGTGGTCTACGTTGGTGGGGTTGAGAGGGCCGCGGAGGGGGCGGTTCATCACGTAGTCGCCCTCGGAGCCGTACTTGCCGCGGACGTCCTGGATGACGCGGATGTAGCCGCCATCGACGATGACATCGGTCGCGTTGTCGTAGCCGTAGAGACTGGAGCCGAGGTGCGAGCTCCGCATGTTCGTCGTCAAAACGTTCGCGCTGTAGGGCGTTCGGGTGAGCAGGATCGGAGCGTTTTTTGCTCCTTTTGGCACCAGAATGACGGTGTGGAGCTTGATTCCGTCGCGCATCGGGATCATGACTTCGCGGCGGATGTAGTCGAAGCCGCTGTCAGTCGGTTTGAAGACGGCGGGGGATTCGCTGGGCAGGCCTTGAGTTGCGGGGGCGGTCTGGGCGAAGGCCGAGGAGAACAAGGTGCAGAGGGCGACGACGAGAAGCAGGCTTCGACGTGGTGCAAGCGTGGGCATAGAGGTCCTTTTCATGGTCTTACACGTGGTTACTGTGTCCATGAGGCTGGAAGATTGTCAGCGATGCTGACGGTATCATAATGCCGCTGCCGGTAGGAAGCTGTCGAACGTGTGTTTTAGGCGCGGCCTTTGGCGGAGTTGGGGGGTGGGGGGTAGTGGGGTTTTGGTTTGGTTGGGGGGAGGGGTTTGGTTTCGATCTGGGCGGGGCGGTGGGCGGCTACCATCTCGGCTATGGCGTACTTGAGGGCTTCGACTCCTTCTCCGGTTACGGCGGAGATTTTGAAGAAGGGGAGCTTGCGGCGTTTGGCCATTGCGGTGAGTTTTTTTAGTTTTTCAGGATTGGCTACGTCGACCTTCGCGGCTACAAGGATGGTTGGTTTTGCTGCGAGCGCCGGGTCGAAGCTTTTCAGTTCTTCGGTGATGACTTTGTAGTCTTGGACAGGGTCGGGGCGGGCGGTGCCTTCTGCTGCGCTGGAGTCGGAGACGTCGACGAGGTGGACGATGACGCTGGTGCGCTCGATGTGTTTGAGGAACTGGATGCCGAGGCCGTGGCCGAGGTGCGCGCCTTCGATGAGGCCGGGGAGATCGGCGATGGTGTAGGACTCGGTGTGGGGGTAGTCGCCGACCTGGACGACGCCGAGGTTGGGTTCGAGGGTGGTGAAGGCATAGTTGGCGATCTTGGGTTTGGCGGCGGAGAGGCGCGAGATGAGTGTTGACTTGCCGACATTGGGGTAGCCGACGAGGCCGGCGTCGGCCAGGAGACGGAGTTCGAGGCGGTAGGCGCGCTCTTCTCCGGCGCGGCCTAACTCGTGTTCGCGCGGAGCCTGGTGGGTGCTGGTGGCGAAGTGCTGGTTGCCGCGACCGCCGCGTCCGCCTTTGCCGATGACGAGGGTCTCGTTGGGGTGGGCGAAGTCGTGGATGAGTTCGCCGGTCTGGTCGTCGTAGAGGAGGGTGCCGACGGGGACTTGGAGGGTGGTGTGTTCGCCGGACTGGCCGGAGCAGTTGGAGCCGAGGCCGTGGCCTCCGCGCTGGGCTTTGTGCTCGGGGTTGAAGCGGAAGTGGACTAAGGTGTTGTGGCTGAGCGAGGAAGACATAAGGATGTCGCCGCCGTGACCGCCGTCGCCGCCGGAGGGGCCGCCTTTGGGGACAAACTTCTCACGACGGAAGGCCATACAGCCGTTGCCGCCGTCGCCGGCCTTGATGCGGATTCGTGCTTCATCGATAAACATTATTCAATTTCCAGTGTACAAGGGTGCGGTGGCGAGGCATTCAACATTGCGAACCATCAGAACGTGACCGGGGTGAATGCGACTGCGTTTACGGTTGGTTCGGTGGCGGCGGGCAAGACCAACACGCTGACTTATACCACTTCGGTTCCTACCTTTGGAGGTACAACCTTCACCAACACGAGTGGGTTCTCGTACGCACCACGGCAGATTCAACTTGGTGTCCGGGCTCAGTTCTAGCTCGGCGACGTATCTTTCTGCTCAGGGCGTTGGCTTCGGCTGCCGCCTTTTTTGTTGTCGCGAGGTGAAATGGACTTTCAAAATTCGCTGGTCCGCGGCTAAGCTCATAGAGTCTCCGGTGCAGCGCCGGAGTTGTGGCCGGACGGCATGCGCCTGAGGGTGAAGGTCGAGCGAGTCAATTTCCAACTGTCCCGTGGTGGTGACGCAGAGCGGTACCAGTTTCCGCGGAGAGTGCATGTCATTGTGTGTTGGGCGCGCGCAGTTTGGTGCGGCTGTGAGGAAGAGCTTCCGGGCCTGCTTGTGGTTGTGCATCGCAGCAGTGGCGATTGCGCGCGCGGGTGCGCAGAGTTCGGTGGATGGCGCGATCGGCGGCTTTGTGGCGGATGCGGGCGGGTCCGCGCTGGTGGGCGCGACGGTGCAGGTGGAGAACATCGCCGATGGAACGACGGTGCGTGTGACGACGGTGGGTAGAGGCGAGTTTCTGGTGGGGCACTTGTCTGCGGGAGAGTATCGCGTGGTGGTGGAGTATGCGCTATTCGCTCCGTTAACGGTGCAGCAGGTAGTGGTGGAGGTGGGCGGCGTCACGACGGTGGAGGCGCGGATGCACGTGGGCGGCGCGACGACGAGTGTGAATGTAACGGCGAGGCCCGAGGCTCACACGGCGGTGAGTGTGGATGATCTTTCTTCCGCGGCAGTTGGAGGTGTGGTGACGCCGGATGAGATTGAGCGGCTGCCGGTGAATGGCAGGCGATGGCAGACGTTTGCGCTGATGATGCCGGAGGTGAATGCGGACCCGGAGGGAGATGGGCTGCTGAGTTTTCGCGGGATGGCTTCGACTGAGAACAGCAGCCTGATTGATGGCGGGGATGACGATCAGAGTTTTGGTTCGGTGCCGCGCGGGACTGGAGTTGTGAGCGGGGCGGAGGCTGAAGATGCAGCGGAGACGGGGACTTCGAGCCGCGTGAGTCTTGGCAGCGTTGCCGGTGGCGGAGGATATGGACGGCACTCAGGGATGGCTTACACGTTTTCGCAGGAGGCGGTGCGGGAGTTTCGTGTCAGTGGGCAGAACTATTCGGCTTTGTATGGACGTGCGGCCGGGGGGATCATTTCTACGATTTCGAAGAGCGGGACGAATGATCTGCATGGGAGCGGGTTCTATCTGGGGCGGACGAGCGCGTGGGGTGCGACGAATCCTTTTTCGATTGCGACGAGTTATGTCGATGGGGTGATTACGAGCGGAGCGGTGAAGCCGCATGATCTGCGACAACAGTTTGGCGGAAGCGTTGGCGGCGCGGCGGTGCGCGACAAACTTTTCTATTTTTATGCTTACGACCAGCAGATGCGGAACTTTCCGGCGATTTCAACGCCTGAGGATCCGAACTTCTATGCGCTGACGCCGAAACAGACCGCGCTGCTGGCGAATCGTGGAGTGACTTCGGTGAAGGTGAATGCGGCGCTGAACTACCTGGATAGTTTGACGGGGCCGATTGCGCGTCGTCACGACCAGACGATCAACTTCGGCAAGGTGGATTGGCTGGCTCGGGCGCGGCATCGTCTGAGTGTGCAGTACAACAGAGCGCGGTCGAGTGCTCCGGGTGGAGTGCGGACGGCGTCGGTGGTGAATGTGGGACGGGCGAGCATGGGGAGCAGTTATGGCAAGGTGGACGCGGTGTTGGGGCGATGGATGTGGCAGGCGTCGCCTCGGGTGAGCAACGAGCTGCGCGTGCAGGTTGGGCGCGACTTTCAATATGAAGTAGCGCCGCCTCCGCTGCCGCAGGAGC
>JBDTEQ010000054.1:0-63753 GCA_039922475.1 Edaphobacter sp.
TAGTACTCCTGGCGGTTGGAGATGGAGAAGAAGCCGAGGACGATGACGGCCCAGAGTATGAGGGATAGAGAGGCTTCTTGTTTGCGAGCGGTGGGGCGGTTGCGCAGGGTGCGGATTTGTTCAGTGACAGCACTGGGAAGGAAGATGGCCCAGGGGAAGATCCAGAGGACGAGGTAGAGCCAGAAGAGCCAGACGGGGGTGAGGCCGTAGTCGTGGGGGATGCGTTTGGAGAGGAAGCGGGCGATGTGCTCGTTGTAGAGATAGAACCAGGCCCAGCCTCCTGTCGCAGGGAGACCGAGGCCTGATGGAAGTGCGATGGCGGGGTTTCGGATTGCTGCGAGGATGTGCCACGGAGCGGCGATGACCAGGAAGACTGCGGAGCTGGCGAGGAGATGGAGTTTGAGGAGGAGATGGAGCTGTTTCGTGATTGCTAGATAGAGGAAGACGAAGCCTATAGGGAAGACGAGGCCGATGAGTCCTTTGGTTAGGACGTTGAGAGCCATGACGGCGGCGAAGGCGAGGCAGGGGAGAAGTGCGGAGTTTTTTGGCGGTGCGGAGGAGTGCGGATCGCTTTCGCGATTGCCCACCTTAGCGACGATGAGACCGTCGCGAAGATGGGGCACCCGGTTTTGTGGCTCTACGCGTTCTAGGGCGATGAGGAAGAGGTGGATGGCCAGTGTCATCCAGAGGGCGAGGAGGATGTCGGGGATATAGAAGCGGGTGTAGAGGTAGGGGCCGATGCTGGTGGCGAGAGCCAGGGCGGCGTAGAAGGCGGGGCGGTCGGGATTGCTGGGAGAGACTGCGCTGAAGAGGCGGATGCCCAATGCGTAGACGGCGAGCAGAAGTGCGAGAACTGCGAGAGCGAGGGGAAGGCGTGCGGCCCAGTCGTGGATGCCGAAGACGTGCATGGAGGCGGCGGCCATCCAGTACATGAGGGGTGGTTTGTCGAAGAAACGGATGCCGTCGATGTATGGGGTGACGTAGTCGTGGCGATGGAGCATCTCGCGGGCGATCTCGATGTAGACGGAGTCCACGTCGTCGAGGAGGCCGGGGGTGAAGAGGCCGCCGATCTGGAGGATGAGCCAGGCGAGGATGAGGATGGTGAGAGAGCGTGGGCTCCAGAGACGGGGTGACGTGGCGGATTGGGTGTCGGGTGTCAGTTGACGGGTCTCAGTTGCCTGATTTGCTTCCGTTGAGGGGGCGGTCGGTGTAGAGGGCTTTGCCGGAGCTTTCTTTGAGAAGGGTTTTATTGTTGCCGAGGAGCTGGTCGACTTCGTCGCGTCTGGAGATGGGGACGAAGAGGAGCTTGCGCTCTCCTTTGCCCCAGGTGCTCAGGAGATCGTGTGGGGTGAGGAAGATTGGGGGAGCGTCGGGGAAGGTGCTGCCGAAGAGCATGGAGGTGGAGCGTCCGTCGACGAGAGAGACCTGGCGTCCGAGGTAGAAAGGGATGGAGGAGCCGAAGGCCTGATCGCCGTAGAGGAGGACCTGGTTCTGGTTCGAGATGGATTGGTCGGCTTCGAGCTGCTGGATGGTGTCGGCGAAGCTCTTTGAAGAGAGCATTGGGGCGAAGCGGGCGAAGGCGATGTGAGCGGCGATGAGGAAGACGGCGGAGGTCAAGGCGACGGTTGCGGTGGAGGCGAGATGGCGGCGTTGGGAGCGGAAGAGCCACGCTGTTGCCGGTCCAAATAGAAAGGCAATCGTGGCAAGTATCGCAGGGAGACGGAGAGCGGCGAAGCTTGGGCCGGTGAGGTCGAAGAGAGCGGACATGGAGAGGGTGTAGTTGCCGACGCCGCGATGGGCGAGGAGATCGCCGATGTCGGGGACGAAGGGAATGTGGCGTGAGGTCCAGAGGCCATAGAAGAGAGTGAGAGCGATGGCGACGCCGAGGATGGTGAAGGCGGCGTGGGCTGCAGTGATCCAGCGGCGGGAGAACTTGTCGATAGAGTAGGATTGTTCGGCCTGGGCGAGCGCAGCAGCGATGAGGATCAGGAGCGGGAGGTAAGCGGGGAAGGTGTAGTACTCCTGGTTGGTGGAGAGGGAGAAGAAGACGAGTACGAGGGTGGCGAAGAGGGCGAGCAGGAGAGTAGTGCGTTGAGGGAAGGAGCCGATGTGGAGTAGGGGTTCGGGTGTTTCGGAGTTGCTTTGGCGGCGGCGCAGAGCCTGGATGACGAAGAGGACGACCGCGACGAATACGGTGAAGATGTAGGGGAGATGCACGGTCTCCCTGAGGGCAAGACCGACGGCGACGACGGCAAAGGGCTGCCAGAAGAAACTTTGATCTTCGGCGATTGGATTGTTTTCGTAGAAGCGCTGGAAGGCGCGCCATGCCTGCAGGAAGAGCGCACCGCAGAAGAGCGACCAGGGAAAGAGCCAGACGAGGTGCAGGCTCCAGTAGAGGGAGGTGGGGAGCTTGTTGTAGTCCATCGGGTAGCGGCGGCCGAGGAAGCGGAGGAAGTGCTCGTTGACGAAGTAGAACCAGAAGAAGCCGTGGCCGTTCATGCCGCCGGTGTTGCGGAGGCCAGCGAGAATGTGCCACGGGGCGGCTATTGCGAGGAAGAGCAGAGAGCCAGTTAGAGGTTTCAGCCTGCGCCATTGCTTGTAGTCGCCGGTCAGGATGAGGTAGGCGATGGCGGTTCCGAAGAAGAAGACGAGGGCTACGAGGCCTTTGGTGAGGACGGCTAGGGCTAGGGCCGTCCACATAAGGTAGGCGTGGGTGACGGGGGAGAATGTATTTCGATTCGCGAGCGAAGAAGCAACCGCAGATCCTTCGGCTTCGCCTCTCGCGATGAAGCTGCGAGAGGCTTCGCTCAGGATGACATTCTTTCCTTTATGCGGAGATCGTTCTCGCAGGGATTGGAGGAGAGAGTAAAGGGCAGCGCATAGAAAGAGAGCGAGCAGGACGTCGGGTATGAAATAGCGGGTGAAGAGGAAGATGCCGGCGGAGGTAAGGACGGCGATGCCGGTGTAGAAGGCAGTGCGGGCGTTGAAGGCGCGTTCGGCCCAGTGGAAGCCGAGAAGTGCGAGGAGAAGGACTCCGATGGCCTGCGGAAGATGTGCGGCGAAGGTGTTGAAGCCGAAGATGCGGAAGCTGAGGGCGACGAGCCAGTAAGGGAACGGGGCTTTTTCAAGGTAGCGGATGCCGTTGACGTGGAGGGTGACGAGATCGCCGGAGAGCGCCATGTGGCGAGCAGCGTTGGCGTGGGTGCCGTCGGCGTCGTCGAGGAGCGGTGGAGTGAAGAGGGAGGCAAAGAAGATGATGAGCCAGAATCCGGTGAGGACAAGCAGTGCCGTGGAGCGGCGAGGGGTGCCGGTGTAGAAAGTTGCCGGACGTTCGATGAGAGTTCCAGAAAGAGTTTGATTGGTCATGTGGTCGCAGTGCTCTTTCAGGATAAATGGGTTCTGGGATAGATCGATTGTGCGATGAGCAGGATGCGTGGTATTCGACGGCAGGGGATGTAATCTGCTGGAGACGGGATTTCTCCGTTTGAGGTGATGCAAAAGCTATGCCGACGTTTGCCGCAGTGGATATTGGGTCGAATTCCTGCCGATTGAAGATCGCTTCGGTGCATACGCATCGGTTGAAGACGCTGCATGAAGATCGTGAGGTGACACGTCTGGGAGAGAGTGTATTTCAGACGGGAGTGATCTCTCCAGAGGCGATGGCGGCCACGATTCGCGCGCTGAAGCGATTTCATAAAGCGGTCCAAATGCATGTGGTGGACAAGATTCGCGTGGTGGCGACGAGCGCGATGCGGGATGCACGGAATGCGGCGGCGTTTACGGAGTGGGTGAAGTCGACGACGGGATGGAACGTCGAGGTGATCTCGGGGCTGGAAGAGGGAAGGCTGATTCACCTGGGCGTGGTGACGCATGAGGTGGGAGCGCGAGGGCGGTGCCTGCTGATCGATCTGGGTGGCGGGAGCTGCGAGGTGACGGTGTCCGACGGGGGCAGCATCAAGGCGATGGTGACGATGCCGTTGGGTGCGGTGCGGCTGCAGGAGGAGTTTCTGCGGACCGATCCGCCGGCGAAGGAGGACGTGGCGCGGCTGAAGCAGTTTATCGACAGGGAGCTGCGAAGAGCGGAGAAGAAGCTCGGGAATCCGCGGGTGAAGCTGGTGATTGCGACTTCGGGGACAGCAGCGGCGCTGGCGGAGGCGAGCGGACATGTGCGCAAGGGACGGTCCGCAAAGAAGACGCTGGCAAAGAAGCGGTTGGAACATGTGGGAGCGATGACGGCAGAGACCGCGGATGTGCGCAAGCTGGCGGACAGGCTGGCAAAGATGAGCAATGCGCAGCGAGAGGCGGTGCCGGGCATTGGACCGCGGCGGTCGGAGATCATTGTTGGCGGCGCGCTGGTTTATGCGAATCTTCTGGAGCGGATGGGGCTGAAGGGATTTCGCTACTCGCCGCTGGGGCTGAGGGATGGTGTGCTGGCGCAGATGCTGGCGGAGGCCGACCTGCGGACTTCGGTGCATCAGAAGATCGAAAATGAACGCTGGGCGGGGGTGCTGGAGGTTTGTGAGCGATACAGCATCGAACAGCGCAGGGCAGAGCCGGTGCGGCAGCATGTGGTGGAGCTGTTCGACGCGCTGGTGCGGGTGCATGAACTGCCGGAGGAGTATCGACTGTGGCTTGAGGCCGCGGCGATGATGCAGGATGTGGGGAAGTTCATGAATCACCAGGGACACTACCGGCATACGCAGTACATTATTGCGAACTCGGAGATCTTTGGGTTTTCTCCGGAGCAGCGCTTGATCGTGAGCGCGATTGCACGGTATATGGGCAAGAGCAGGCCGGAGGCGATGGACCGGCCGATGCGGTCGATTCCTGTTGAGGAGCAGATGCATGTGACGCGGGCGGTGGTGCTGCTGCGGCTGGCGGTCGCACTGAACCAGGATCGCGCGAGTGCGGTGCTGCAGGTGAGGACGCATGTGTATCCGAAGCGTGTGTTGCTGGAGCTTGTTCCGGGACGCGGTGGAGCGGAGCTGGAGGGGTGGTCGCTGCGGAAAGAGGCGAGCTACTTTCGCGAGGTCTTTCGGCGAGAGCTCTTCGTTGAAGTGGCGTAGAGGGCGCGAACCGTGCGAGGGTCGAGTAACCCCTGAAGCGTTGCAGGACGACGGTTGAGAGAGAGACGCGCGAGGGTGCCTTTGCGGAGCCGAATGTCTGGCGTTACGCCACTGGTGGCGGGGACGAGGAGCGAGCCGAGAAAGGCGCTGAGGTTCGGGTTGTGACCGACGATCAGGAGATTTTCGCTCCTGGCGCAATCGTTGAGAAGCTTCTGGAAGTCCTTGAGAGACGCGGTGGGGGCGAGCGCAGTGGAGTGCAGAATCTGCGCTTCGTAGCCAGTCTCGGTGCCTACGAGAGAAGCAGTCTGGAGGCAGCGCTTGAGGGGGCTTGAGACGATGAGGTCGAACTGGATGTCCAGTGCGTTCAGGACATGGGCGATTTGAAGACAGTATTTCTTGCCCTCTTTATCGAGAGGGCGTTTCAAATCGAGAAGTGGATTGGTGCGCCGCATTCCGGCACTGGCGTGTCGAAGGATATACAAATTCATAGGCATTCATATTTTAGCGCAGGGGCGTTACTGGGGAGTTTAGCTGCGTTGCTGGTGCAGTGAGGCATGGAGTTAGTCTGGCGGCCTGGTGGGGTCGTGCTGGAAGACGCCAGGGTCGGGCCCATCGAGCGAAGGCGATGCGGGTTCCGGGTTCGGAATGGGATCGGGTGTGGCGGGAGTCTGGTCGAACTCCGGTCTGAGATTAATGCGGTGGATGGGATGTTGCAGGTCGCTGGAGTCGACTGTGCCGGCGATGGGATTTTGAAGGGCCAGGGATGTCTCGGCTCCGCGCTGCCAGAAGCGGGTGAAGAGCATGAGGAAGAGGCCGAGCTGGGCGAGCAGGAAGGGGGGCCAGACCCGAGGCTGCGCAAGCATGTGCATCGAAGTGTGCGCAGTGAGGATGACAGCGGCGAATCCGATGATGGTGAGGAAGAGAAAGACGGGCCAGGCTTGAGAGAAGTTTGCCCACAGGGTCCGCCAGGCAGGGGCGACGGTGCGGAGTACGCGGCGATCCGGCTTGTCGTTGGAACGGAGACGCAGACCGAGCTGAACGGTGTAGACCTCGACGAGATCGAAGTAGAGACGGAGGACGGAAGCAACGAGGAAGAGAATGATGTAGCCGGTGAGGATTGTGAAGAAGGCCTGGCGTCCGACGATGTGTTTATCGATGTAATCGGCCCATTCGCCTTGAAGGAAGAAGAGCGGGCCGAGGATGAGGGCGGAGACGATAAGCGTGAGGATGGTGATGCGGACGAAACGCCAGAAGTAGAGGACGCCTTGCTGAAGGAGCGTGCTGAGGCGGGCTGGGGTTCCAGTCTGATAGCAGAAGAGGGTTCCGGGTATGAGGAGGAAGTAGATGAGGAGATAGAGGGGGATTGAGGCGTGATTGAGTTCCGCTCCGGCATCTCCAGCAGGCCCTTGGTGGAGATGGAGGAGAGCTTCGCCCATGGTTCCCAGGTCGAAGCCGCTGGAGAGGCGCTGCGCTGCGAGAGAGTGATTCAGAAGTTTGGTGAGTTGGAGATGAAGGCCGATCGAGAAGAGAACTGCAAGAGCGAGATTGAAGAGATAGGTCCAGAGGAACGCGGGGAAGCGGCGCAACGTAAGGGAGAGGCCGTGGATGAAGATGCTGCGTTGGGACATGCTTGGATCCTCAAGAAGAGCAAGAACGAAAAAAGCAGAAGCAGATCCCTGCGGGATGACAAACAAAAGAGCAGGCAACGGCAAGAGCAGAACGGCAAAAGCAAACGGCTAGAACAAACGGCTACAACAAACAGCTAGAACAAACGGCTAGAACAAACGGCTACAACAAACAGCTAGAACAAACGGCTAGAACAAACGGCTAGAACAAACGGCTAGAACAAACGGCTAGAACAAACGGCAAGGGACTTACACGACCCAGGCGAAGAGTTGTGCCGCGAACTGGTTGAAGCTTAGCCAGAGGTTGGTAAGTTTGCGAGCCGGGACCGGATTGTTGGTGATGGTGTAGCTGTTGTTGAAGAAGTTTGTGTCGAGAAGGATGGTGTGGTCGGGGTCGATCTCGGCGGAGACGACTCTGGCGTTTCGGGTGTAGGTGAACTTCGTCCAGCGATCGACACCGTTCCATCGCTCGCGGATACGGGTTCCGTCGCTGAAGATGATCTCCGCGGTGACGGGAAGGATGAAGTTGCCTTTGCGACGGAGATAGACGGTGGAGAGGTACTGCGTCTGCTTGTCTGTCGATTCAGGCAGCCACCATTGCACTGGATTGGAGGAGATGTCGTCGACGGAGTAGTCGAGTACCTCGGTTCCGTAGACAGCCTGGTTGAAGAAGCCGCGGAGGCTGGAGTTGGTGGCGGGCGTGGAGGCGTAGTCGGGGTTGCCTGTATCTGTGAACGGTGGAGATGCCGGGAGGCGGCTGGCTACAGATGGTTCGATCTGCTCGATCTGCTCGATCTCTCCGGGGAGAACCGTTGCCGGTCTGGATGGGGCGGGAGTCCGCGGGATGGTGGCGATGGCTTTGCCGCGAGCGATCGCTACTTCTTCGATTGTGCGGAGAAAGTCTTCTGTTGTGGGGTGGGTGAAGCGATAACGCAGGAAGTAGGTGCGCATGGTTTCGTCCATGGTGTCGCGACCGATGATGCCTTCGAGCGTGGCCAGGAGTGTGGCGGATTTTCCATAGGTGATGCCGCCGTAGGAGAAGCTGTTGCGGAACTTGAAGGCCCAGCGGGTGACGGGATCGTAGTCGGGCATGTAGGTGTATGCGAGGCGTTGCAGCTCGTAGTCGCCGGCGTTGGCGTAGGAGCGGCCGAAGAGCGACGTATTGCGACCGAGGATAGCGTCGAGGACCTTGACCTCGGTGTAGGAGTTGATGCCTTCGTCGAGCCAGGCGTCCTCGAACTCGTTGGTGGCTACCATGCCATACCAGTATTGATGGCCGAACTCGTGCTCGGCGGCTTCCTCGGTGAGATAGGTGGGGTCGTACCAGGAGGTGTCGCCGGTGAAGAGGGTTGGGTACTCCATGCCTCCGATCTCAGAGTCGGGTTCGGGGTCGATGACGGTGATGATCTTGTAGGGATAGGGGCCGTAACGACGATCGAACTCAGCGAGGGTCTTTTGCATGATGCTCAGGTAACGCTGCCCGGCTTTGGGATGGGCGGCGAGCGCAAGTACATGGATCTTTACAGGGCCGAGTGAGGAGAGGAAGATGCCGTCGGTGATGTTGAAGTGAGGACTGGCGGCCCAGGCGAAGTCGCCGATGTCTTCGCCGTAGAAGTTGAGGGTTTTGGTGCCGTCGGGATTACCGAATTCTCCGGTGGGGACGCCGCTGGCTCCGACGACGTAGCGACGGGGGAGAGTGAGGCTGACGTTGAAGGTGGCGAAGTCGGAGAAGAACTCAGTGGTGGCATGGTACTGATGGCAGTTCCAGGCGCCGTGCCAGAAGACGCCTGGTTTGGGATACCACTGTCCGCCCATGATGAAGTCGCGCTTGTATCCGTTGCGGGCGACGGAGAGAGGGAACTGATCGTGGAAGGCGAGGTGGAAGGTGATGGAGTCGTTGGATGCGAGGGGACGGGGGAGGGTGACTTCGGTTACGGTGTGGTCTTCAGTGTTGCCGTCGTCGGGTGCGATGAAGTGCATGGCGGAGATGAGGTCGCCGTAGCCTTCGGCGTCGATGTGGGAGATGACGATGCTGCCTAACTTTTCGGAAGGGTAATGATTCCCAGCGTCGGAGTCGGGGGCGCCTCCATCGAAGTGAGTTTCGCGTGTGAAGGTGGATTCGGGGCGGAAGGCGTTGAGGTAGAGGTGGAAGGGGATAGTGGCCAGGGGCTGGCCGGTGAGGTTTTTGTAGGTGATGGTCTCGGTGGCGTCGAGGGATTTCCTGTCGGTGTTGAGGTGGGCGTCGATGGTGTAGGCGACGACTCGGGTGGAGAGGGGCTTGCCGCCGGGAGAGTTGGTGGCGATGCTCGACTGGGCTTGCAGAGAGGCAGGAACCAGGAGGATGGCGGCGGCAGTGAGGAAGTAGGTGCGCAGCATAGAGGATAGGAGGTGCTTCGAGTTTTGATGCGAAAGGAGTTTACGGAGTGGGCCGGGCCTGCCAGAGTTCGGTGGTGAGGATTCCGGCGAGGCGATTTTGTTGGGAGATTGGAGTGAAGCCAGCTTGTGCGAGTGGGGTGGCGTGGTCGGGGAGGTGGGTGGTGCGGAGTCCGGTGAGGAGGCGGAAGGCGACGTAGAGGGTGCGGATGAGGAGTCTGGCTGGGAGATGCATTGGGCCGGCGGGGATGCGGAAGTCGGAGATGAGCCAAAGTGCGTTTGGAGCGAGGGTGGGTTTGATGCGGCTGATGAGGTTGTTGAGTTCAGGTTGGGTTAGGCAGTCGAGGAAGAAGTGGGTGACTACGAGATCGTATGGGGCTTGAAGTGGGTTTGGGAGGGCTGCGGTGAGGGCGTTGGCTTGATGGGTGCGGAGGCGGATGTTTGCGTCTGGAGCGACTGCTTCGCAGCGTTGGCGGAGGAGCTTGAGCATGGTGGAGCTGGTGTCTACTGCGTCGGCGTGGAGGTGCGGGTTGCGTTTGAGGAGTTGGGCGAGAAAGCGGCCGTCTCCGTCGCCCAAGACGAGGGCGTTGCGCTGAGCGAGAAGCTGCGGGAGGTGGTGAAGGCGGCAGTTTTCGAGGGACTTGCCGAGGGTGAGGTATTCGAGCCAGCGATAGGGACGGGCTATCGGGTTGAAGTTGGGTTCGGTGGTGCTCATTGGTAGAGGAAGGGCAGTAAGAGGAGTGGAGTGATGAGGGCGAGGTCGGCGGCGGCGCGGAGGGTGGTTCGGGCGATGGCGTGACGGCGAGTGTGCAGGAGAAGCAGGAGTGCGGCGGAGAGGGCGATGGCGGAAGGGATCGATCTGGCCGCGTGACGATCGAATATGGCGAGGGCGGCGCTGGCGAGAGTGAGGAAGATGGTCAGGAGCGGGAGGTTGGCGATGGCGTGGCGTGTGATCGCGTGGGTGAGGCGGTGGGTACTGTGGCCTTCATGCTCCCATGCGTAGATGAAGAGGCAGTTGAAGCTGCAGAGGGCGGCGAAGAAGAGTGCGGAGGGGAGAAGCGGGAGGCGAAGCTCGGGGCGGCGGGCGACGGTGGGGATGAAGGTGGCGGCGGCGAAGCAGAGGCCGACGGCGATCTCCTTGGGTAAGCGGTGGGCGCTGCGTGTGGCGTGGATGAGGATGAAGTATCCGGCGACCATGCCTCCAAGGATGAGGTAGAGGTGGATGGCTTCGGCTTCGAGGCTGGGGAGAAGAACTGCGAGTGCGACTGAGGCGGCGAGGATTCCGAAGAGGAAGGAGGTTCGATGGCGGTGGTGGAAGTAGTGACGGGCTTCGAGGTCTTCGTGGTGGGTTGGGCTGGCGTCAAGGAGGCGCGCGTCCATGAGACGGGCGTCCATCAAACGGGCGTCCATCAAACGATCGGCGGCGTAGAGCATCCAGACGGTGATGGCCATGGCCAGCGCCGAGTATAGAGGCAGATGGACATGGTTGGCGGAGGCGATGAACCATGTCCAGAGAACGGCGACGGTGGGGGCGTCGAGAGAGAGAAGATGCCAGAGCGCGAGAGGGCTGGTGTGGCGGCTTATCGCCTTGATGGGCGGTCGGGTTGAGGTTGCAGTGGCCACTTCGTTTCGCTATTCCTGTCCTTTCCTCTTTCGCGTTACTTTATTGCGGCGGCTCCTTCGTTGTTACAGGCCCAGCTCGGAGAGGCTGGGGTGATCGTCGGGCCGCCTGCCCAGAGGCCAGTGGAACTTGCGGTCGGACTCTTTGATGGGGAGGTCGTTGATGCAGGCGTGGCGATGATGCATGAGTCCGTCCTTGTTGAACTCCCAGTTCTCGTTTCCGTAGGAGCGGTACCAGTTGCCGGAGTCGTCGTGGCACTCGTAGGCGAAGCGGACGGCGATACGCGATCCGTCGAAGGCCCACAGCTCCTTGATGAGGCGATAGTCGAGTTCGCGACGCCACTTTCTGGTGAGGAATTCGATGATCTCCTTGCGGCCGGTGACGAACTCAGCACGGTTTCTCCATACGCTGTCCACGGTGTAGACGAGTGCGACCTTTTCTGGATCGCGTGAGTTCCATCCGTCTTCGGCTTTGCGGATCTTTGCGGCGGCGGTTTCGCGTGTGAAGGGCGGGACCAGGTTCGGTAGAGTCTGCGTGCTCATCCTTTGCTCCTTCTTATCTCGTTAGATGATGCTGCGTTTCATCGTGGCGTGGTGAACTCGTTGCGGAGCTGGTGCTTTGCCGGACTGGCTGGTGTTCATCCTGTCGGCTGCTTATGGTAGTGGCCCCCCCTCCCCCTATGTAGAGGCGAGATTCCTTTATTTTCATTGAGTTACGGGGAGTTGGTTCTCCCAAATTCGTCATGACAAAGGGGTTAAGGGTCAAATTCGTCTTTCTAAATGAGTTAGCCCCGGAGGGATGCCCGGGGCTTGCTTGTTTTTGATCTCTATATTCATTATAGCGGTTTGAGGGGAACTAATACGCCAACTCGATCTCTTTTCGTTTGATGGAGTTAGGTGGTTTGGGGGCTTGACATGCGATTTTTGGGCTGAAAACGCGAAAAATAGTTTTACCTGCTCTCTACATGATTGCTCTGAGAGAATGCGGACATGAATGATCGAGCGCTGCTTACGCTAGGGATTTCAGTTTTTGTCATCGCAGTGTGCAGTCTCATTGCTGTTTATGTGCCGAGGATGAGGCGCATCTTCTGGGTCGTGGGATTGTCCCTGGCTCTGCTTGAATTTGGGGGAATTGCTGTCGGGATTGCGTTCAGAGGAATTACTCACAGAGACCTGAGCGGCAAAGGTTTCTTCATGCTGCTGGCTAATGGTTACGTGGCTTGGATCGTCTTCGAGTACCTGCGCCAGAAGATCGCAAGACCAAAGGTCAATCGCTCAGCGGATTCAAATTAGAGCTTCTCAAGAGGAACCGCAGGTCCTTCGACTGCGTTGCTCACAAAGTGCCGTGAGCAACTTCGCTCAGGATGACTACTTTGAAGGAAGTATGAGTGCGAGTTTAGCGGGGAAGCAACAGTAACTAGTAACGGCAGAAAAACAACAGCAGATCCCTGCGGGATGACAAACAAAAAAAGCAACCCAATGGGGGTTCTGAGCTTCGCAGGATGACAGGTTCAAAGGGACTGTGCGATCCGGAGATGGTCAGGCTGGAGATGGTCAGCGCTTCTCTGGATTGTGCGAGATGGCGGTTTCGGTGGGGACGCCGTCGTACTTTGTGATTTCGGCTGCGGTTCTGGTGACGGCTTCGTTTGAGGCGATGCGTGGTTTGGGGGCGGGCGTTTTTGCGGGAGCTCCGTTGAGCTGATACGAGCCGATTGAGGCGGCGATCTCTGGACGGGACTGCTTTGCTCCGGCGACCCACAGGCCGGGATCGATGTCGGGGAAGACTCCGTCGCGGAGTTCGATTTCGGCCAGGCGGTCATCCTGGGCTTTGGTGAGTTGTCCGGCGGATTCGAAGCTCTGCCAGATGGCTTTGACTTCGTTGAACTGATCGTTGTGGGTGAGGAAGCGGATCTCGGCGTAGTCGCGGGCGGCTCCGGTGGTGATGAGGAACTGCCAGTCGGAGGATTCGAGGAGGAGAAGCTCACGGCAGAGCTGTTGCATGATGCGCTTGCCGAGGGCGGAGTTGCGCCAGTGGCCAGCGGTGCAGACGTCGCGGGCGTAGAGCTCGGCGGGATAGATGTGGGTGTAGGTCCAGGAGGTTTCGGGATTCATCCAGACCTGGTTGGTGCCTTCGGCTCCCCAGGAGCCCTCGTGCATGGCGATGAAGCCGGCGCGGGGATAGGTGTCGAGATACTCGGCGCAGGAGATGAGCTGGAGGCCGGTGGCTCCGCCTGCGTTTTCGTCGTGGAGGTTGCGGGCGATGGCTTCGAGCCATAGTGGGCCTTCGAACCACCAGTGACCGAAGAGTTCGGCGTCGAAGGGAGAGCAGAGGATGGGCGGGATCTCATCGTTGAAGCCGGACTTGAGTGCTTCGTAGACGAGATGGATGAAGTTTCCGGCGTGGGCTTTGACTCGTTCGGCTGCCTGTTGCGGATAGTAGGGGAGCTTGTCGCCCATGTCGACTCTGGGGCCGGTGACGCGCCAGTAACGATGTCCGCCGGGCCAGCGCTTTTTGTGGAAGTCGAGGTAGACGCCGTCGCCGGGGTAGCCGGTTTCGCCGGACCAGACCTGGACGCCGGTGCGGGGGTCGCGGGGGAAGACGGTGGTGGCGTAGCGCTTTCCTGAATCATCTTTCGTGCCGTAGGAACCGTCGACGTAGTAGGGCTGGTAGAGAGAGCGATGGGGCTCGTGCGTCATCTGCTCGGTCTTCCGGTCTCGGGGGACTGCTCCGTTGAGGAGCTCGTAGGGGGAGGGGATGCGCTCGGACTCTTCGACGAGGTGGGTGTCGACGAAGAAGAACTCGAGGTCGGACTCGGAGAGGGCCTGCTCGACGCCGATGCGGTCGAAACCTGGAGGCGTGGGGGTGCTGTCGGCGTTGGGGACGGGGTAGTTCCAGAAGCCGGCGGGACGGTAGCCGCACTCGGGTGCCCAGATGCCGCGAGGGTGTTTGCCGATGTGGCGGATGTGGGTGTCGACGGCGGTGCGGATCTGGGCGCGGACGCTCTCATCGGTGCCGAGCAGCGGCATGTAGCCGTGGGTGGCTCCGCAGGTGATGATGTCGATGAGACCGATGTCGTTGAAGTGACGGAAGCCGGCGATGATGTTGCGATCGAAGCGATGGAAGTCTTCGAGTGCCTGGGTGAAGAAGCGTTGCCAGAAGCGTGCGGTCTCGGCGAGATGGGTTTCGCCGGACTGGATGAAGTAGGCTTCGTCTTCGCGGGCAGCGACGATCTTGCGGTTGAGGTAGTTGGGGAACTCTGCGATGAAGACAGGGTGAGCAAGCTGCTCGAGGAGGATGGGGGAGATATTGAGGTTGCAGTTGAAACGGATGCCGTCGCGCTCGAGATTTTTGAGGACGCGGAGAAGCGGGAGATAGGTTTCGGCGGCGGCCTCGTGGAGCCACTCCATGCCGTGAGGCCAGGTGCCGTGGTTGACGACGTAGGGCAGATGCGCGTGCAGGGTGAAAGTGAGAAATCCTGCCGGGCGGTTTGCCGATGGCTTCGTCAAGACAGTACCTCAAGGAGGATTTCCAGTAGGGGCAGCGTGGATGCGGAATATGACCGGCCCGCTGCTGTTGAGTTTACACCAGCGTGAGGTTGGTGCTCTGCATCAGAGTGCGACGATGATGTGAAAATCCTCCGCCTGTTCTTTGGATGCAAAATTCCTTATTACTGCTGCTGAGGTTCTGCAGGATGTTGCTGCAGGGTTGGAACTGGAGCCGCGGTGTCGCCGCCACTGGGAACTTTGAGAGTGAGGGTGTTGGTGAGGTTGAAACGGATGAGGCTTTCGGAGGGGATCTGAACTTGTTCGCCGCGAGTGATGGTGTTGGCTCCGGCTCCGACACCGCCGCCAGCAGCGGCTCCGATGGCTGCTCCTTTTCCTCCGCCGAAGATACCGCCGAGGATAGCGCCGACGGCTGCTCCGCCGCCGACTTTCTCGGCCGTGTTGGCTCCGCGGCCTTTGCCTTTGACGGTGTAGGAATCGGTGTTGACGGTGAGGCGCTGGCCGCGACGGTTGATGCTGGTCAGCTCCACGGTGAGGAGAGAGCTGCCTTTATAGTGGGCGGCTTCCTGCACGGCGACGACGCGGCCGGCGACGGGAGTTCCGTGGGGGATGACGACGATGCCGTCGGCGACGATGTCGGATGAGGTGGTGCCGGAGAAGCTGTCACCCTGCTGGGTGGAGGCACTGTCCAGAGTCTGGGTGATGCGGATGGGGATGGTGGTGCCGGGAGTGAGCGTGATGTTGCGGAAGGTGGGTGGCGGGGGTGGGGTGGCGTGTGGGGTGGTCGGGACTGCTTGTGCGACTGGCGGTAGAGGCTCTCGTGTCTGAAGCGGAGGAGGCTCAGACGGGGCAGGCTTACGGACGATTGGGGCGGACTTTGCAGAGGCTTTTGGAGTTGGCCTGGGTCTGCCTTGAGGCATTGGTGTTTCTAGTGCTGGCGGTGGAGTGGCTTTTGCGGCTTCGACCGGTGCAGGAGTTTGCACGGTCAGATTATTGACGACGGTCTTGATGCCGGCGACCTGGGAGGCGTCGGATGAGGCGAGGGAGCGGGCGGCTTCGCTGCTGACAGTGCCGTTGAGTGTGGCGACCTGGTTCTGAACCGAAGCCTGGATAGACTCGGAGCTGAGAGCGCTGTCGCTGGCGATGCGGCTGTGCAGTGCGTCGGTGAGGCTGGCGTCGGTGGGCGCAGGAGTCGGAGAATTTTTGCAGCCGGCCAGAGTGAATGCCAGGGCCAGGGCTGAGGCAAGGATGGCGCGCGAGATGAAGAGATTTCGGGAGGTGTACATGGATCTCCTTTTTAGCGAAAAGTCAGGCTGCGAACACTTTAACTGACGGAACTCTTATCCGATGCGCAACGTTCGCTTCTGGTTTCGGTTCGGTGATGACAATGTTTCTACCCCTTTATATATGACGGAAGGGATGGGCAGAGGTGATAGAGATTCTGCGCGATTGACGTTTGCGGCGATTGGGGACGCGCAACCTAATTGGCCGGTGGGGCATCCACCTAAGCAGACGAACAAGCGCGCTGCAGGCAGGGAGTGGATCGGGGTATGCTGGAGATACCGGCAAATGCGCATAGACCGAATCCTGAACCTTCGACTCCTTGAATTCGCAGGGGAATCCTCAGGGAATTGAACAGGGCGGGTGCCGATTTTGAAGTTGAGTTATAAAGCGGAGGCAGCAGATTCCGCTATTTGAACCGTAAGACAGGAGAAGGAAAGATGGCAGATAACGACAACGAGAGTGGAGTAAGCGGATTGGGATGGTTTCTTGCGGGGCTTGGAGTCGGCGCGCTGGTTGGCGTGCTGTATGCTCCGAAGGCCGGCAAGGAGACACGCGAGGACCTGGTAGCGAGCGCACTGGACGCCAGAGATCGGGCGGCTGTGCTGGCGCAACAGGCCCAGGACAAAGCGGTTGAGCTGACGTCGCAGGGCAAGCAGCAGATGAATGACTATATGGACCGCGGCAAGGAGTATTATGAGCGCGGACGGACGCAGTGGGCCCAGTATGTGGAGAAGGGCAAGGGTCTGGTGCAGGAGCAGCAGGATAAGGTTTCGGCTGCGATCGATGCAGGCAAGGATGCGTATGCCAGCACGACGAGCGAGCACGGTTCCTAGAGTAGATTAGGGTAGACAGGGCCCGGTCAGCCTTTGCGGGTGGCCGGGCCTTATGATTGTTAGCTCATACTTTTTTTGAGGAGCGAGAGGCGATATGGAAGCGGTGCGAATCGTGATGTCAGGAATGTGGCTGGAAGATCCGGGTTCGCTTTCTACAGGAAACTCGAAGTTGCTGATGATCTTTGTTGGCGTGGTGGCGCTTTCGATGGTGGTGCAGGCGATTGCGTTGATCGTGATGGCAGTTGGCGCGGCGAAGGCTCGGAAGAAGGGACTGGAGTTCGTGGAAGAGTTTCGGGAGAAGGCGATGCCGGTGATTACGGCGACCCATGAGATCATTCGCGATGCTGCCCCGAAGGTGAAGGTGATTACAGAGAACCTGGTGGAGACAAGCCACGTAGTTCGCAGCAAGGCACAGGAGTTCGATGTAACGGCGAACGAGTTGAACCTGAGGACGCGCGCGCAGGTAGCACGGGTGGATGGAATGTTGACGGCAGTACTGAATACGACCTCTGAGATCTCCAATACGCTGCAGCGGGCGATCAAAGTTCCGGTGCGCGAGTTTGCGGGGTTGATGAATGGGTTGAAGGCGGGGCTGGATGTTCTGGTGGGAAAGGCAAAGGGGTTCGGATCGTCCTCCGGCAGAGGACAACGGGACTAGCGGTATCGACACATAGAGGACCGGGTGTTGGGGCAAAACGAGATTGGCGTCGGGAGCAAACCGCAGGTTCTTTATCCCCGACTCCACCTCTCGCGATTAAAGCTGCGAGAGCCCGTTCGACTGGCTCAGGGTCAGGATGACAGTCCTTATTGTCGATACTGCCTAGGGGTTTGCGGTGGCGTGGAAGCGGAGGCGGACGTAATCGGCGGTCCAGTTGCCGTCGGTATCGCGGAGGATGGGTACGAGTAGAGCTACGGTCTGGGTGAGGACTGTTGCGCGGTCGGTTGGGTTGAGCTGGTCGAGGACGCCGTTGCGGAAGGTGTTGAGCCAGGATTCCATGCCGTTAGGGAGCGGGGTGGGACGAGGGATAAGTTCTATCGACTGGACGGTGAAGTTGGCTTCTTCGAGCAAGCGGCGGTAGATGGCGGGTGAGGGATAGAAGCTGGCTGCGGCGGTTTCGGCGTCGATGTGGAAGGGAGCGAGGGTGGCCTGGAGAGCGGTGCGAATGGCGGCGATGTTGCCCTGGCCGCCGAACTCGGCGACGAAGCGACCGTTGGGACGCAGCGCGCGATGAACTCCTGCGAGAAGTGCTTGCTGGCCGAGAACTCCGGTGATCCAGTGGATGGCGGCGTTGGAGAAGACGGCGTCGAACTGGTGATGGTAGGGAAGGGCGGTGGCGTCGTGCTGCTCGACGGTCAGGTTGCGCTGACGGGCGGCGGCGAGCATGGTGGGAGAGGCATCGACGCCGAGGACGACGGCTCCGGTGGCGGTTAGTTGTTCGGTGAGGGCTCCGTCGCCACAGCCGAGATCGAGGATCTGTTCGCCTGGTCTGGGGGCGAGTAGCGCGACGACGCCGGAAGCCAGGGTGGCTACGAAGCGGCCGTTGGCGGCGTAGGCTTCGGTGTTCCAGGTTTGGCCGGTTTTGATCTTGTCGACAGAGTTCATGAAGTCATTGTCTATCGATCGAGATAGATTTGCGAGAAACATAAGAATTTTCCACTACGGGACTGGCTCGGGATAGTAAGATTGCCGCACCATGAAAAAACTTATTTATCTGTTCTTGCTTGTGGGTTCGTTTGCGAGTTTTTCGGCGGCGTGGGGCCTTGAGGCACCGGTGCGGCATGAGTTTGTGATCAAGAACTTCAAGACAGAGAGCGGTGCGGTGCTGCCTGAGGCACATATCGTATACGGGACATACGGACATTTGAATGCTGCGCGTGACAATGCGATTCTGCTGCCGTCGCACTACATGGCGAGGCTGAACGGGTATGAGTGGCTGATGGGGCCGGATAAGGCGCTCGATCCGGGAAAACTGTTCTTGATTACGACGGAGCTGTTTGGGAATGGGAGCTCCTCTTCGCCCAGCAATACGCCGGAACCGTTTCATGGACCACGGTTTCCGGTGATGACGATTCGCGACAATGTGGAGGCGGTGCATCGGTTGTTGACCGAAGATCTGCATGTCACGCACCTGAAGGCCGTGATTGGATTTTCGATGGGGGCGCAGCAGGCGTTTCAGTGGGCTGTAAGCTATCCGGATTTCATGGACCGTGTCGTGGCGACTTCAGGGACCGCGAAGACCTATGGACATGGAATTGTACGGTTGGAGGGACAGATCGCGGCGATTACAGCGGATGAGAACTTCAAGGGTGGGGACTATAAAGAGGAGCCGAAGGTTGGAATTGAGGCGACGGGAATGGTGTGGGCGGCATGGCTGTATTCGCCGCAATGGTGGCGGGACGAGTTGTGGCGGACGAATGCGAAGCCGGGGACTACGTTTGAGGATGTTCTGAATCGCATGCGAACAGATTTCTTTCGGGGCAAGGATGCAAATAATCTGATTCTGCAGATGCGGACCTGGGAGAAGCAGGATGTCGGGGCAACGAAGGGATTTGGCGGAGATGAGAAGAAGGCGCTGGGATCGATCAAAGCGCCATTCCTGTATATGCCTTCGATGACAGATCAGTATTTTCCGGTGACCGATGCACGCTACGAGGCGCAGTTTATGCATACGGTATCGTTGCTGCCGATTCCTTCGCTGTGGGGACACCCGGCAGGAGCTGCGGCCGATCCTGCGGACGCAAAGTTCTTGAATGAGAACATCGCGAAGTTCCTTGCAGGCAAGGCTGTGGCGGCGGAGAAGGTCGTTCCGTCAAACTGAATGTAGCCGGGCGTTTCAGGCTTAGTGGTTGAGCAGGTCCTGCAGGACGACGGCCTCGTTGTGTTCGGTGTCTTTAGCTCCGTAGATGAGGGTGGTATGGCCCCTGCCGGCGGCTTGTTTAAGAAGAGCAACCTGTGGACCATTATGTTTGAGTTCGGCCTTGTATCGCGCTCTGAACTCGGGCCATTTGGCGGGATCGTGAGCGAACCACTTTCGGAGTTCACTGCTGGGGGCGACTTCTTTCAACCAGAGGTCGACACGGGCTTTTTCCTTCGTTAAACCGCGAGGCCAGAGGCGGTCGACGAGGATGCGGGTGCCGTCTTCCTGGGAGGGTTCTTCGTAGACTCGTTTGAGTTTGATTGCCATTGGTGATTATCCCTTCTGCGTAAGCAGGTTAATAGCCTGAGAACTCTTCGTCGCGGATATGGTCATGCTTTACACCTGCTTTGATAAGAGTTTTCTGCATGGCGCCGACCATCGCGGGTGGCCCTGAGATGTAGTAGATCGGAGTAGCGATATCGCCGAGGTGCTTTTTGAGCATGGCTTCGTCAATGTAGCCGGTTTCTCCTTTCCAGGGTTGAGAGGATTTTTCCATGTTGGTCATGGTGGCAAGGAGGGTAAAGTTGGGATTCTCTTTCCGGGCCTGGGTCATCTCATCGAGGAAGGCGGCGTCTTCGGGCCGGTGATTGGAGTAGAAGAGAACGAGCTTTTGTGGAAGCTTGTCGCACGTGGCCTGCAGGACGATAGAGCGAGCGGGCGTGATGCCGATGCCTCCAGTGAGAAAGACCGCTGGGATGCTGGCGTCTTTATGGAGGACGAGTTCGCCCCAGGGGGCTTCAAGATCGAGTTCGGTGCCGAGTGGGATGGCCTTCAAGGAGCGCTTGAAGGCGGTGTCGCGCATACGGGTTGCGATGATGAGGTCCTGCTCGTAGGGCGCGCTGGCGAGGGTGAAGCTGCGTTTGTTTCCTTCTGCGTCTGTCTCTGGCGGATTGGTGAGGGTGAAGTCGCCAGCCTGACCTGGGATGAATACGAAGCCATGCGGCTTTTCAAAGTGAAAGGCCATTGTTCCAACAGCAATCTCTTCTCTGCGTTTCAGCTTGATCTTCTGGGTTGCCAACGGGCTGGTCCTTTCTTCTAGGAAGCGAAGTTGTTAGCTGCCGTAGCCTCGGTGTTTCATGGCGGCCAGCTCATCGCCGCTGGGCCACGAGATGGTGAGAAGGAAAGCAGATTCTTCCACTGCCTCGACGTCGTGCCGGATCGAGGCGGCGAGGGTGAAGAGGTTGCCGACATGAAGGTCATGCTGCTTGTCGTGAACTGTAACGCGGATGTGGCCTTTGAGCACTTGGATGGAGATCGTCCCGTCCGCGTGGTGCTCTTTGATGTGAGCTTCAGGTTCCATGGTGACGAGGACGATTCTCAGGTCGTGCTTCTTGAAGAGAGTTCTGGCATCGTGGCCGGATTGCCACGGCTTATTCTGTTCGGAGTTGCCGATCTCCTTGAGAAGATCGAACTCCGCCATTTTGTCGATCATGGTGCCGTCTTGCTGGGAAGTTGTCATGTTCGGGATTCCTTTGTCGCCCGGAAGTTTATGTCATCAAGTTAGATGCGGTTGAGGAAGATAATGGATGGCAGAACGCAGGAGGATTGGGTTGAGTAGGTGCGGAGACGGATATTTCATATACTTGTGTTGCGCTTCGACTGGATAAAGATGCCGGGCGGGAACAATTTTTCGGGAGAGTGAACCAGTGACGACGAAGGTGACAGCGGCAGTTGAGTTTGCGCAGGAGAACAAGGGGCGGTTTGTGGAGGAGTTGAAGGCGTTGCTGCGGATTCCTTCGATCTCGACCGATCCCGAGCGTGTGGGAGATGTGCGGCGAGCGGCGGAGTTTGTGGCCTCAGAGCTGAAGCGGATCGGGATGGAGAATGTTCGGCTGATTGAGACGACTACGGCGAAGCATCCGAATGGGCATCCCCTGGTTTATGCAGACTGGCTGCATGCAGCGGCTGATGGGAAGCCGAAGCCGACCGTGCTTTGCTATGGGCACTATGATGTGCAGCCGGCAGAGCCTCTGGATGAGTGGAAGTCGCCGCCGTTTGAACCTACGGAGCGGGATGGGAATATCTATGCTCGCGGCGCGGTCGATGACAAGGGGCAGATGTGGATGCATGTGAAGGCACTGGAGTCGCTGATGGTGGCCGGTGGCGGGAAGCTGCCGGTGAATGTGCGAGTGATTGTTGAAGGCGAAGAGGAGGTTGGAGGCGAGGGGATCGCTGCGTTTGTGCGGCAGCATGGAGATCAGTTGAAGGCGGATGTGGCGCTGGTGTCGGATACAGAGATGTTTGCGCCGGAGCTGCCGACGCTTTGTGTGGGACTGCGCGGAATGATCTATACCGAGATCGAGGCGCGGGGGGCACGAACGGATCTGCATTCGGGGATGTATGGCGGAGCGGCACCGAATCCGTTTGTGGCGCTGGCGCAGGTGATTGCGAAGCTGAAGGATGAGAATGGGCGGATTTTAATTCCAGGGTTTTATGACAAGGTGCAGAAGCCTACAGATGCCGAGTTGAAGGCCTGGAAGGCTTTGCCGTTCGATGAGGAACACTATCGCGAGACGGAGGTTGGCTCGGTTTCGCTGACAGGGGAGCCGGGTTTGAGCGTTCTGGAGCGGACTTGGGCGAGGCCGACGCTTGATGTGCATGGGATGCCGGGTGGGTTTATTGGAGCGGGAGCGAAGACGGTGATTCCGGCGAAGGCATTGGCGAAGGTGAGTATGCGGCTGGTGCCGGATATGACGCCGGTGGAGAGTTTTGCGAAGTACAAGGCTTATGTCGAGTCGTTGACGCCAAAGGGGATTGTGCTGGAGGTGCGGCTGATTCATGCGGGCGATCCGATTGTGGTGAGTACGGATAACGAGTATGTGAAGTCGGCGACCGAGGCGATGCATGCCGTGTTTGGGAAGGAGACGGTGTTTGTTCGAGGGGGAGGGTCGATTCCGATTGTGGGGGACTTTGTGCGCGAGTTGAAGACGCCGACGGTGATGATGGGATTTGGGCTGCCGGATGACAATCTGCATGCGCCGAATGAGAAGTTTCATCTGGCGAACTTTCATCGCGGGATCGAATCGATTGTGCGGTTTTTGAGTCTTGTGGGGGGTTGATGCAACGCGGAGATCTGCCTCCGGTCGGGGGATACGTGCTTGCCGGGGGCAAAAGCCAGCGGATGGGAGACGATAAGGCGTTGCTTGAACTGGCGGGTAAGCCGCTTGTGCTTCATGCGACGACGAAGCTGCGGAGACTCTGCGCCGAGGTGAATATCCTTAGCAATAATTCCGGATTGGAGGAATACGCGCCGCTGGTTCGGGACCTGCACGAGGGGTGTGGTCCACTGGCTGGAATTGAAGCGGCTCTGCTCAACTCTAAATATGAATGGAATCTGATTCTGCCGGTGGATGTGCCGTTTCTCCCGACACTTTTGCTGGATGCGTGGCTTTGGTCGGTGCTGCATGAGCCGATTCGTAGCATCAGATTGTCCATGCTTGCAGTTGACGGTGCAGAACATCCTACGTTGCTCATTATTCATCGAGAGTTGGCACCTTTCCTGACGGTTTCTCTGGAGCGCAGGGAGTTCAAGGTGCTTCCGGCGATTCGTTCGGCAGGCGATGCTGTTGCAGCTTCGCTGAAGGTGAAGAGCAGGGAGGTTTTTGTGGAGATGCAGTGGGATGATCCATTCCTCGCACCGGTGGTGAAGGGAAGGGTAGAAGCATGGTGGTCGCTGACGGAGGCCCAGAAAGAGGGCTCGTCGCGCTGGTTTGCGAATTTGAATACGCCTGAGGAGTTTGCTGAGGCAGAGAAGCATATTGATGCGCTGGATACTTAGACGGGCCGATGAATTAGGCTAGATTTGTGTCGCGATCTGTGGGGTGGAGTCGTCGCTATGGCTGAGTCAGATAACGAATTGAATACGGAGAAGGTTGAGGCAAAGGCTGATACACCGCTGATCGAGAGCGTGTCGCATGATGTGTCGACCGAGGTCGGCGAGTTTATGGAGCAGGCGGCGCAGCAGAATGAGGCTGCAGCAGAGGCTGTTCCGGATATCAGGAACAAGCCTGGACCGTATATTTCGTTCGAGCATGTTTACAAGTCCTTTGGCGAATTTGTGGTGCTGGAAGATGTGAGCTTCTACGTGCTGCCGGGGGAGACGCTGTGCATTCTTGGTCGAAGCGGAGTTGGAAAATCTGTTTCGCTGCAGATGTTGCTGGGTTTTTTGAAACCCGACCGAGGGGCGATCAAGGTTGCGGGGGAGAACATCTGCGGGTTCACGGAGACGGAGTTACAGGCGATCCGACGTAAGGTGACGATGGTCTTCCAGAACGGAGCATTGTTCGATTCGATTACGGTGGGAGAGAATGTGGCGTTTCCGATGCGGGAGCGCGGAGAGATGGCGGAGGACCAGATACTGCAGGTGGTGAAGGGGCTGCTGGAGATGGTAGGCGTAGCAGGGATGGAAAACTTGATGCCTTCGGACCTATCGACTGGGATGAAGCGGTCGATTGCTATTGCCAGGGGGCTTGCGGCACAGCCTGAGGCTGTTTTATATGACGAGCCGACGACGATGGTGGATCCGTTGATGGCCCATCTGTTGGGTAACTTGATTGAGCGGTTGAAGCAACAGCTTCATCTGACGAGCATTGTAGTGACGCATGATATGCGTTTGGCCAAGAAACTGGCAGACCGGGTGGTGTTTTTGAGTGCGGGAAAGGCGATCTTCTTCGGGACGATGGAGGAGATGGAGCGCAGCCAGGATCCTATCTTGCAGGAGTTTCTACAGTTGGATGAGTTGGTAACTCCCGCCTGATCGAGATTTTCCGGCTGAGAGCCGATCAGCTAAGAAGATGTACATAAATGGTTTATAAGACATTGTAAAGAAACGTTTTGATGTATTGCCAAGGCGACGTTCCCAACGTATCCTGCAAGAAAGTATTCCGAAACTCCTTCGATTAGCTCCACTTGGCACCGAATAGATGATGTTTATCAGAACCAATCGATTCGCATCGTGTTTTATCTGAAGTGCTTTGATTTTCTTGATCGGGAAGTGTCCTGAAATCCAATTCAGGCATCCAACCGACTTTAGGCCCAGGGACATTGAGTTGAAAGGCGTTCGCTATGGCGACACCGGACTATCTGCAACAGGTGATTGTTTCAGAAAGAAAATATGGGGGCGATGGACGACGTGCGTCTGTTGCCGATACGAGATTATTTCGCAGGCCTTCGGTAGCCAGTTCGGTCTGGGCATCGATCGACGTGCTGACTGTGATAGTGGCTGCGATGCTGGCGCTGCGGTTCCGGGTGATTACTCCTCCAGACGTAACTACGCTGCATGTTCTCCCTCACCTGATCCACTCCTCACCTAATCTTCTACCTTTCTATGTTGGCTGGTTTGGGGTCTGCCTGGTCTTCATCACGCGGTCGTATGGGCTGTATGGGCCGATTCAAAACCGTAGCGGATTGCACGAACAGAGGATGACTGTTCAGGCGTCGCTGACCTCGGGATTGTTGCTCTGCGGCACGCTTTATCTGTCGAGCGGCGAGGCGGTATCGCGACTTGTGGTGGCGTTGATGGTGGTATTCTCGACGGCGCTGTTGTGCCTGCGGCGGGCGCTGTGGCGCAAGATGGTTTATCGCCGGTTTCGAGCTGGGGTGGAGACACGGAATGTCTTAATTGTGGGCGCGGGACGGGTGGGACAGGCTCTACGGAACCATATCGATACACTGCAGCATCTTGGGTTCCGGTTCAAGGGATATGTCGCGTTGACAGAGCGCGAGGCAGAGTCGGGCGATGCGGATGTAATCGGCGATGTGAGGAACTGTTTGTCGCTGGCGCGGTCGTTGTTTGTCGATGAGATTTTCTTCTCGGTGCCGGCGGAGAAAAAGCTGGTGATCGATATGGTGGAAGAGGCGCGCGTGGCGGGGATTGACGTTCGCGTGGTGCCGGACATGTATGACGGGCTGGCCTGGAATGCGAAGGTGGAGTATATCGGTCAGTTTCCGACGATTCCGTTGCACCGGAGAAACTTCCCGATTGGCGGAATTCTGGTGAAGCGGATGCTGGATATTACGATCTCGTCAATCGCACTGGTAGCTGGTGCGCCGATTATGGCAGCGATCGCGATTGCGGTTCGAATGGACTCGGAGGGAGCAACTTTCTATAAAGCACAGAGGATTGGGCGCAAAGGGCGCTCGTTTCCGTGCTACAAGTTCCGGACGATGGTGCACAATGCCGACGAGCTAAAAGAGAAGCTGGCGCATATGAACGAGCGAGATGGGGTTCTGTTCAAGATTGCGAATGACCCTCGTATTACACGAGTTGGCAGGATACTGCGGAAGTACTCGCTGGATGAGCTGCCACAGTTTTATAACGTGTTGAAGGGTGATATGAGCCTGGTGGGACCGCGGCCACCGATGGCGGCTGAGGTAGAGCAGTACAACCTGGCCCATCTGCGACGACTGGACGTTCTGCCAGGGATTACAGGGTTGTGGCAGGTGGAGGCTCGACAGGATCCTTCCTTCGATAGCTACATCTCGTTGGATACAGCGTATGTAGAGAACTGGAATTTGATGATGGATCTGCGCATCCTGGCGCGAACGGTGGGTGTGGTGCTGAGCGGTACTGGCTCCTAAGCGGTAGACTTAAAGAGTGAAGATAGCGCTTGCTCAGATTAACCCGACGGTGGGAGATTTTGCCGGGAATACAAAGAAGATTCTTGAGTATGCAGCCCGTGGTGGGGACCTTGGGGTGGATCTGGTGGTGTTTCCTGAGCTTGCAGTGTGTGGGTATCCCCCGGCGGACTTACTGGAGAAGGCTGTATTCGTCGCACGGGCAGAGCAAGCTGTAATGGAGTTGGCAGGATGGACCGGTGGAGTTGGGCGACCGGCGATTCTGTGTGGAACAGTGATGGCTGCGATCGCCAAGGTGGGGAAGCAGGTTCGGAATGTAGCGGCGCTGCTAGATGGGGGCAGAGTGAGCTTTGTGCAGCAGAAGATGTTGCTGCCGTTCTACGACGTGTTTGATGAGCAGCGTTACTTTGAGGCGGCAACCGAGCAGGCACTGACTTGTGTGGGCGGACAGCCACTGGCGATTACGATCTGCGAGGATGCATGGAATGACAAGGGGTTCTGGCCGCGGCAGATGTATCGGGTTGATCCTGTTGAGGGGTTGATGTCGCAGTGGGGGGCGCGGGAGAAGGAGTTGGGCAAGTATCAGCGAATTGTGCTGAACATCTCTGCTTCGCCATATTGGCAGGGGAAGCCACGGGTGCGGCAGAGCATGCTGGCTGCGATTGCGGAGCGGCATGGGGCATTTGTTGCCATGGTGAATCAGGTGGGAGGGAACGACAGTCTGGTGTTCGATGGGGCGTCGGTGGTGATTCGACCCGATGGGGAGGTTGTGGCTCGGGGGGCATCGTTTGCCGAGGATCTGGTGGTCTTCGATACGGAGGATAGCGCGACTGTTGCGGACGCTGAGGTGGATGAGGTTGCAGAGTTGTGGAAGGCGCTGGTGCTGGGGACTCGGGACTATGTGAGGAAGTGCGGGTTCAGCAAGGTTCTGGTGGGATTGAGCGGGGGGATCGATTCGGCGCTGGTTGCGGCGATTGCGGTGGAGGCGCTGGGCGCGGAGAATGTGGTGGGGATCGGGATGCCGACGGAGTACTCTTCGCTGGGATCGATTGAGGACGCGCGGAGGCTGGCGAAGAACCTTGGAGTGAGGTTTGAGCTGCTGCCGATCCATGATGTATTCGCGCAGTTTCAGCATGTGCTTCAGCCGCTGTTTACGGGGACAGCATTTGGGCTGGCAGAGGAGAATCTGCAGCCTCGGATTCGCGGGACGCTGCTGATGGCGTTGTCGAACAAGTTCGGTGCGCTGGTTTTGACGACTGGGAACAAGAGCGAGATGGCGACCGGCTATTGCACTCTATATGGCGATATGGTCGGCGCGCTGGCTGTGATTGGCGATGTGATGAAGACGCGGGTGTATAAGCTGAGCCGGTATGTGAATCGAGTGAAAGAGGTTATTCCGTGGGCGACGATCGAGAAGCCACCTTCAGCGGAGTTGCGTCCTGGGCAGGTGGATACGGATTCGTTGCCGCCTTACGAAGTGCTGGATCCGATTCTCGAGGCTTATGTGGAGCGGTACTGCTCGGCCGAGGAGATTGCGGAGGAGCAGGGAGTTGACGTTCGGCTGGTGAAGTCGGTCTTACAGCTTGTGGAGCGGAGCGAGTATAAGCGGCAACAGGCTGCTCCCGTGCTGAAGGTGACGAAAAAGTCGTTCGGAATGGGGCGACGGTTTCCCATTGCAGTCAAGGTTCAGGTGTAATAGAGGTGCAGGTTGCGCAGAAGCGACAGCGGAGGATGGATTCTTTGAAGATTTCGAATTGGATAGTGGCAGGATTGGCGGCGACACTGAGCGTTACGGTCGCGGCTGGAGCGCAAACGGGAGCACAGACGGGAGCGGCGGCACAGAAGGCTCCGGCTTCGACGGCAGGGTCTCAGAAGCCTGCGGCTCCTCCGCTGCAGTTGCAGAATCTGGGTGAGATGACCAAGGCGGACCCGTTTCCTCCGGCAAATCCGAAGTTTTTTACCGCGCCAACGCCTACGGTGGATACCGTGAATGCGTTTTTGAAGGCGCTGTGGGGGTATGACGCGGACCGGATCTGGCGGGTGGAGGCGATTCAGTCGACGGCTGCTCCGAACGTGAGCAAGGTGGTGGTGTTTGTGTCGGACAAGGCGCCGGGCGCGAAGGTGCAGACGACTGCGTTCTTTGTGACTCCGGACCAGAACCATGCGGTTGCGGGCGATACGGTGGTGCCGTTTGGCGCGACTCCATTTGCCGACCTGCGGAAGGTGCTGCAGGAGCGGGCGGATGGGGCGGCTCGCGGAGCCACGAGCAAGGATCTGATGCTGGTGGAATTTTCCGACCTGCAGTGTCCGCATTGCAAAGAGGCGCAGGGCACGATGGACCAACTGGTGAAGGATTTTCCGAACGCGCGAGTGGTGTATCAGAGCTTCCCGATCGTCACGCTGCACCCCTTTGCATTCAAGGCGGCGGCTTATGGGTATTGCATTCAGAAAGAGAAGAACGATGCGTTCTTTGCCTACTCCGCCGCGGTGTTCGATACGCAGGAGGCTTTGACTGCAGAGGCGGGAGATCAGACGTTGAAGAACGCTGTGACCAAGGCCGGCCTGGACCCGGCTGCAATCGATGCATGTGCGGCGACGCAGGCGACCAAGGACCAGGTGAATGCGTCGATCAAGCTGGCGCAGGACTCCGGAGTGGAGCAGACGCCGATGCTGGCGGTGAATGGACACCTTCTTCCTTTGACCGGGATTCCGTATGAGACGTTGAAGAAGATCATCTCGTACCAGGCTTCGCTGGATGGCGTAAGTACAGGTGCCACTGGTCCAGCGATGGGACGAACGGTTCCGCCTACTTTGGGGAAGTGAGGTTCGTCCGTGGGTTGTGACATGGTAGCTCATTGGCTCAATTCTTAGGGGGGTACCCCCCTATGTAGCGTTTTCAGGATTCTCTGATTCGCAAGGACTTAGCGAGGGCTAGCTTGCTAAATATGTGCAATTGCTGGAGTTATAGCTAAATTTGTCCAGCCAAAGGAGTTATGGCGCTTTTCCTCTCTGAAATTGCGAAAGCCCCGGCACATGCCGGGGCTTTTCTCGATCTCTATATTTATTATAGCTGGTTGAGTAGAACTAATACGCCAACTCTATCTTTAGCATTTTCAGTTAGTTAGGTTGTTTTGGGGCTTGACATGCGATTTTTGGGCTGAAAACGCGAAAAATAATTTTGGGGGCTGGAAGAAGGCATACCCCAAGGGCTAAAGCCCCGATTTCTTGCGGAAGCGAGAGGGCCAAGGCTGAAGCCTTGGCTTACCCAGAAGCAGGGACAACGGCAACCGGTATTCCTTCGCTACTCTGCGAATGCCGGACGAATGATCGTTCGCAGCGTCCTTCCATTCCGCAGAGTGAGTGTTCCTTGCCAGTCGCCGGAGATATCGCCTTTGGCGTGAACGTCGGCCACGGAGGCGGGGGGCTGCGCCCAAACGACAATCGCGGGGGCAGTGACGAGTGCCGCGGCGAACAGCGTTGCCGCTACCAGCCACGAGTTCTTCGGCGGACACAGAGATGTTTTGTTCATAAACGGAGAAATCAGCTCAACAGACGTCTCGCTTGTGGTGTGAACACGTCTAGTTGGAGATGGTGAAGGACTTTAGGTTGGAGCCCTGGTAGTAGAACTGCTTTGCCGATGAGGCCACCTTCTCGTATACGAAGGAGTCTCGCGAGATGGAAGCTTTGGTTCCGTCGACTCCGGCGTAGTGGCCAGGGGAGAGCTTCCACACTACGGACGGAGTTGTGACTGCCATGGGCGAGACGACGATTGCTGTTGTTTGTCGACCTTTTTTCAGCGTGACGAGGATCACCTGTTCGAGGAGATTCTTTTGATCGCCCTGGATGAGGGCGACGATGAAGGATGAGTCGGCTTTGGGGAAGAAGTTGCCGACCGCGACGCCGGGGCATTGGCCTTGATGGGTGTTCTTCCATAGCTTCCAGTCGTCCTGAGGGATGTCGCTGGGTTGCACGATCTTCCAGTTGTCCTGCTCGATGGTGGATTTGATCGATTCGGGAAGGCCGCTCAGGCAGTCCTGCGCGCAGAGGTGCGTTGAGACGGAGAGGAGGAGTGCGGTGAGGACCAGTTCCGCGATGGCTTTTAGTTTTGGCTTCATCGTGAGTTGAAGATACTCGATTTCCACGTGGCGACAGGAGCGAATTTTCGCGGATACGATTTTTATTGGGGGACGAACTCTTCTGACCCGATTGGGGGATATTATTTTTCGGCGCAGCGAGGTAAGCCTTTTGGATTGTGTTTGCCGGTTTACGAATGAATCGATTCGAGGTGTGAGAGGACTTCTTGGCCTGCGTTCAAGCCGTGGCATTCGCGTATGCTTTATATATAGAGTGCTCCCGCGCAGGGTACGCAGGGGGAGATGGGGGTGCCATGATGATGCCGAAGTGTCCGGAGTGTCGAAACAATGAGTTTGTCAGACGCTCGCATCGAGTTGCCCTGGAGCCTCTGATGCGGCTTGTCTTTCTGTATCCGTTTCGCTGCGAACAATGCGATGCCCGCTTCTACCGTTTTTATAAGGAAGAAGAAAGCGACTCACATAATCTGAAGGCAAAGCATCGCTGAGAAGTCTTTGAACAGGCTATTCATAACGATTACCGAGATACGCCAGCGATGATCAGCCGCAGTCGTCGAATGAAGGGTTTTGCGGAGCGATATGTGCAAAATCGCATTTCTAGGCTACACTTACCAGACGATATACAGGGTCTTTAGAAAGTGGCTCGAAGTGTTTGAACAGAAGCAGATTTGGCGTCAAGTTCTCGCGATTGTGCTTGTCGCACTGTTGCTGGGGACGATGGTGGGGGAGATTGGGCATCACCACGCCAATTACTCCGCTACGACCTGCCCGATCTGCCATGTGAGCCATCAGGCGATTGAACCGCCGGTGGCAGATGCTCGCGCGATGGTTCTGGTGCCCATGGGACCTGGACCTGAGCCACAGCGGTATCACTTTATTCCGAGTCCCGCTGCGCGGCATATCGCGGCACGGGCACCCCCCGCGTAATTTCCTCCCTCCATACTTCGTGCCTTAGCGGGCACGTCAATCTGTGTATCGCCCTGTTCAGAAGGCTAGCGCCATGCGTGTACAGCGATTGTGTATTTCAGTTTTTCTCGTAACAGAATTGTTATTCGGGGTTGCAGGTGCTCAGGTTCCTGTCGCGCCGGGGCAGTCGCCTCCATCGCCGGCACCCCAGGCGCAGGTGTTGGCGCAGAGTCAGGCGACGGTAAAGATCTCGCTTGACGACGCGGTCCAGATGGCGATCCAGCATAACCACACCCTGCTGGCGGCGCGGACGACGATTCAACAGAGCGAGGCGGAGGAGACGACAGCGAACCTGCGGCCGAATCCTGTGCTGCTCGGGGACTCGCAGTTTCTGCCGATCTTTCAGCCGAGCCAATTCAGCCTGGACTATCTCGACAGCACGGCGCAGTTCGACCTGGGCGTCAGCTATCTGTTTGAACGAGGGAAGAAGAGGCAACACCGGCTGCAGGCGGCCAAAGACCTGACGGCGGTGACGCGGTCGCAGGTTGCAGATAACGAACGAAGCCTGACGTTCAATGTGGCTACGCAGTTCATCAATGTTGAACTGGCTGAGTCGACGCTTGCGTTGGCGATGGAAGATCTGAAGAGCTTTCAGAACTCGGTAGACATCGGCGAGGCGCGCTACAAAGCGGGAGATATCGGCGAGAACGATCTTTTGAAGATCAAGTTGCAGCTTCTTCAGTTTCAGACGGATGTGTCGACGGCGGAACTGGCTCGGCTGCAGGGGTTGTCGGATTTGCGGCAACTGCTGGGGTATGAGTCGGTGCCGCAGGACTATGACGTGGCTGGGGATTTCAACTACCAGCCGGTGAAGGGCAATGTTGAAGATTTTCAGGCGAAGGCGCTGCAGAGCAGACCTGACTTGCATGCTGCGCAGTTGGGAGTTACGGCGGCGAACAGCCTACAAGCATTGCAGAAGGCGATCGGCAAACGAGACGTCACGGGGCAGGTGAGTTATACGCACATCGGGAATATCAATAACGTCTCCGTGTTTGGGCAGATACAGCTACCCATCTTCGATCGCAATCAAGGGGAGATCGCGCGTACGGGTTTTGCGATTACGCAGGCCCAGGAACAGGCGAAGTTTACGACAGGGCAGGTGTTGACCGATGTGAGGGATGCTTTTGAGAACCTGCACACCAATGACAAGATTGTAGGGCTGTACCGCTCGGGGTATCTGGACGAGGCGCAGCAGTCGCGCGACATCAGTGAGTATGCCTATCGGCATGGTGCGGCGAGCCTGCTTGATTTTCTCGATGCGGAACGCAGCTATCGGACGACACAACTCGGCTATCGCCAGGCGCTGGCTTCTTATCTGCTGGCGCTCGAACAGCTTCATGAAGCCGTAGGAACAAGGAGCGTGCCATGAGGATTTCACAGATCCCGCGCAGTAGATGCAGACTTCGATGTGCGATGGGGCTTGCGCTCGTCGTGGCGCTGACGGGCTGCAATTCGAGTGAGCCTAACCGGGCAGCGGAGATGACATCGTTTTCGGCCAATGCTTCATCGTCGGCAACGGCAAAGCTTTTCACGCTTTCGCAAGAGCAGATGTCGCATGTGCAGGTGGTGACGGTTGAACCGACGACGTTGACGCGGACGCTTCGGCTTACAGGAGCTGTGGCATACAACGCTTTTAAAACCACGCCGGTGATTACTCAGGTTGGCGGGCCTGTCAGCAGGATTCTGGTGGTGCCTGGACAACATGTCTCTGTGGGCCAGCCGATGCTCGATGTAAGCAGTCCGGATTATTCGCAACTGCTGGACGCTTATCTGAAGGCGGAGGACTCGTACCGGCTGGCGAATAAAAACTATGCTCGCGCACAGGATTTGTATCAGCACCAGGCGATCGCCCAGCGTGATCTTGAACAAGCGGAGTCGGATCGCAACCAGGCCCAGGCCGATTTAAACGCGGCGGATCAGGGGATGAAGATTCTTGGGATCAAGAATCCTGCGGATCTGGCGAAGGCACCCTCTTCGGCGTCGATTCCTGTGCTGGCTCCTATAAGCGGGGAGGTCGTTGAACGTCTCGTCTCGCCGGGGCAGGTGGTTCAGGCGGGTCAGACGCAGGCCTTTACGATCTCCGACTTGAGTACAGTGTGGGTTCTTGCCAATGTGTACCAGGCGGACCTTGCCTATGTGCGAAGCGGAGACGATGTCATTGTGCAAACGGACGCGTATCCCAACAGCTTTCACGGGAGGATCTCATACGTTTCGCCTGCGCTCGATCCCAACACCAGGACGCTGCAGGCCCGCATTGTGGTGGATAACCCGGGAGAGAAATTAAAGAAGGACATGTATTGCACCGCCACGGTGACGGCGGGTTCGATCCCCAACGCGGTCGTCGTGCCTGACTCGTCTGTTCTTCGCGACGACAATAACCAACCGTTTGTCTATGTTGCTGTGGGGGCGAACCAGTTTGGCAGACGCGATGTGGAGCTTGGCCAAAGTCAGAGCGGGCAGGCGCAAATTCTAAAGGGTATTTCGGTTGGAGAGAAAGTTGTAGGAGATGGCAGCTTGTTTCTTCAGTTTGCCAACTCGCTGCAACACTGAGGGGGCGGTTTCAAATGATTCATCATGTCGTCCAGTTCGCGTTGCGGCAACGGTTGCTGATCCTGCTGATGGTGGCATTTATCGCCATTGGAGGTGCGATCTCATACCAACACATGCCGGTGGACGCGTATCCCGATCTTGCTCCTCCAATGGTCGAGATCATCACGCAGTGGCCGGGGCATGCAGCCGAAGAGATTGAACGGCTGATCACGGTTCCGACTGAAGTTGAGATGAACGGCGTGCCGAAGCTGTCGGTGATGCGCTCGATCTCGCTGTATGGCCTTTCCGATGTAATCCTGACATTCGATGAAGGCACAGACGATTATTTTGCACGTCAGGTAGTGTTTGAGCGATTGAGCAACGTGACGTATCCAACCGGAGTGACGCCGTCGCTTTCGCCGCTTGCGAGTCCGTCGGGGCTTGTGTATCGGTACGTGATTGAGAGTCCTGACCGGACGCCGCAGGAGCTGAAGGTATTTGAAGACTGGGTGATTGAGCGCCAATACAAGCAGGTGCGTGGGGTTGCGGACGATTCCGGCTTTGGCGGAACCGTGATGCAGTACCAAGTGCTGCTCGATCCGGCGAGACTCTACGCTTACCACGTGACGGTGCCGACGGTGCTGCAGCAGCTCTCCGTGAACAACTCCAATGCCGGTGGGGGATTTTATTCGCAGGGAGGTCAGTTCTATTACGTTCGCGGCATCGGGCTGGTGCGTGATACTTCGGACATCGGCAACGTGGTTGTCGGCTCGCAGAATGGCGTGCCGGTGCGGGTGCATGATATCGGGGAAGTTGCAATCGGAAGCGCGCCGCGGCTGGGCGAATTCGGCTTCAGCAAGATGGATGATGCTGTAGAAGGCGTCATCAAGATGCGGCGTGGCGAGCAGACGCAGAATGTGCTGCAGGGGGTTGAAGCAAAGACCAAGGAGCTGAATGAACATATTCTGCCGCCCGATGTAAAAGTGCGACCCTACTATGACCGCAGTGATCTTGTGCAGTTGACGATCAACACGGTCGAGTACAACATGCTGCTGGGCATGGCGCTTGTACTGCTTGTGTTGATGGCTTTTCTGGTGAGCATTCGCGCTGCAGTCATCGTCGCGCTCACGATTCCTCTGGCGCTGTTCTTTTCGTTTATTTTTCTGCATGCACGCGGCGTGGCTGCAAACCTGCTGTCGATTGGTGCGATCGATTTTGGAATTCTGATCGATGGCACACTGGTGATGGTGGAGAATGTGTTTCGCGAACTGGGCGAGCGCGAAGGCCAGCAGTACGATTTGCATAAAGTGATACTGGCGGCGGCGAAGGATGTCGATCGCCCGATCTTTTACTCTGTCGCTGTCATTATTGCGGGCTACCTGCCGATTTATGCGCTCAGCGGGCCATCAGGGAAGTTGTTCAAGCCGATGGCCGATACGGTGTCAATCGCGCTGGTTGGCGCACTGATTCTTACGCTCACCTTCGTTCCGGTGATGTGCTCTTACTGGTTCAAACACGGCGTGCATGAGCGCGTGAACAAGCCGTTTGAATGGGTGCGCAGACACTATGCGATTGAACTGGATTGGTGCCTGGATCATCCGAAGACGACGATCTCTGTCTCGACATTGATTCTGGCTGCGACTTTGTTGTTAGTTCCTTTTATCGGTGGCGAGTTTATGCCGCATCTGGATGAAGGGGCGCTGTGGGTGCGTGCGACGATGCCATATACGGTTTCGTTTGAGGAGGCGAGCAGGTTTTCGCCGAAGGTCCGTGCGATTTTGAGGCAGTATCCAATGGTGACCGATGTTGGCTCAGAGCTTGGCCGACCCGATGATGGCACGGACCCTACAGGGTTTTTCAATGATGAGTTTTATGTTGGGTTGAAGCCTTACAGTGATGCTACATGGAAGAGTGGAAAGATCCATACGAAGGCTGAACTGACTGAGGATATTCAGAAGCAGCTTAGTGCGTTTCCTGGAGTGATCTTCAATTTCACGCAACCTGCAGAAGATGCGGTTGATGAAGCGCTGACCGGATTGAAGAGCGCGCTGGCAGTAAAGATTTATGGCCCGGACCTGAACGTTCTGCAGAGCAAGGCGTTAGAGATTAAGCGCAAACTTGCGGAGGTCCCTGGATTTACTGAGCTTACGGTGGTTCGCGAGTTGGGACAGCCCAGCCTGTTGATTGATGTCGATCGCGACAAGATTGCGCGCTATGGCATCAACGTTGCAGATGTTGAGGCGGTGGTGCAGGCTGCAGTGGGCGGGCAGGCGGCTACGCAGGTGATTCAAGGTGAGAAGCTGTTTGATCTTGTAGTGCGTATGAAGCCCGAGTTCCGGCAGAATGCACAAGCGATTGGGAACCTGCTGGTTGGAACGCCCGCAGGTCAGCAGATTCCTTTGAGCGATCTATCAAATATCCATGAGGCAAGTGGTGCTTCATTCATCTATCGCGAAAATAACTCACGGTACATTGGAGTGCAGTACAGCATTGAAGGACGAGATCTGGAGAGTGCGGTAGCGGCTGGACAACATTCGATTGCTGAGATTGAAAAAACCCTGCCGGCGGGGTATCGGATTAGCTGGGGCGGCGAGTATGGTGAGTTTCTTGAAGCGAAGCACCAGATGGAGTTTATCGGACCGCTTGCTGTGCTCATCATTTTCATGATCCTGTTTGCTCTCTATGGCAACTTCAAATTTCCAGTTACGATTGCGCTTGGCGTTATGTTGACTGAGCCCGTCGGCGCTCTGATCGCACTCAAGTTGACTCATACGCCATTCAGTGTGTCGTCAGCGCTTGGGTTGCTTGCTTTGATGGGCGTGTCGGTTGAGACCGCTGTGATCCTGGTTTCGTACATCAACAAGCTGCGCCTGGAGAAGAAAGACATTCGCACGGCGACACGTGAGGCTTCATTGTTGCGACTGCGGCCGATTATGATGACGGCACTTGTTGCTTGTCTGGGGCTTCTGCCAGCGGCGCTTTCGACGGGCATCGGTTCCGATACGCAGCGGCCATTTGCGATCGTGATCGTTGCGGGTCTGGTCTCGCGACTCTTTCTTGGATTCTTCGTCAACCCTGTGCTGTATGAGATGGTCGCTCGCGATGGCGACGTGCTGCAGGTGTAGCGCAGAGCTGTCGTCAACGAGAGCGTCGTTTTACCCTCACGCAATCGTAAAGGCTACGAAAACGGAACAAATATATAGTGCAGACCACGCTCACAGACTCGACGGGCGACTTTGCGATCACTCCCGTGGCGGCGGGGGCGTATTCTCGATATGTCTCTGCCACGGCAGGCTACATCGCTCCTTCATTTGAAATGGTGATGTCTTGGCAACCATGTTGAGAGGTGGGAAGACGCCGGCGGAGCCCGCTTCGATAGAAGCGAGATGGTATTTTGTCGTGCTGGTAACGGCGGCGATTGCGATCAGCTACTTCGATCGGCAGACGTTGCCCGTTGCTATCTCGGCAATTCAGCGGACGATACCGCTGAGCGACCAGCAGTTTTCATGGCTGCAGTTTGCGTTCCTGATCCCGTATGCCGTCCTGTACATTGCGGGTGGACGGATGCTGGATGTTATGGGAACGCGGCGCGGACTTATTCTGATCATGCTGTGGTGGTCAGGAGCCTGCGCGTTGCATGGCTTTGCCATGAACTTCGGATTTCTGCTGGGGGCTCGCTGTTTGCTTGGGATGGGCGAAGGTGGAGGTTTTCCCGCGGCGACGCGAGTAGTGGCAGAGTGGGTCCCGTCACATCAGCGATCTACTGCGATGGGAGTTATCAACGCGGGAACTGCGGTGGGTTCCGTGCTGGCACCACCGCTGATCGGAATTATTCTGCTGACATCCGGTTGGAGGATGGTCTTTTTTGTGTCGGGGGCAGTAGGGTTTGCCTGGGTGATATGGTGGGCGGCTGCCTATCGCGGAAGTAATGACGCGTCGATCGCGACACTGGATGGGCGGCTGATCGCACGCAATCTGTCAATTCTGGATTTAGTGAGTATGCGCAAGGTACAGGTGTTGGTATTCGCCAAGTTTATGAGCGACTCTGCCTGGTATTTCTATTTGTTCTGGTTGCCGAAGTATCTCTATGACGTCCGTGGTTTCGATGTGAAACATGTAAGCTACTACGCGTGGATTCCATACGCAGCATCAGGGTTCGGAAGCTTTCTTGGAGGATGGTTGTCGAGTGCGTTGCTGAAACAGGGAAGATCGCTTGATTTTTCGCGGAAGGTCGTTCTTGGTTTGAGTGCATTGTTCATGCCGGTTGTCATGCTGGTACCTCATGTACCAGTTGGCTGGGCGCTCCTGTTGTTCAGCATCGCCTTCTTCTGCCAGCAGTCGTGGTCCGGACTGATTATGACGCTGCCTGCAGACATCTTTCCCCTGTCCGCTGTGGGAACAGTGGCGGGGATGGTCGGGTTTGGCGGTGCCATTGGAGGGGCCATCTTTGGCGTCGTCGCAGGTTTCATGCTCGGTCACGGGTTTGGATATGGAACGTTGTTTTTGATCGTTGGAACTTTTCACCTCATCGGGTTTTTAGCCATTCTGCTTCTTGGAGGCAGAGTGCACCCACTTAAGGCCCCAGATTTACAACCTATATAGAGAGCTAATTATGAAAATTACGGAAGTTCGGACACGGGTTGTTCAGTGGGAGGGGAAGACGACACCTCTGCCTCCTCACTTTTGCACCAATCCAATGGACCTGGTTACGTTTCGCGAAGCATCGATGGGGAATTTTGCATTCCATGGATGGGTACTGGTGGAGATATTTACAGATGCCGGCCTGGTTGGGTTAGGCAATGCCGCACTGTCACCTCTTGTGACCAAGGCATGCATCGACACGTATCTGAAGCCATTGCTGATCGGTGCAGATCCCTGGGATACAGAGTATCTCTGGCAGCAGATGTATCGTCGAACGATTGCGTTCGGACGTAAAGGCGTTGCGATGGCCGCAATCAGCGCGGTCGATATTGCTTTGTGGGATCTGCTGGGTAAGTCCGCCAAACAGCCTGTGTACCGATTACTGGGGGGAAGGACGAAGAAGCGGATTCCGGTCTACGCGAGCCGTCTCTACAGTATGCCTCTTGATCAACTGCGGCTTGAAGCACAGCGCTACAAGGACCAGGGATACAAGGCGATGAAGCTGCGCTTTGGATGGGGTCCGGTGGATGGTGCGGAAGGAATGCAACGTAATGTGGAATTAGTGAGAACGGTTCGTGAAGTTATAGGAGACGGCATCGATCTGATGGCAGACGCCTACATGGGGTGGACGCTTGACTATGCGAAGCGCATGTTGCCGCTGCTGGAGCCATTCCATTTGCGGTGGCTGGAAGAACCGGTTATTCCGGATGACACGCGCGGGTACAAAGAGCTGAAGGCGCACGGACGCATACCGATTGCCGGTGGAGAGCACGAATTTACGATCTTCGGCTTCCGTGATTTGTTGGAGGCGAATGCACTCGATTACATCCAGTTCGACACAAATCGCGTGGGAGGAATCAGTCAGGCGCGCAAGATCTCGGCGCTTGCTGAGTCTTTTCAGATTCCAGTGGTGCCGCATGCGGGCCAGATGCATAACTACCATGTGGTGATGGCCAGCCTGAATTCACCGATGGCCGAGTTTTTTCCAAAGGTGGATGTTGAGGTTGGCAACGAGCTGTTCTGGTACATATTTGATGGGGAGCCGATCCCGGTGGACGGCTATATCGACCTTGATGAAAATACTCCCGGCCTCGGTTTGACCGTGAACGAAGAGTCCTTGAAACGCTTTACTGTTATTGGTTAAGGAGCAAGGAATGATTCATCTGGTTCAAATCGGCGATGGTTCTACACGCAGAGTTGCAGTTGTGGAAGAACCTAACCTTCGTTGTCTCATTGAAGTGCAAAGTGTCTATGAGCTGGTTCAGCAGTGCATAAGCAGCAACATCAAACTGAGTGAACGAGCACTTGCGCTTGCACATGGTGAGGTGCTGGACTATGACGCGATCTATTCGGGATCTTCGAAGTGGCATCTACTGGCACCGATCGACGTGCCGGGGATACCATCGCGTCTTACGATCTCCGGTACCGGGCTGACACATTTAGGAAGCGCAAAGGAGAGGCAGGCCATGCATCTCGCTGCAGCTCCGAAGGTGGCAGAGACAATAACGGATAGTATGCGGATGTTCCAGTGGGGTATTGAGAGAGGCTGCCCTGCGGAGGGTGAAATTGGAATCGCGCCGGAGTGGTTTTACAAAGGCGACGGCCATATGTTGCAGGCACCTTTCGCACCGTTGGCGATACCTTCCTATGCAGAAGACGGCGGTGAAGAGGCCGAACTGGCAGGTATCTATGTGATTGGCGCGGATGGCACGGCGTATCGCATTGGAATGGCCACAGGCAATGAGTTTTCGGATCACCAGTTCGAGAAGCGCAATTACCTGAACCTTGCGGGCTCGAAGCTGCGTGCCTGCAGCCTGGGGCCTGAGCTGGTTGTCGGTGCAGATTTTCAGGCGGTGACGGGAGAGGTGCGTATCGAGCGTGGAGCGAACACGATCTGGTCAAAGAAGGTGGCGACGGGAGAAGACAACATGTGCCATAGCCTTGCCAATCTTGAACATCATCACTTCAAGTTTGAGGGGCATCGTCAGCCTGGTGACGTACATGTGCATTTCTTTGGGGCTCACTCGCTGAGTTTTGGCGACGGCATTGTGCTGCAGGATGGAGACTGGATGGACGTTCGTTACGAAGGATTCGGACGCGCGCTGCGCAATTCGATTCGTGTGGAATCAAAGGGAGTTCAGCGCCGAGTTACGGTGCGTTCGCTTGAGTAGAAGAGAATAGGAGCGCTTTGTGAACAGGAATGTAGCAATACTCGGACTTGGGACGATGGGTTCCGGGATGGCAGTGAATCTTCTAAAGGCTGGATTCTCACTGAGTGTTTATAACCGTACTGTAGCGAAGGCGCAGGCTTTGATTGATCGGGGAGCATTGCTTGCGCGGACGCCGGCGGAGGCTGCTAAGGGCGCCTCAGTCGTTATCAGCATGTTGGCGGATGATGTTGCTTCCCGTGAAGTGTGGTTAGGTAAGGAAGGTGCGCTTGAGGCGGTAGACGAAGGTGCGACGTTAATTGAATCGAGCACGGTAAGCCCAGCATGGATAGCGGAGCTTTCGGTATTGGTCGAGAAACGCGGCGGATATCTTCTCGATGCTCCAGTAACGGGCAGCCGGGTGCAGGCGGAAGCGGGTCAGCTCTCCTTTCTCGTAGGTGGCAGTCATGCTGCGCTGCAGGGAGCTACTCCGGTGTTAGAGGTGATGAGCAAGGAGATTGTTCATCTTGGGCGCGTGGGAAGCGGAGCGAAGATGAAGTTGATCAATAATTTTATGTGTGGAGTGCAGATCGCGTCTCTCGCAGAAGGTCTTACCTGGATTGAACGCAGTGGATTAGACCGTGAGAAGGCGCTCTCCGTATTGAAATCCGGCGCTCCGGGAAGCCCTCTACTTGGGGCGATCTCTGCGCGAATGGTAAATCGAAATTACACCGTAAACTTTCTGCTCAGCTTGATGACGAAAGATCTGCTCTATGCGCAGAATGAAGCAGCATCCTTTGATGTCGATTTGAAGACGGCAGAAGCGGCGCGAGGTCTATTTGAGGCGGCGATTGCCGAGGGTTATGGCGATGAGGACATGTCATCTGTGATCGAACCTCTTCGCAAGAAGTAAGCTGTTTGATGCGATGGTTAGGGCTCCTTCATTCGTGGTTGAAACTTCCTAGATTAACGGCTGGCGAGCTTAGGCCAAGATGGAAGGACGTTCGCCCATGGATAAGCGGGAGTTTCTCAAGGTCTCAGGTGCTACGCTTGTCAGCACCTTGCTCCCTAAGCTCAGTACCGCGGAGACAACAATAGTGAGCCGTACAAATTGGACAGGGAATTGCACTTACAGAGCGAAAGAATTTGATCTCGCAGACAGCGTTGTTCGCGGATGAAACGTATTCGAAATAGTCGACAATACCGTATTATCTGATGATGGAGTTTTCTCAACCTATTCATGTTATGGACTCCGAGATTGAAGATGAGTCTCCAAATCTCGATTGCGGACCAATCTTCGAGCGAGCGGGTCTCGTCATTCTTTGCATTGCTGCTCTTATGCTTTCAGCGTTGTCAACTCACGCGGTGGGACAAGAGCCGCAGCCACGAGTAGTGCAGAGCGTCGGTAACCCGATCCTCTCCGATGGTTCTTATTATTCCGCGGACCCGGCGCCGATAGTCGTCGGCGATACGCTGTACATCATCGCCGGACGCGATGAAGCACCTCCCAATGTCAATAACTTCATCATGAACGAGTGGGAGCTTTTCTCCACCAAGGACGTTGCCTCAAAACGCTGGCTTTTCTATCCGGGTATTCTGCGTCCGGAAAAATTGTTTTCATGGTCGAAAGCAGGTCACGCTTATGCCGGACAAATCGTACAGGGGCCAGACAAGCGCTTCTACCTGTATGCACCAGTACAAGAAGGAAAGCGTGAGCACGCGGACCCTTTCGTGATCGGTGTCGCCGTTGCCGACAGCCCACTGGGCCCCTGGAAGGATGCGCATCCGAGCGGTCCGATCATCTCGCAATCGTTGCCGGAGCCCAACAATATACAAAACATCGACCCTACCGCGATGGTCGATAACGATGGACGTGTCTATTTGTACTGGGGCACGTTCGGAAGACTGCGCGGCGTCGAGCTGGAACAGGACATGGTGACACCCAAGGGTAAGGAAGTCAGTGTCACCAGCCTCACGGGCTTCTTTGAGGCGGCGTGGCTCTTCCGGCGCAAAGATACCTATTACATGGTCTATGCCGACAATAAGGCTGGCCCCGATTCGCCCTGCACACCGGCAAACTACCATGCCTGCATTGCATACGGCACATCCAACTCGCCGCTCGGGCCGTGGACTTACCAGGGCGTCATCCTCGATCCTGTTTCATCGACTACGTCGCATCCAGGCGTTATTGAGTTCAGGGGAAAGTGGTATCTCGTTTATCACACTGCGGATGCCAAAGGAGGCGGACACTTCCGCCGGAGTATTGCGATCGATACGATGCAGTGGGACGACAGTGTCTCGCCCGCGCGAATTCTTAAAGTCAAACAGACGCATGAACCGAGGCCACCGGCTATGCCGAGTCGCAACATCGCCTCGGCAGCACGCGCTACAGCATCCAATGAGCCGATTCCGGTCCAATACTGGATCAAGGCACTCAACGACGGTATTGTTCGCCCCAACCCGCTGCCTCCAGACATGTGGGGCAGTTGGACGCCGCACAACCCGCCGAGCCAGTGGATTCAATATGAGTGGGCCAAGCCGGTTACGCTGGATGGCTCGCACATCGTGTTCTGGAGCGATCACCACGCGGGCGCGAATGTTGGAGTTGCCCCTCCTGCTGCGTGGCACCTCGAATATCGCCATGGAGACGAGTGGCTTCCCGTAGCGAACGCGAGTGGCTATCCAACTCCCATCGATTCCTTTGTCGACGTGACATTCGATCGCGTGACGACGCGCTGCCTTCGCGCGGTGTTCGATGCCTCAGGCGATGGCCACCAATATGCCGGCGTTGCCGTACAGGAATGGGAGACGCTCGCGCCCAAGATGGTTGCGCCGTCTACGCTGCGAAAATTTTCTTTGGCGAACGACGCAAAGTCAGAGTGTCCGGCAAATGCGACTGTTCGATCGTCGCCAGAATGAAGTGCTCTCCGGAAGTCGAACTCGTTTGCGGCGAGAAATAGCCCTCCGTGAGATACCAATGTCAGGGTGCAGCAAATACGATTTCGAAGCCGGGAGGTTGTGCGTCTTCGACATACCTTGCATACGAATTGAGAGGACCAGATCTTATCTTGAACCAAGTCCCTCTGGGGGGCTGATCTTAAACATGACTACACCATGGCTTGGCACGGTTGCTGTGAGGCCGTCCGCCCCCATCGCTACATCCACATGCTTCCATAGGTCCCGCACCCTGGTTTTTTTCCCGGTCAGGTTGGCTGGTAAGTTGCTCCGTGCGAACCGCGCCTCTGCCGGAGCGTCGGATCTGTTGAACAATCCCACCGCGACCGAACCGTCGTGTAAAGGCCGCATCAAGACTTCGATCTTGTTCTCACTCGACATCGACGTTACCGGCATGTACTCCGGGTCCTGATCGATTGCAATGACTTCCGCGTTCATCAAGATGCTCTTCATCTCATCCGTCATCGTGCGGAGATCATTTCCAGCGATCAGTGGGGCTGCCAACAACGACCAGAGGCTCATGTGTGTCCTGTACTCGTCGGCTGTCATTCCGCCATTGCCGATCTCGAGCATGTCCGGATCGTTCCAGTGCCCTGACTTCGCATAGGTTACAAGCTTGATCTGGCTAAAACCAATTCTGTCCATCGATTCCCAACGGTCGGAGATGTCGCCTGTCGTACGCCACAGGTTGCCGCCGCTCTTTGCCCCCAACCCGTCCACACAGCTGCACGGCCATACTCGCAGAGGCTGTACACGATAGGCCGGTGCGTGTCCTGGAGTGCCTGCCCCATCTTCTGGTAGATCGCCTGCAGCGTCGGCGCATCATCCTTGTAGATGTCGAGCCCGCTGCAGAGATCGTACTTCAGGTAGTCGATGCCCCACGCCGCAAATGTTTTCGCGTCCTGCACCTCGTGCCCGAAGCTTCCCTCGTATCCTGCGCACGTCTTTGGCCCAGGGCTCGAGTAGATTCCGATCTTCAACCCCTTCGAATGCACGTAGTCCGCGAGTGCCTTCATGTCCGGGAACTTTCTGTTCGACGTGATGTTGCCGTTCGCGTCTCGGCCCAACTCCCAGGTGTCGTCGATGTTGATGTAGACGTAGCCGGCTTTGCTCATGCCGCTAGACACCATCGCATCAGCCATCCCTCGTACAGAAGCATCGTCGACTCTGCCGCCGAATTTGTTCCAACTGTTCCAACCCATCGGCGGTGTTCTGGCGAGCCCGTTGTCGGGTAGGTCCTTGAGCTCTGGCAGCGGCAGCGGTGCCGGAGGCATAGTAGCCTCCTTGCTCACTTTCTCAGCGACCGATTTCACAACACCGTTGCGTCCCTGGGTCTCCAGCATCAGCTTTCCACCTTCGTAGGTTCCGTCAAACGCTATCGGCCGACGTGGTGGTCGAGTGGGCGCGGTCGAACCTGCGGGAGGAGTCGGCGGCGCAGGTGGCACCGTCACAAAGTAAACCGCACCATCCTTGAAGGTCCCGGTAATCGGAATCCCGTTGGGTCGGCGGATCAACGTGCCGCTGAGCGTTTCGCCGTTCTGCTGGATTTCGAAGTACGTATCGCGAAAGGTGCCGTCACCGTTCGCATTCGGCGTGCGCATGTCCCAGTAGCCATTCAGATCGGTCTGCGCGGCACATGGCGGCACCATTACAAAGAACGAACCGCAGAAGAGGAGAGCGAAAAAAACTGTTGAAGCTCGAAGCAGACGGCGCATATGAAGATCTCCAATTACTTTTCGATGATGACTGCTGGCAAAAGCGCTCGCGTCCTATACACGCGCTACTCGAAGAAGGCCAATGTAATTCATTTTTTTGAAACGGGCCGTTGATTCACCTGGAACTGTTTTTGAAGGTCTCGGAATGGTCTCATGAAAAATACAATTGTGGATACTTATTGCGTCTTTTAGTTTAGTCAAGATAACGTTTACCTTGATGGTCAAGCCCGCCACTCTGCATAGAAATCGCTTGTACCTGCTTTGCTTCAGCTCAGACCACGAATGCGTCCATCGCGATCCAGACGATGGACTCCACAAAGGCCCTCGTACCCGGCACTCACCTTGTGTTGACCGACAACGAAACGAACGTTACGCGCGAGGGCACGACGCTCAGCTCCGGCACCTTCACCACCCTGCTCAGCAGCAAGGGTTCGTCGAACTACAATGCCCTGCAGATGGAGTTTCGTCATAAGGTCTCTCACGACCTGGACCTGAACGTCAATTACACCTATGGCAAGACGCTTGGTAATTCGTCCAATCAGGCTTCTGGATCTATCGCAAACGCAGCAAATCTCATTACTCTGCATAACCTTCACTACAACTACGTTCCAATTGCGTACGACATCCGTAACGCCCTCAAGCTTAGCGGAACGTATACTCTTCCTTTCGGCAAGAACAAGGCCTTCCTTAGCAACGGCAGACTCCTGAACTACATTGTAGGAGGATGGACCGCAGGTATCATTTCCATCTATCAGAGCGGTTCTCCCATTCTGCTCACCGGCGGCCTCTCCTCCACCATCAACTCGGCTTCGGACGGCGGCGTCACCTTCGTCGCCGGCACTACGGCGCACGACATCCAGAAGTCGGTGCACGTCACACGCGCTGCGGCCGGGGCTTCGTACGTGAATCTTATAGATCCGAAGTTCCAGAGCACCAGTACCGCCAACACCAACTTTGTCGCTCTCCCAACACAACCACTGGCGTCGAAGGCAATCTGCCGTACATCTATGGACCGAAGTGGAACAACTTCGATCTTGCCGCAACGAAGGATCTACCTATCTTCGAGGCTATCCACATCAACCTACAAAGTCTCTTCCTCAACGCCTTCAACCATCCGGAATGGAATGGCGGCAACTTCAACACCCAGAGCGCAACTTTTGGAACCACCAACGGCCTTGCCCAAGGCGCTCGTCGTATCGAGCTCCGCGCTAATGTAACCTTCTAATCCAAATAATTTGGCGTCTAGCGAGCGAATCTGCTTCTTGGCGCCTTCATTTTCGATCGTGTCTCGCCAAAAATATTGTCCGCTACTAATCAGGGCTGGCCCTAACCGTCAAGATGCTTGGGGCTTGCTTATACAGGATGGAGCTTTGACGAGACACAATGTGCTTCTGGCGTAGGTATCGAACTGGTGGATCGGCATGAGTTCGACAGCGGTCACGCCGAGTTTTTCCGGACTAACACCCGAATTCTCGTGCTGCGCAAATTCTTTGACGTGCGACTTGTAAACGATCATGTCGTGGGTATGGCGAGGACGAAGACTCTCCCCCCAATCGAACTCGTCGCAGGTCGGTAGCACTCCCAACGGGGCGCAGCCGTCGTTTGACCACGAATGACTCGCCATGTCGCGCGAAGAACCAGTAGGAAAGAAAGCAGCTTTCGCATAGGGATCGAGAAGAGTTTTGTGGCCGTCGAATCGCTTACCGTTGGCGGCTTCGACAAGGCGCGCTACCGGGGGATGGCCAAAAATCATTACAGGCTTGTGCGCCTGTTTCGCTCTGGTCAACTTGTACCTGCACCGCAAATGCGTGACCGGACTCGCGCCGAGCTGCGCCTGAAATCGGCCCAGACCGCCGGTTGAACCGCAGAAAATGCACCGTCAACACAGGCTCATCTCAGCGGCTTCTTGCTCCTTCACCCAATACCGAATTTGCCCGCGCTATAGCAATGCCTGTGCAGAGCTTCCCTAACCGGTCACCCTTACGGGTTCTTGCGTTTATCTGGAGTGCTAATCCCAGCACTGCGCACATTGGCGTGAGGCTCCATCAAACAGTGATCAAAAAATTTTTCGCTACGCTTCCAAGCGTCACGCAGTACATAAGCCCTGCGGAAGAAATGGATCTCACCTGGATAGATAGCCATATCGAATGGTTTGCCTAGCTTCTCGAGCGTGTCTATTACTTTTAGCGACTCCCAAAACGGCACGTTTGCATCATTTGTACCTTGCAGCAGAAGCAGTGGACGAACCAACTTATCGAGGTGCTTGACCGGCGCCGAGCGATCGTATAATTCTGGATCAGTGACGGGCGTTTCGCCGAGACGGCCTAAGATCAACCCTCCGGTCGTCCAAGTCTCCCAATCCCCCACACCAGCTACATCAATCGCGCAGCGGAAGAGAGTCGGATCGGTCACCATGGACTGAAGCGTCATGAAGCCGCCATAACTGAGTCCCCAAATGCCTATTCGGTCCGGATCCACATAACTAAGAGTCTTCAGGTAATCCGCACCCCCGTTTACATCCTGAGTCTCTGCGCCTCCGAGATCTCTCGATGCACCGATTGCCCACTCCCTGCTGTATCCCGAACTGCCGCGGTAATCTGGGGTGAGAACAACGTAGCCCTGCTGGGCCAAGTACTCGCTCATAGCGTAGTACATGCGATAGGCACCGGGATGCCAACCTAAGTAGTTTTGATCAGCCCCGGAGCCGTGGACCCAGATGATGGCAGGATGTTTTCTGGATCGATCGAGATGTTTGTCTACTATCAGTGTCGCCGGAACGGGTTTTGCGTCAGCCCGGCTTGGATAATGCACTGCAACCGGCGCGATGAGGTCCGACGGCAGCAGGCCCGGCGGCAAGGAATTGGTGAGCCGGATCGGCGCAGCTCCAGGTCTTGCGGCGATGGAGTATACCTCGAGCGGATGCTCAACGGCGCTTCGTTCATACACGAGCATAGTGTTGTCTGGAGAAAAGGCAGGGTTCCGGTTAACACCATGGTCAGTGACTATCGGTTCGATTTTCCCAGTTGCGATAGTCGCAATGGAGATGAAGCGCTCCATCTGATCGCCCTCTACGCTATGGGCGTATGCGATTCGTTTGCTGTCTGATGACCACGCAGCGTAACCGTCACCAAAGGCACCCTTACTTATTTGTATGGCTTGAGATTCGGCGGTCGCGTCAGTCGGGATCACATAAAGGTGCGGCCACCCGCTACGATCGCTGATGAAAGCCAGCGACCTGCCGTCGGGGGAAGTAACGTCCATCGCACCATCTGCCGGAGATATCCAGGCGGGATCGTAATCTTTCCAGAGAGTGCGAGTCTCGCCTGAGAGCGTGGTGATTTTGATCTCCAGAGTCTTGTGGTCTGGAGAATATTCCTCGTGCACAATCGAAGGACCGGCAGCCCACTGCATCTCGGTGGAGCCATAGTTGCGAGCGGACACCGGAATCCATGTGGGCTCAGCAGCGTAATCGAAAACCGAAACGACTCCGATACGATCATCCCAACTCAGACTACGGAAAACCTTCATGAGGTTCCCGTTATAAGGTAGAGGTTCCGCGATCTCTTCATTACGTGACGCGTTGAAAGCAACATATTTCGCATCGGGAGAAAAAGACGGATGGGATGCGTAAAGTCCATCTGGCATATGAGTGAGCCGCCGCCGTGTCTTCCACTTCAGTGAAGCGACCCAGACGTCGCCGTTCTGTACAAACGCGATCTGTTTCTTGTCTGCAGAGAGACAAAAGCTGTTAACTTTTTGAAAGCCGTCGAGGGGTTGTGGCTTCCTCGCAGAGGTCGTAACGCTCCAAAGCTGGTTGCTTTTACTAAAGATGATTTCGTCAGGAGAAGCCCATTCGAAGCTGCCGATGTCAGAAACCAAAAGGTCAGGATCTACTGGGAAATCAGTAAGAGCAATGGGGGTCCCGGACGGCTTCACCACGAAAAGATCCTGTTTCCCCGCAGCATCCCATAAGAAGGCGACGGTCTGTCCGTCAGGAGACCAGTGCTGATCAGTCGGATATTTAATATCCGCAATGCGATCGATTGTGATACTCCCTCTGGGACTTTGTTGACCGGAAACCTTTGAAACAAAACTGCAACTGGTTACAAACAATAAGCAAGCGGAACATACCTTTATATTCACGTAGCAATCCTTAGACCTATGTGAAGGCTGGCCAATGATGTATTTCAGCATTAGCCAGCCAGCCTTCTCTAAACGAAGAGCGCAAGTTGCTCACGGGAAGCCGCCAGTGTTTTTAGAAACTGAAACGTAAGCCGAATCGAGCAATGAAGGGGTTGAGTTGATTCGTCGGCTGCCTAAAGCTGCTACCTCCTGTTGGGACTTCGCTAATGACTGTGTTGGCATTTGTAATATTGAAAAGATCAGCAATTGGTTCAAGGGTGAACCGATCACCCAGGTGGGTAGGACGAGAGAGCCGCAGATTGAGAAGATCAACATTCGGCAAACGAATTTTCCCGATTTGCTCTCCGATGACCGAAACCTGCCCTTGGTTTAGGTTTTCAAACACAGCCGTCGGCGGTCCGTTATTTGGATCGAGAGGATAGCCCGTATAGTGCTGGTAGTTAACGGCGAAGTTGATCGATTTCGGGAAGGTGTAACTGCTGAGTATTTTGAGCATCTGGGTCGCATCGTAGTTCAAGACAGCGTTGCTACGATTGATTTCGTTATTTGGGTTGTTGAAATCGTCCGTCAACCCACGACGGTAGATCCCTTGTTGTCGTTGCAGCGTATAACCAGCGAGGACCTGCCAGCCCTTGCTCATCTGCTTTTCTACCGTTAGCTCAACGCCATTGTAGTGATTAGTATTCAGCTCTGGAATATTCGTAATCAGGTAGTTCGAGAGGCCAACCTTGGCAGGAGCAAGATTGTAAAGCGTGATAGGGCCTCCTGTGACTGAGTTCACGAGCGGAGTGCCTGAGTTATCTGCTGTTGTCGTGGTGTAATCAGATGGCAGATTGGCCAGGTTGCGTTCTGCGTACTGATTTTTAATCGCCCGATAGTAGTAGTTAACACCTACCTTCACTGTAGAAAAGACCTCTTGTTCATATCCGACATTGACTTGATTGGAATAAGGACGCTTAAGATTCGGATCTACTGTGGTTACCACTCCTCCTGAGGCGGCCACAAGATTCGCAGGAAGATTCCACTCTCCTGGCTGCGGAATTCCATCATGGTTCGTGTCATTCCAGGTATAAACCTGCGTGCTAAGCCCATTCGGGTTGATCTGTTCCGCCAGCTCGGCACCTTCTAGGACGTCAAACTGTCCAAAGTATGCTCTAATAACCGACTTACCCTTGCCTGTCACGTCATAGGCCGCCCCAATTCTGGGACGGAAGGTATTCCAAGTTGCGACATTAGGAGATTGCGCAAATGTCCTTTGTGGGAACAGGAGAGGAAACGTTGCGGGTGGGCTGGTTTGTGCCGGGAAGAACGTGTTGAAATGGTCGTATCTAACACCAAGATTGAGTGTCAATTTTCGGTTGATGGTAACTGAATCCTGCGCGTAAACCGCCGTTTCGTGATAGATGCTTCTTACGTCAACAGGTGTGTTATACGCAATAACCTGTGTGGGTGTCCCATTGTTGTAGAGTGCGTTGATACCGTTGTTTACGGTGTAGTTGTATCCGTTTCTGTTGACAGAAGTATCGAGTCCGAACTTGAACGTATGAGAGCTGCCCCATAAATGGCCTTTATAGAACGAAACACCTTCAGCAAGGGCAATTACGCTGGCCGGATTTACGAAGGAATACGGCGGAGCTCCAGTCTCAGTGGATAATGTGACGTCTTGCCGATTCAACGCGGTCGACGACGTCCCCGGCTGGTTGCCAAGTGGGAAGACCTGATGCAAGTAACCGAATCGCGTGTCGAAAAGGATGTTATGAAGTGTGCTGGTCCACTCCGTCTGCAGTATGTAGGCAGGCTCGATCTGGCGCCATGCTGCATCCGCACTGACAAAAGCGTATGAGGTATCGCGTCGGAAGAACCTGTTTTGTTCGTTGAACCACCAGACGAAATCAAGATGATTGTTTGTTGAGAGCTGATAGTCACTGCGCAGCGTAACGTTGCTTTGATGGTTTGGATCTGTGGTTGGCGTACCATCCTCATTTCGTACAGAGAGCACACTTTCCTTGAGATCGTACAATCTCCATGAGCCGAACAACCACCATCGGTTTGAAAGGAGAGGACCACCCAGATTAGTCGCAATATCCCTGGCCATAACGAACGGCGTACCTGCACTGACCGGAACCCCGTTGTAGATTGGATTGGAGATTGTTGCTTGGGTGCCGGCTGACTGATAGTAGATGGCTGCCAGCCCGTGCATCGTGTTCGCACCCGATTTGGGGACTAGATTCATGTAAACCCCGCCTACTGCCACCTCTGCCTGAGCGCTGTCAGTGACAACCTGCAGTTGTGATAAAGAATCATTGTCTACATAAAATGAGGTGTATCCACCTGTCGATCCAGGCCAGTTAAGCCGCAATCCATTGAAGCTGTAGACCTGATCTCCTGGGAGACTTCCGTGAACCTGCATTACGGACTGCTGAAAGCTTTGACTTCCCGCAACGTCGAAGTCACTCGTCGCTACGCCGGGTGCCTGCGCCACTGTCGAAAACGTATCTCGCCCGCTCGGGATACCCTGTAGCAAGGCTACGTCAAACGTCGTTGCCGTTGTATTGTTCGCTGTATCAACGACAAGAGATGCCGCTGAGACCTCGACTGATTGCTCTGCGGTACCTATCGCTAACTCAAGGCCCACTGTTGCGGTAAAGCCTGGAGTAATTGTGATGTTGGACCGGATACCTTTCTTGAAACCGGTCAAGGTATAGGTAAGCTCGTATGTGCCCGGCGGAAGTGACTCAAACAAATAACTGCCGGCAACATCCGTCGTTGTCCGTCGTGGGGTCATCAGAGCCGGACTCGTGGCGCTGATGGACACATTGGGAAGTGCACCTCCACTGACATCGGTAGCAAACCCACGTATTTGCCCGGTAATTGCGACTTGACCAGACATAAACGATGAACTAACCCCAAAAATGAATAGTAGTATTAATATTTTTTTCGTCATAGCCCCTCCTCAATTGAAACAAGCACTGTAGATACAACGTTGATGGACGTCCGATCACTCTCTTCAGAAGCTCTAACGCGATTGACTGAAAGCCTGCGAAGACGATGGCAACGTGTGACAAGCGCCCAATAAGAGAACAACGGTCGGTTGATGCTCACAATCAAACTGACGGGTTTCGGCAGGCAGGAATGCAATCATGCATGCATCACAGGCGAGTGATGCGATTTACGATGAGCCCATCCGCCGCTCTCTTGCAAAGTAGGAGAGGCGAGGTGTTGCAGATGCCATTCCAGTGCGGCCTTGGTACAGTCTTGCAGATCGCAAAACCTGACTTCCAAATCTGCGGTATTCGTCACAGAAAGCGGAAACGAATCCTAACCGGTTCATGGTTTTGTATACATCGGGAGAACTTAAGTCAAGCGAAATCTTGGCGATGAAGGCATGGTGTCTTCCATCCTGTGCAAGGTGCGAGGATATAGATCGCTTAGGCATGCCAGTCGGCGCCGTGTTCAGGGGCAAAAACACGTTTTCACGCATGATTTGTATGCGACATCCATCAATCCAAACACTACTTGCTTTGGTAAGTTCTAGTAATACCTTGAAGCGTGACGGGGCCTTTGAGGGCCTCCTTCTGTTTAGCTACCATCTCGGCGACATCGGCGAGAAGCTGTTTGTTGTCGAAGACGATCCCATCTTTGATCGTGTATTTAATTCCCCCAACGCGTTCCACTTTACCCGTCTCGTCATTGAGCCTCATCCATCCCGTTGGATAGAGCACTTTCAAATTCGCCAACGGATTCTGATCCACGATGATCATGTCCGCTCGTTTTCCTGGGCGGATAATGCCAAAGTCCACATCGGTTTGCTTCGGGCTCTGCAACTCTTCGGCACCATAGAGTGTCGCCGAGCGAATGACTTCTAGAGGCGTAAATCCTGCTTCTCGTAGAAGCTCCAGCTCTTGGATAAAGGCGAAGCCATATGTCTGGTAGATGAAGCCGGCATCTGTGCCCGTCGTCACGTGACCTCCGGCATTCTTGAAGTCTTCGAGAAAGTCCTCCCAGACGCGGTAGTACATTTTGTAGGCGTACTCATCTTCCGAAGTCCAGTTGTACCAGAATGATCCGTGATTTTCGCGATTCGGCTGGTAGTACTGCATCAACGACGGGAGTGTGTATTTGTCGTGCCATTCCAGGGTGTATGCGCGCTCGAGATCACGCCCCGCAGAGTAGATGACCATGGTTGGATTGAGCACTGTTCCACCCTTAACCCACTCAGCTATGAGCGCGTTCCACTGGTCACTTCCCCGGGGATAGATCTTGTTCCAGTTTCTTGCAACCTGTCCGAACCGCATCTGCTCATCGTTGTAATTCTGATCGGCAGGATAGTCTTGGACGGTTGTGTCCTTCAAAAGCGACTCGAAGAGGCCATAGCTGTGTGTTACAGTTCGCAGCCCGAGTCGTGTAGCGTCTCTCGCTGTAAGACGAGGCTCACTCAACTGTCCGAGGTGAGCGAGCGAACCGAGTTTGTACTTTTTGGCTTCGTCGAGAATTGCGCCGACTACATCCGGATCACCCCCGAAGAGCTTGACTCCATCCGCTCCCTTTCCAGCGAGGAATCGCACCCATTCGCGTCCCAGTTCCGGTGTCAGGATTGCCTGCGGCTTCCAACCATCGCCGGTAAACGCGGGTTGGTAGACATAGATATGAGGTGCTGTAATTTCATCTTTCGCGCTGCGTTCGCGCTCATGAAGCGCCCAATCTAGCGGCCCCGCGGGGACGCCACGGACCGTCGTGACACCGCTGGCGAGCCATAATTTATTGACGTATTCTGCGTCAGGAGCCTTCTTCGCATCACCATAGTGGACGTGGGTGTCCACAAATCCCGGCATCAGATACATGCCCGTTCCATCAATCTCGCGAGTACCCTTCGTCGGTCGGCCCTTTTCTTTAATTGGGACATGCGGTGCGCCGACGGACACAACATCCACGATTCGGTCGTGTTCAACGACAACGTCCATGGGGCCGACTGGAGATGCGCCTGTGCCGTCGATGACGGTGATACCGCGAATCACCAACCGGTCATAGGGGCCGCCTCCGTCTTTGGGCGTCCGGTTCGGCGCTGGAGTGATGCCCCCCTGCCCCAACATCTGACCTGCTCCAGCGAGGAGGAGTCCACATAGCGTAGGAACCCTAAGTTTTGAGATCATGTTTGAAATTCTTGTCATTTGGCTTTTGCTCCATGTTCTGCCTCTGCGGGATTGTATCGATCTTGGGATTCACCCTGTCAGCAAAAGAGTTATTCCGTCTCAAGCAAGTGAAAGGGCACAGGAAAATGCGTTTGTCTCAACCAGAATCACAGATCGTGACCGATCTTTTGGATTGCTCTCCTTTGTGTAGCGACAGCAAAAGACAAATGAGCCAGTCCGTAGAAGTCATTCAACTAGAATTCGCCAGCTATGAGTGCTCAGTGGGGTATTGGCATCAGGCCACAGAATTTTGGCAATGTCAAGGAGCCTTCGTTTAGGCATAGCGCAACGCTCTTGCGTTCAGGATCGAAGGATCGTGCGCCTATAAGGTTATCCGGCGGCATGTCGTGAAGGTTGATAGCAGCAAAAAAATGACTTGGCTATGAATGTTTGGAACCGTGTACAATTCTGCGCAATCGCCGACCGCACAACTTCAGTGTTTGAACTTCATCGTTGCCACCAATATGCCTATAGTCAAGCGAGAGTTAACCAAAGATTGCTCGCCGACGACAGGGTATGAGTAGTGCGTGAAGATGTAGGGGATAAGGCTTATCTGGATCTTCAAGTTCAGGAGAAATTGATAGATGGAACATTCACGCCGATTGCGCATGCTTGTTGTGATACTGGCAGCCGTATTTGCAGGAACCTTTCGTGGTGCCGCTCAGGTAGAACAGCCGTCAAAGTCAGCAGAAATATTTGGCCAGATGAAATATCGCTACATCGGACCTCCTGGAAATCGTGTGACGTCTGTGGTTGGCGTACCTGGCGATCCGAATGTCTATTACGCGGGCGCAGCCTCTGGAGGGGTTTGGAAGTCCACAGACGGGGGAAGTCATTGGACCCCGATATTTGATGCTGAACCCGTTCAATCTATCGGGGCTATCTCAATTGCACCGTCAAATCCAAGCATAGTCTGGGTCGGCACCGGCGAACCTTGGTTGAGGAGCAATGTGTCGCTGGGTGATGGCGTCTATAAGTCCATCGACAGTGGCAAGACTTGGACGCATATGGGTCTGGATAAGACAGGTCGCATCAGCCGAGTCATTATTGATCCGTCCAACCCCAATATCGTTTATGTTGCGGCGATCGGTACGGGCTATGGACCGCAGCCAGAACGCGGAGTGTTTCGAACGAAGGATGGCGGCAAGACATGGGATCGCGTTCTCTTTGTCGATGAAAATACGGGAGCCTCCGATCTGACGATGGACCCGACAGATCCTCAAAAATTGATCGCCGGGACCTGGCAGATCGACATCAAAACGTGGGGTCGAACGAGCGGCGGCCCTGGCAGCGGTGTCTTCGTAACCAACAACGGTGGTGATACGTGGAAGCGCATTGAGGGCCACGGGCTGCCCACCACTGAGTTGGGCAAGATCGCTGTAGCGATTGCACCCAGTGATGCGAATCGCGTGTATGCGCTGATCGAGACTGGACAGGGGGGAACCCTCTGGCGCTCCAATGATGGCGGAGAAAACTGGCGTGTCGAGAGCTACAGTCGTCTGTTGAACGAGCGCCCTCATTACTACACTCGTATGCTCGTGATGCCCGACAACGAGAACGAGGTATATTTTCCCTCCAACAGTATCAGCGCAACCTACGATGGAGGAGCTACATCTGAATTGGTTCCATGGGCCGGCGACAACCACGACATGTGGTCTGATCCTAAGAACCCAAATCGAATGATGATCGGCAGTGACGGTGGGGTATCCATTTCGACCGTGCGAGGGCGGCAATGGTCTGAAACCCGTCTGCCAATCGCCCAGATGTATCACGTCGCGACGGACAACCGTATCCCGTACTTTGTCTACGGGCAGATGCAGGACGGCTCTCCCTTGCGGGGACCTAGCAATAATCTCGGGCAGTCAAACATCCCTGCGTCGACATGGATTACAACCGCGGGCTGCGAGACCGGCTGGAGCATTCCTGATCCTGTTGACAACAATATTGTCTGGGGAGGGTGCTACGCGGGCGTTACCGAGCGGATGGATCTACGCACCGGATTGGCTCGGTCTGTAAGTGTTTGGCCCGATCGCACGATGGGTGCAAATGCGAGTCAGGTAAAGTACAGGATGAACTGGACAGAGCCAATCGCAATCTCGCCGTTTGACCATAATGTGGTCTACACCGCAAGCCAATATGTGCATAAGACATCTGACGGTGGCCAGACCTGGAAGATCATCAGTCCCGATCTCACCTTAAACGATAAGAAGATGATGGGAAATTCTGGCGGACTGACGATCGACAATCTGAGCGTGGAATATGCCGGGGTAGTCTTCGCTATTGCCGAATCTTCTGTCGAGAAGGGGCAGATATGGGCCGGTACTAACGATGGTCTCCTGCAACTTACGCGCGACGGCGGAGCTCATTGGACGAACGTAACCGCTAATCTTCCCCATCTTCCCCCGAAGATGACGGTAGTAAGTATTGATCCGTCAAAATACGACGCCGGTACATGCTACGTCGCATTCGATGGACACCAGATCAATATCCGGGAGCCGCACCTATACAAGACGACTGATTTCGGGAGAACCTGGCAGAAGATCACGACAGGCATTCCAGACTCCCCTCTGAGTTATACCAATGTCATTCAGGAGGATCCGGTTAAGAAGGGACTCCTTTACGCCGGAACGGAAAACGGCCTTTACATTTCTTTCAACGATGGAGAACTGTGGAAGCCGCTGCAACTCAATTTGCCACATGCCCCGGTTCACTGGTTGACGGTACAGCCGCATTTCAACGATCTTGTGGTTGGCACCTATGGTCGGGGGTTCTGGATCTTGGATGATGTCACGCCACTTCAGCAATGGACGGACAAGGTGCAGAACTCTCCGGTTTACCTATTTCCGCTCCGCGAATCCTACCGTTTTCGAGCACGCTCACGTCAACAAATGGCACCTCGAGAAGCCATGCCGGGACAGAACCCACCCTACGGTGCTTCTATCGACTACTACCTGAAGAACCTTTCCAAGGAGAAAGTCGAAGTTTCTATCATTGACCCGAATGGGCAGACGATCAGAACGTTGGAAGCGACAAATAAACCCGGATTAAATCGGACTTGGTGGGATCTACGCTACAAACCTACCGATGCTGTCGAATTGCGAACGACGCCACCAGGGCACCCTCATATATGGGAGGAAAAACGCTTTGCCGGTCACGACACGCGTCCCGTCTTCTACTATGGGGTCGGGCACTCACGCTCTGAGGACAATGACGGCCCATCTTTCATGCATAGCACCACAGGCGAACCGACACTAGGACCGCTTGCAACACCCGGAATCTATATCGTTAAGCTTACTGTCGGCTCAGAGCAATTCACGCAAAAACTAACAGTATTGAAAGACCCGAACACGGGAGCCAGCGATAAAGACGTAGCTGAGTCGTCAAGTCTCGCAGTTAAGGTATACAACGACGCTAATATCTCAGTACGACTCATCAACCAGATTGAGTGGACGCGCCGCCAAATCGAAGAGATGAAAAAAATGCTTTCCAGTGATGCTAGCAAGCATCATCTCATCGATTCGGCAAGTGCGCTCGATACAAAGTTTCGAGCTGTGGAAGAGACTCTGCTCGATGAGACTATTGCAGAAGGAGACCAGAAATCATTCCGAGGTCCCTTGGGTCTTTACCTCAAGTTTGTATGGTTAGGAGCCGAGGTCGGAACTGGTGGTGCCGATGTATCTGGAAACTCCGATTTCCCCCCTACGCAGTCCGAGTACGAAGTCTTCGATCTGCTCAATAAGCAATTGGAGGAAACGAAGTCTCAGCTCAAACAACTCAATGAAGAGACGGTTCCCGCATTCAACAAAGAGATGCAAACAGCCGGGATGCTTCGAATAGTGACGCCTCAGGTAAATCAGCGGTGACTACAAAGAACGTATAAAATTCCGTACTACTAGGTTGACCTAAACTTAATTCCTTAAGAAGGTAGATTATGCCTCGAAACAGATATATGGCGAAGATGTTGGCAGTCGTCGCTGCCCTTTCGTTCCCTTTGCATGCTCGTTCGCAAATCAAGCAATATGACCTACCTCCGGTCGCGACATTTTCCATTGTCGCTATCGACCCTGCAACGGGGCAGCTTGGAGTCGCAGTTGCTTCCCGATATTTTTCTGTAGGCTCCGTCGTTCCGTGGTCAGAGGCCAACGTAGGTGCAGTTGCAACGCAGGCAAACGTAAACGTAGGCTATGGTCCTCGAGCGTTGGAGTTATTGCGAGCTGGAAAATCGGCTCCAGACGTCCTGAAACAGCTTTTGGCAGAGGACACCTTTCCGGGCAAAGACGGCCGTCAAGTCGCAGTGGTCGATGCAAAGGGCAATATAGCTGCATACACGGGACCCAAAGCCCCCAGTTGGGCAGGGGACAAGCAAGGCAAAACCTGGTCAGCGCAAGGAAATATTCTGGTTGGCCCGCAGGTTCCTGTTGCGATTGGCGCGGCATTTGATGCGACCAAGGGAGAGTTTGCAGAAAAACTTTATGCTGCGATCAAGGCGGGCGATGCCGCAGGAGGAGACAGTCGCGGAAAGGAATCCGCATCGATTTTGGTTACATGTAAGGAATGTGGACGCAACATCAATAATGATCGATGGGTATATATCAACGTCGATGACGCACCTGACCCATTCCCGGAACTAAGGAGGCTTCTCGATCTAGCGCTTTTGAACGATTGGCAGGATCGTTCTACCAAGCTACTGAATGATGGCAAGATAGCGGATGCTCGTGAAGCTGCTGTAAAGGCTATAGCCTATGCACCGGAACGTTCGAGTGCGCACATCAACCTTGGACTGCTCAATTATGCCGTTGGAGATAAGGATGGAGCGCTGGCCGAATTCAAAAAAGCAAAGCAGCTCGATCCTGGTTTTTCGAAGCAACTTGATGCAGTGCTGCAGTTCCGTCCAACGTTTAAGGATATGCTCAACGACAAATTGTTTATGGAGAAGGTGAATGCGCTTCCGTAAGGAAGCTCTGCACAAGTTCCGAGTCGGCAGCCTGATGACATTCAGCGGTTTTATCCACTAGGAGCTGGTCGCTCGTACTGCCACCAAAAGGATTCTCGAAAACAGACAGGGATTCCAGTTGGGGCTGAGGCAAGGCGGCGGTGCCGCAAACTGAGTCGCCAAGCAAAAATCCATATTCGTCAGAGTAAATCGGAAGCCGGGGATCACCTATCGACAGAACGATAAGCGGCGTTATACATACTACCGACGCGGACCAGGCGCGGCCTTTCTACTGCCGACCGGCTGGCGCGGTACTAAGTCCAGGATTTTTGCCTGCACTGATCAGATTCGCCATTATGCGGAACGAACCCGGAACACCTTCTGGCATCTGGCGAAAGAAGGCATATGCCATATACATATATGTACCCTTTCCATAACGTGCATAGAGCAGACCTCCCTTTTGCGGGTCCTGGTCCGGGTCGTGCATTTCAGTCAGAGCTTTATATTGGGGAGCCCACTGCCGCATGAACTCATGACCGCGCTCCTCTACCCAGTTTTTAAAATCGGCTTGGGAAATCTTGTTCGGCCAGTTCAAAAGCGGATCATTGGGCGCAAGAATCTGCACCGCACTGTTCTCGTCGACGACTTTTTCAGCACCGGATGAGAGCGTCAGCGGATATGGGCCGTAATCGTGGTCGAACTCACCCGTCTGATACTGGACGATCAGGGTGCCACCATCCTTCACATAATCGAGCAATCGGGCATTGAAGGTACTCAGTTCTGGACGCGCGGCATACGCACGAATGCCAATCACGATCGCATCATACTGCCCCAGGTTGCCGGTTGCGATGTCCTGCGCTGAAAGGAAGTTGACGTGAATGCCAATATCTTCCATTGACCCGGCTACATCATCGCCCGTACCCATGATGTAACCAACCTTCAGTCCCGGAGCAGTCTTTACATCGACCCCAGTCGTGCGATAGCTGGCTGGCCGATAATACGGATAGGGACGCCGCCCAGGATAGCCGACCGTAACAAATCCCTGCGTGTATTTCTCGCCGTTACACTCGGCAACCGCCGTAATGTTATATGGCTTGGCCTGCACCGATTCCGGCCGTACGTGGAAGAGGATGTTCTTCTCTTCTCCATCGCGGATGGTCGTAAAGATTGCAACCGCGGGCGTCGCCTTCCACCCCTCTGGCAGTTCCAAATGAACCTGCCCTTTCGTTGCACCCTTCACGCTGCTGTGGAGTTTTACCTGCAACTCAAACGTTCGGCTAGCGAGTGGAACAATACCGGCTTGCGGAGAAACTGTCAGAGAGATCGCCGGTGCTACCAGCAGAGGCTCTAAAACAGGACCAACGCCATGGACGCGGTCAACTGTCTGGACTGTGCCATCCACCGGAAACTGAACGCCATCATAATTCAACATCGCCACAGCCGAAAGCGGATACGGTCCTGTTGGAAGATTGAGATAATTAAGGTCGTTGATATTGTAATAGGGCTGTTCAATATAGGGACGACTGTAATACGGCTTCGTCAGGTCCGCCCCCTTCGGTGCGGTAACGTCAAACGTCTCGTCGCGCATTTCGCCTGCCGCCACAGTACCGGTAACCGGAGCTCTTGACTCAATCGACCAGCCAGGTCCGGCATTCGATATAAGTTCTATTTTGTTAATGGAAACTGCATCGGAGCTCTGATTTGCCACATGCACATCGACGGCAAATTTTTGGCCCGGCACGACGGTCTGTGGCGTCGGCAATTGCGTAGACATGTCACCCATAGGCCCGAACATCCGCGGACTGGCGGCACCCACAACATTTGCCATCAGGGTCAATCCCAGTGCCTGCTGAAGCGCCTCATTGAACTCACTCTTCTTGATGGTAAGTTCATGCGACATGTTGTAGCGGGCCTCTTCGGAGAGGTCACTCTTGGCTACCTCAGCCAGCAGCTCATCGGTCTGAGATAGTCCCTTCGCCAGAGCAGGAGCGCTTTTCGCCGGGTCAGTGGCGTCATAGTCTTTAATTGCGGTGTCCACAGAAGCGCTAAGTGCATTCAATTTGTCGCGCCATCCTGCTCGCTGGTTCTTGGGAGCATAGTCGGCAATACCTGCCAGCGTGACATCGATACCGTCAAAGAAGCTCGATTCGTGGGACGAAACCGGAACTCGCGATGCATAGAGGTGATATCCCGACATCGCTTTCTGTGGCAGCGGCACTGCGATGCCGCCGTTCTGCGACTTCTGATTGCTCAGCCCCTGCCTCGATACTTGAAGATACGAAAGACCAAGCTGCGGGTTGTAATTTCCGACTGGCACTTCGACATTTGTGGAAGGAATGCCGTCAATCCATGTGCCGTCCACATAGTTGCGAAAGCGTACTGGGCTCCAGTGGCCCGTCGCATAGTCATAGATACCTTTGTCGGTAACCCTCGCAAAGGGAATACGAGCATAAACTTTCAGCGGGCTCCACGGCAGCAGCCCAGCCTTGATCTGGTCTGGAAAAATCTTTGGATCGGCTGCAGCCTTATAGGCTTCCTGCGTCATCATTCCAGCTACTTGATGCTGTCCATGACCGTCGGACACATTGCCTACGAAAACCGATGTCACCACCAAGGGACGCGCCATGCGAATCGCGCGAACGACGTCGTAGAGCACCCGATCATATCCCCATATCTTGAGCGATTCTTCAATCGTCTTTGAAAAGCCGAAGTCCGCAACCCTCGTCCAGTATTGATGTACTCCGTAGTAATTGCCAGCCGCCAAAAGCTCCTGGGTGCGAAGGATTCCCAACTGGTCCCAATAGTTATCCGTCATCACGTTCTGGCCGCCTTCGCCACGATTCAGTGTCAGCAGAGAGGCGTCCGCACCTACATGGCGGCTTTCATAGGTAAGCATTCCGCCGTCTTCATCGTCGGGATGGGCCACCACCATTGCAATACTGGCCCTCGTATGCAACTTTTGCAGGCTTTGCCATAAACCGGTCGATCCGCGATCAATGGGTAGAGGGCGAGCAAGCGGCTGTTTGTAAGGTACAGGCTGAGCCGTCTGTGCAATTCCAATCACTCTGCAGCTAAAGAGAACTGCTATCACAAGACTGAGGGTTGACTGTCGGTGCACTGCTATTTTCATCACGAAACTCTCCGGTGCCCTGGCGGCGGTTTACTAGAGCGAATAATGAATATCATGTGAAAAATACTTTGTAAAGTTTCTTAACTTATTGCGATATGATCGTAGCCAACGCATTTGCGTATGATCGTAGCTAACGAAGCCCATTACGAAAATGAAACTGCAAGATACCCCACGGCAACAGTATTCCAAAGAATCTGAGGCAAGGCCATCACGTCCCTCACACCTTCGTCTGGCCAACGCAAGAGGTTTGCTGCATCTGCTGCGCGACCACAATCCGTGCTCGAAAGCTGATCTCACTCGTCTCTCCGGTCTTAGCGCCCCAACCGTTTCCAGCGCGGTCTCCTGCCTTGAGAAGCTGGGCCTCGTTGAGAGCATTGGAGAGGGCGAATCGAGCGGAGGACGCCCACCTGGACTGCTGCGATTTCAGGCCAGCCACGGCTACGTCGCAGGCGCAGACATTGGCGGCACAAGGCTCCGTATGATGCTGGCTGACTTGAATGGCAAAGTAATAACTCAGTGGTCCACCCAGTTTTCAGATAGGCAGAAGTCGCCGCGTGCCGTTTGTGCTCTGATGCATCGTGGCATAAAAGAAATGTGCCTTGAAAGCGGCGTGGCGCTCCAAAAAGTTTTGCACATCACAGCCGGCGCCCCTGGCATCACCAACGTGCATTCCGGCATTGTCATCTCAGCACCCAATTTGAAAAACTGGAACGAAGTTCCCTTGCGCGCCATGATCGAAAAGCAGACCGGGATTTCTGCTGTCGTCGAAAACGATACGAATCTGGCAGCCGTCGGCGAGCACTGGCGCGGGGCGTCCGCTGGCGTGGACAACTCGATCTTCGTCGCGCTTGGTACAGGTGTGGGGGCTGGCGTTTTTCTACACGGGCGCCTGCACCACGGCTCCACATGGAGCGCTGGTGAAATTGGATATATGGGCGTAAGCGGTACCCATCGAGACCCCTTACATGTACGCTCGACCGGGCAATTGGAGCGCACCATTGGCGGCGCGGGCATTGAGGCCGAGTGGTTGCGCCTTCTCAAAAAGTCGGGCGTAGCAATCAAACCGGCACTGACGAAACTACGAGCGACGCAGATATTCGATCTCGCGGCAGATGGTGACCGTCTAGCGAAGGAAACACTTCTCTATGCGGCACAGGTTCTTGTAAGCTGTCTTGTCGATCTGGCACTGCTACTCGACCCGGAGATCATTATCCTGGGGGGGGGGATCGGCTCTCATCCAGAGCTTTGCCGCCTCGCCAAGAAGCTGCTACTCCTAAATGAATTTGCTCGACCGACCTTGTGCGCAAGTGCTCTCGGCACACAGGCACAACTTCATGGAGCAGTCTCTGTAAGTCTTTCCGCAATTGAACATACGTTGGTCTATTGATTAGGGAAGCTCTGCACAGGCGAGCGATTTCTGGTGGTGAGAGTGGAGCGGGTCTGCTTGCGCGGCAGGGCGTGTTGATATGCGTGGGGTGGGGCGCTTTGGCGCGGTCAACCGGCCTGTTTGGCTGA
>JBDTEQ010000055.1:0-8066 GCA_039922475.1 Edaphobacter sp.
GATGCCCAGAGGGACGATCGATTTGCGAATGAAGGCAGAGTGGACGAAGGCGGGCGCGGCCCGTGGGTGGTGGCTGGCGGGCGTGGCGGCCGTGTTGGGATTGAGCGGAATTTCGGGGCAGGCGCAGACCTCAACATCGAGCTCGACGTCGAGCACAACGAATACGACGCTGCAGCCGACGGCGACCGGCCGGCAGAAGCTGGCGGCGGCGCAGATTGCGGACTATCGCAACAAGTACGAGATCTATGGCGGCATCAACTTCATGAACGGGCAGGCGGGGCAGACGCTGCCGAAGCGCTATAACCTGGGCGGCGCGGAGGGGATGTTCACCTACTGGATGACCAAGAAGCTGGGGGTGGCGGGAGATTATCGCTGGGACGGCGGGACGACGCCGGTGCTGAGCCCGTACTACAACCGGGTGCTGGTGAAGCAGAGCATCGGGATGGGCGGGGTGCAGTATCGCGGGCCGAAGGGGCGGTATGCGGCGATCGATTATCACGCGCTGGCGGGCGTGACGAGCGGGACGTTCGATCATGCGATCCAGAACTATCCCGGGGGCAGCCCGGTGTCGGCGACGGATATCGGTCTGTATACGAACCGGACGTCGTTCATGGCGGCGCTGGGGGGGAGTGTGGACTTCAACTACACCCGGAACATTGCCATACGGCTGCAGCCGGACCTGATCCTGGAGCACTTCGGGACCGAGGTGCGGGAGTTTGTGTCGGTTTCGGGCGGTGTGGTGTACCGGTTCGGAAGAAGGTAGAGGCTGGGAGACGCGCGAAGGGCCGGAGAGAAGACTCTCTCCGGCCCTTGGTGCGTCTGGAGTGCGGTGCGGTTAGAAGGTATTCTGCATGAACTCCGGACTGACGGGGTTTTCGTAGACGGAGTAATCGCGGGTGACGACGGTGAGGCCGCTGGCGGAGACGAAGTAGTTTTTCTTGTCTTCGTGGGGGTCGTAGCCGATGACGGTGCCGTCGGGGATGTGGACGTCGCGATCGATGATGGCGTGGCGGATGCGGCAGTGGCGGCCGATGTTGACGTGAGAGAAGACGATGGACGAGTCCACGTCGGCGTAGGAGTTGACGCGGACATCGTGGGAGACGACGGAGTTGCGCACAACGGCTCCGGAGACGATGGTGCCTGAGGCGAGGATGGAGTTGATGGCCATGCCGGTGCGGCCGGGTTCGCCGAAGACGAACTTGGCGGGCGGGTACTGGTAGGGGCGGGTGCGCATGGGCCAAGACTTGTCGTAGAGGTTGAAGGTAGGGGTGACTCCGGCTACGTCCATGTTGGCTTCGTAGTACGCCTCGAGCGTGCCTACGTCACGCCAGTAGAGGGCCTTCTGCTTGTTCTCGTCGACGAAGTTGTAGGCGCGCATTTTGAAACGGCCGAGGATGTTGGGCAGGATGTCATGGCCGAAGTCGTGTTTGGAGTTGGGGTCTTCGGCGTCCTTCATCAACTCGGGCAGAAGGACGTCGGTGTTGAAGATGTAGATGCCCATGGAGACGTCGACCATGTCAGGGTTGAAGGGCGAACGGATTTTGGTCTCTTTGGGCTTTTCTTCAAAGCCGATGACCTCGCCGTTGCGTGCGACTTCAACTACACCGAAGGCGGAGACCTCGGTGGGAGAGACGGGGAGGGTGGCAAGGGTGACGTCGGCTCCGGACTCACGGTGTTGCTCAAGCATTCGCGCGTAGTTCATCTTGTAGATGTGATCGCCGGAGAGGATGATGACGTACTTTGGCTCCTCGGAGCCGATGGAGTAGATGTTCTGGTAGACGGCGTCGGCTGTGCCCTGGTACCAGCTTTTCGAGACGCGCTGCATGGGCGGGAGGATTTCGATGAACTCGCCAAGCTCGTTGGCGACGACGGGACCCCAGCCCTCGCGGATGTGACGGTTGAGCGAAAGCGCCTTGTACTGCGTGAGGATGTAAACGTGGCGCAGGTCGGAGTTGATGCAGTTGGAGAGGGTGATGTCGATGATGCGGTACTGGCCGGCAAAGGGTACTGCCGGTTTGGCACGGTCGCGGGTGAGGGGAAAGAGCCTTTCACCGGCACCACCGGCAAGCAGAACGCCAAGCGTATCTCTCATATCACTCATTTACTCAAACTCCAGTACATGTGGGGCGGATGGGCCAACTATTTGAATCAGATGCGTAAAGCTCCTCCGGTGCAGCAGAGAAACGCGAGTCTACCATGCGGGATGAAGATTCGGAATCCTGCAGAGGGGAACGCGTAGAGATAAGGCTCGGCAGAGAGCTGCGCGGGCCTGGAAGGAGTACGGTTTGACTAGGCTTCGGGTGGGTTTGGCCCGTCTGCGAGATTGTCCGATGGTTCCGTGATGTCGCCTGATGCAGCGTCTTCGGTGAGGCTGATGCGCAGGGACTTCAGGAAGGTCAGGTCATGGCGGGTAAAGGGGCCGTCGGCGTCTTCGCTTGCGGGTTCGGCGGACTCTTCGGATTCTGCCTCGACCTCGTTGAGGCCGATGGTGGCCTCTAGCATGAGGAGAACATCAAAACCCTGTTCGCGGATGTTTTTGACGACGCCTGCAATGTCCTCCGACTCCGAGACGGACTCGTGGATCGCTTCGCCAAGTTTTTGGATAAGGTTTTTGACCTTCTGATTCAATGCCACCTCCGGGCTGCCCTATGGTTCGAATCCTCACCGCGCATCGGGTATTCCCGGCGAAGGTGACGGCGGGAACGGCATTGCGGGTACATCAGTCGTACCGTTGCTTTTCAAAGAATACGCTTACGGCTGCGGTAGCTGCAATGACATTTCTGTTGCAGAGAAAACTCCATAAAACGAAGGGACTTAGGTGATTTCAACTACGGTATGATGATCAACCCAGGCTTCTTCCAGCCGGTTGGCAAGCAACTCGACAGAGGGTGTGCGATTCAGTCCCCAGACCAGAAACCCGGCTGTGGCTGCGCAGATTCCGCCTACCATCCAAAGAACATTTTTCATTGCGCGCCTCCTGAATTTCCTTACGTCTTCTGCTGTGTCGCAGCTCGTTCCACATTTGATGCAGGGAGGGAGCAGAACGTTTTTCGAACGGATTTAATCCGGCGGGTTTCATGGGTGCGGGGGCAAGCGGCTACACTTGGGAGTATGGATTCGGTTCGATTCGGGCGTGCGCTTGGCTTTGGAGCGCGGGCGGCAGCCAAGACGCTGATGACGGCGGTAGATGCAGCGACATCACCGAATCCTTCTGCTACCAAGGGGAAACCGACAACCCCTGCATCGACATCGGCACCTCCTTCTGCTTCGGCTGCGGCTCCTTCGTCTGCTTCGTCTGCTTCGTCTGCTTCGGATCGTTCGACGGTGGTGAGAGCGGAGGGGCCCGGGGCTTGGATTGGGGAGCAGACGGCGCGGACCACAGCTCAGGCGCAGCAGACAGGGCGCGGATTGAAAGAGGGCGGCAGACGGTTTCGACAGGCAGTGGGCGGGCGACTGGTGACGCTGTCGGGTGTGCTTTGGCTGGAGCTGACCGGAGTCTTCTTTGGGGTGTTCGCGGTATTTGCAGCGGGCGGGGCATGGAAGATGCGGGCAGCGCGGCATGCGACGGTGACCAACCATGATGCGCATATGCAGTTTCTCATCGCGGCGACGATGGCGCTGATCTTTGGATATTTTTGCGTCAGCAGCTTTGCGAAGGCGAACCGAAGAGGCAAGCAGGCTCGTTAACGATGCCGACGGGTACACTTGAACGTCATGTCAGAGTCATCGAAACCAACAGCCAAAACGTCAGCGAAGACCAGCTCCGGGATTCCGGTCGAGGTAGTTTATCGGGCGGAGGATATTGCCGGGGCCGACGCCGCAACTACGGTGGGTGAGCCGGGAGCGTATCCGTTTACGCGGGGGATTCAGCCGACGATGTATCGAGGACGGCTGTGGACGATGCGGCAGTATGCGGGGATGGGAGACGCTGAGGAATCGAATAAGCGATACAAGTTTCTGCTGGCGCATGGAACGAAAGGGTTGAGCGTCGCGTTCGATCTGCCGACGCAGATTGGGTATGACTCTGACTCGCCGCTGGCGTTGGGTGAGGTGGGGAAGGTTGGGGTGGCGATCGATTCGATCGAAGACATGGAGCGGCTGTTTGCGGGGATCCGGCTGGATGCGATCTCGACGTCGATGACGATCAATGCTACAGCTTCGATTCTGCTGGCGCTGTATGTTGCAGTCGCGAAGAGAACCGGCGCAGATGTGAAGAGGCTGAACGGGACGATTCAAAACGATATTTTGAAGGAGTACATTGCGCGGGGGACGTATATCTATCCGGTGACGCAGGCGATGCGGATTGTGACGGACATCTTTGCGTGGGCGGCAGACGAGGTGCCGGAGTGGAATACGATTTCGATCTCGGGTTATCACATGCGCGAGGCTGGCTGCACCGCGGTGCAGGAGGTGGCGTTTACGCTGGCGAATGGCATGACGTATGTGCAGGCGGCGATCGATGCGGGCCTGGATGTGGATGCGTTTGCGCCGCGGCTGAGCTTTTTCTTTAATTCGCATAACAACCTGCTGGAAGAGGTGGCGAAGTTTCGCGCGGCTCGACGGATGTGGGCGCGGATTATGCGGGAGCACTTTGGCGCGAAGAAGGAGCGAAGCTGGATGCTGCGGTTTCATACGCAGACGGCGGGGTCGACCCTGACGGCGCAGCAGCCGGAGAACAATATTGTGCGGACGACACTGCAGGCTCTGGCAGCGGTGCTGGGCGGGACGCAGAGTCTGCATACGAATGGATTCGACGAGGCGCTGTCGCTGCCGACGGAGAATGCGGCGCGGATTGCGTTGCGGACGCAGCAGATTCTGGCGCATGAGAGCGGTGTGGCACAGACGGTGGATCCGCTGGCGGGATCGTTTTATATTGAGTCGCTGACGAATGAGATTGAACGACGCGCGAATGAGTATATGGCTACGATTTCCGGCTTCGATACGGGTGGAAAGTATGGGATGCTGCGGGCGATTGAACGGGGGTATGTGCAGCGCGAGATTCAGAATGCTGCGTATGGGTATCAGCGGGCCGTGGATGCGAAGGAGGCCATCGTCGTCGGAGTGAATGAGTTTACGAGCGAGGATGTCGCGGTGCCGATTCAGCGGATCGATGAGGCTCTGGAAGGGCGGCAGGTGGAGCGGGTGCGGGCGCTGCGGTTGCGGCGGGATGCGGGGGTTCATGCGGCGGCGCTGCGTGGTGTGGAGGATGCGGCTCGGGGTGGGGGAAATTTGATGCCGCGGATTCTGCATGCGGTGGAGAGTTACGCGACGGTGGGCGAGATTGCGAATGTGATGCGGGCGGTATTTGGGGAGTATCGGGAGACGGTTACGGTTTAGCGGCCTGTTACAGGCGTTGGCTGGGTCGCTTGACAGGCAGAATGCTTTCGATTCCACAAAAGTGCGGAATTGCGCGGGTGGTTCGATGCGGCGTCTGGGTGCTATCGTTTTAGACGACGGTATTCACGAGAGAGACGGGACGCAGCACTATGACAGAGACAGCTACACCACTTCGTAAGACAGCATTGAACGCGGTACACCGGGCGGCCAAGTCCAAGATGGTTGATTTTGGCGGATGGGATATGCCCGTGGACTGCCACGGCTTGATCGCGGAACATATGGCCGTGCGGACGGCGGTGGGCGTGTTCGACGTGTCGCATATGGGCGACATTCAACTGCGTGGGCCCGGGTCGCTGGCGGCGGTGCAGCACCTTTGCATGAACGATGCGTCGAAGCTGGCGGTGGGGCAGGCGCACTATTCGGCGATGCTGTATCCGAACGGGACTTTTGTCGATGACGTGGTAGTGCATAAACTTTCCGACAATGATTATTTGATTGTGATTAACGCGGGGACTCGCGAAAAGGATGTGCAGTGGGTACGGTCGCAGATTGGGCATATGCCGGGTGTGCATGTGAACGACTTCAGCGACCATTACACACAGTTGGCGATCCAGGGGCCGAGGGCGGCGGAGACGCTGCAGAAGCTGACTTCGACGGACTTGAGCACGATCAAGAACTACTGGTTTACGTGGGGTCAGGTGTGCGGGTTGCACAACGTGATGATCGCGCGGACCGGCTATACGGGCGAGGATGGGTTTGAGATTTATGTTCCGTCGGATGAGCCGACGAGCGCGCGGGTATGGTCGGAGGTGCTGGCGGCAGGCGCGGAGTTTGGGATTCTGGCGTGTGGACTGGGTGCGCGGAATACGCTGCGGCTGGAGGCGGCGATGGCGCTGTATGGACATGAGATTTCCGACATGATCAATGTGCTGGAGGCCGGGCTGGGACGATATGCGAAGTTCGACAAGGGTGATTTTGTTGGGCGCGATGCGCTGGTGAAGATTCAGGAAGAGGGTGGGGCTGATCGCAAGGGGGGACGGAAGCTGGTAGGGCTGGAGATGATTGAACGCGGGATTGGGCGGGATGGGTATCCGGTATTCGCACTGGATGGGAAGAGGCTGGGCGAGATTACGAGCGGGTCGCCATCGCCGTTTTTAAAGAAGAATATTGCGCTGGCGTACGTTCCGGTGGCGAATAGCGCGCTGGATACGGAGGTTTCGGTGGAGATTCGCGGGCAGATGGTGAAGGCGAAGATCGTGCCGACTCCGTTTTACAAAAAGCCCAAGAAATCCACTTAAGTCCGGCACTTCGGCAACGTCCGCAACCTCTACAATGGAAGTACTACCTATCTTTGGAGACCGATTCTATGGCTTATCCGGCGAACTATCGCTATACGAAGGAACATGAGTGGATTCAGATTGATGGCAACGTAGGCACCATCGGAATTACAGACTATGCACAGGATTCGCTGGGAGACATCGTGTTCGTCGATCTGCCGCGTGTGGGCGAGTCGATCGAGGCGGGCAAGAGCTTCGGTTCCGTTGAATCAGTGAAGGCGGTGTCGGATTTGTTTGCACCGGTGTCGGGTACTGTGACTGCGACGAACGATGCGTTGAAGGATGCACCGGAGAAGATTAATTCGGACGCGAATACGACCTGGATGCTGAAGGTGGAGTTGAGCGATGCCAAACAGGCCGATGGGTTGCTGACCGCGGCGGACTACGAAAAATTTATCAGCGAAGAGACCGGACACTAAACGATGCGCTATTTGCCGAAGTCCCCTGCGGACCGTAAGGAGATGCTTGCCGAGATCGGCGTGGCGTCGATTGATGAGCTGTTTTCTACGATTCCTGCTGAGTATCAACTGAAGCGCGACTTGAACGTGCCGCGACAGCATGGCGAGTCGGAGATTCTGGACCGCTTCCGCGCGTATGCGGAGAACAACGCGGTCGGGTACTCGAGTTTTCTGGGTGCGGGCGTGTACCGGCATTATCGGCCGGTGATTATTGACTCGCTGGTGCAGCGTGGGGAGTTTTTGACGAGCTATACGCCGTATCAACCGGAGATCTCGCAGGGCACGCTGCAGGCGATGTTCGAGTTTCAGACGATGATCTGCGAGCTGACGGGGATGGAGATTGCGAACGCGTCGATGTATGACGGGTCGACCGGTGCGGCTGAGGCAATCATGATGGCGGTTCGCGTGACGGGCCGTGACACTGCGGTGATCGCGCGGACGGTGCATCCGGAGTATCGCGAGGTGATTGCGACGTATGCGCAGCACCAGGAGATTCCGACGGTTGAGGTTGGATATGGGGCGAATGGGCGCGTGGATATGGCTGCGCTCGACGCAGCGATTACGAATGAGACAGCTTGCGTATTGATTCAGTCGCCGAATTTCTTTGGGACGATTGAGGATGTGACGGCGATTGCGGAGATGGCGCATAAGAAGGGCGCGCTGCTGATTGTTTCGATTGCTGAGGCTATTTCGTTGGGTATTGTGAAGGCTCCGGTGGAGGCGGATATCGTTTCGCTGGAGGCGCAGTCGTATGGGGTTGCTGTTGGGTATGGCGGGCCTTACTGCGGCGTGATTGCGTGCAAGGAGAAGTTTCTGCGGCAGATGCCGGGGCGGTTGATCGGCGAGACGAAGGATAAGGATGGCAAGCGCGGATTTGTGCTGACGCTGTCGACGCGGGAGCAGCATATTCGGCGGGAGAAGGCTACTTCGAATA
>JBDTEQ010000056.1:0-5973 GCA_039922475.1 Edaphobacter sp.
TGGGCGAGATCGGGCTCGACTACTACCATGCGGACAATCCTGATGTCGCGATACAGCAGGAGGCCTTCGTTGCCCAGATGCAGATCGCCGCACTGTTACGCAAGCCGATCCTGATTCACTGCCGGACCAGTGAGCTTGCGACGCCTCAGGCGAAGGAGAAGTTTGGCGAGGCGGATGCCTGGGAAGATCTGCTGCGGCTGATCGATGAGCACTGGACTCCAACCGGGCTGGGTGGGGTCATGCACTGCTTTTCGGGGGGAGTTGAGCAGGCAGAACGGTCGCTTGCTGCGGGGTTTTATCTGTCGTTTGCGGGAAATCTGACGTATCCGAAGTCCCAGGGGATTCGCGAGGCCGCTGAACTGGCGCCGACGCACCGGATTCTGGTCGAGACCGATGCTCCGTTTCTTGCACCGATCCCGCTGCGAGGCCAGCGTAATGAGCCTGCGCTGGTCGTCCACACGGCGGCAGCCCTGGCGGCGGTTCGCGGCATCTCACCAGAGGAGTTGGCGAGCATTACTACGGCGAACTTCAAAAATCTGTTCCCCAGCGCTCGTTAAGCGCATCAACCGCTGCAATAATAGAGAGCGACCAGGCCCACAAGAAAGAAGACACCCATGGCATCCGATAACAGCTTCGATGTAGTGAGCAAAGTAGAGCTTCAGGAAGTGAAAAACGCGATCGACCAGGCCTCGAAGGAGGTCCATGCGCGCTTCGATCTCAAGGACTCGAAGTCGAAGATTGAACTTGAAGGCAACGAGGCGATCCAGCTTGCCAGCCAGGATGAGTACAAGCTGAAGGCCGTCATCGAGATTCTTTCGCAAAAACTGGTGAAGCGCGGCGTCTCGCTGAAGAATCTCGAGTTCGAGAAGCTCGAGCCCGCGGCCAACTCCAGCGTTCGGCAGAAGATCAAGCTGGTGCAGGGGATCCCGTCGGAGAAGGCGAAGATTATCGTCGCGGCCATCAAGGACTCGAAGAAGAAGGCCCAGGCGAGCATCCAGGGAGACACCGTCCGGGTCGTCAGCAAAGACCGCGATACGCTGCAGGAGATCATGGCGCTGTTGAAGGGGAAAGACATCGGCGTCGACCTTCAGTTCACCAACTTCCGCTCCAACTGAGCCTGCGGTAACAGGCCGATTTGGCAGCGACACCGCCCTGTTGCCTGCATCAATATTTGTTTCGTTTTTTTTAGTCTCTACAGTAGCCAAATCAGCATCCTGATACTCTTAACAACGAGTGAGCACGCTCTCCATTGCGACGGCAGCCGAGGTCTTCGACCTCCTGCGCGACGACCTTGCCGCCATCGAGCAGGCGTTCGCCAGCCAGTCTGCTTCGCCGGTTGAGGTCATCACCGACATTGCACAGTACCTGATCGCCGGGGGCGGCAAGCGTATCCGCCCGCTGCTGCTTCTGCTTTCGGCAAAAGCGCTTGGCTGCACCAGCCCCAGCCGCATCCGCCTTGGCGCGGTCGTCGAGATGCTGCATACGGCAACACTCGTCCACGATGACATCATCGACGAGGCTGACACACGCCGCGGCCGGCCCTCCTCGAACACCACCTGGGGCAATGCCAAGTGCGTTCTGGCGGGCGACTGGCTCTACATGCAGTCCTTCTCGACGGCTCTCGAAGAACGTAACTTTCGCGTGCTCGAACTGCTTATCTCGCTGACCCAGCAGATGGTCGAGGGTGAGCTGCTCCAGATGCAGAAGCTCGGCCACCTGATCAACGAAGAGGAGTACTTCGACCTCATCTTCCGCAAGACGGCTTGCCTGTTCAAGGTGTCGATGCAGCTCGGCGCAGCCATCACGCCAACCCACGGCTTCGGCGATCCCGACGAGCTTGAAGCGCAGCTAGGCGAATACGGACGCAACCTCGGCCTGGCCTTTCAGATCGTCGACGACGTGCTCGACCTGACGGCTGCCGAAGATGTTCTAGGCAAACCTGTAGCGAGCGACCTCCGCGAAGGCAAGGCGACGCTTGCTGTAATTCATGCTCTGGAACGCGGAACGGGAGCAGACCGCGAAGCGATTCGCACGGTGCTCGCTGATCGCAGCTTCGAGAACGTCTCCCACCCGCAGATTCTTGAGATCCTCCACCGCCACGGCTCCATCGACTACGCCATGGACACCGCCTGCGCCTACGCCGAAGCCGCCCGCCTCACCATCGCCGACCTGCCCGACTCCGAAGCCAAGCGCGCCCTGCTCTGGGTCCCCGGCTTCGTCACCACCCGCGACCGATAGCCATCCGATCATTGCCGGAATGACGCCACTGGTCCATCTACACTCAAACACAGGGGTACTCAGTAGAGCCGGATGCCATCCTAAAATCTTTTGGCCTTATCCCCTGAGGATACAATTCGGCTCATACAGCGTTACTTCTTGTTGAGCAAACACATATGGCACATCGAAAAAAACAAAGGCACCTAATCGATCCGAACGTGACCTTTGGCTTATTAATAGCACTTGGTGTCATCTGGGGCTAATTGCAAAGAATCTGCAGCAACTTTCTTATGTATTTGCCATCGGAATGGGTCTTGTCATTCTTATAGTCGTCGCGTCCCGCCTTCGTCGCCGCAACGCGAGCCGCACCCTTCTCCAAAAAGTGCAGACCGAAGTCGAGCGGCAACTTCATCCCTTAGTAAGAAGAAAGGCGCAGCTTGTAAGGAAGGATGAATACGGGATACTACAAGTAGAGAGATGGGAAAAAGAGAAAAATCACTTCATCAAGCAAAACATTGAACCCTCGCTTGATCCAAGCGAACGGAGTGCACTTCAGCGCGAACACAAAAGAATTGCCAATCTCATCGATGCATGCGTTGAGTTGGCAACGCAAAACCAGCCGGCATTCCAAAGATTCTCCGATGACATGACGCCGCCGGAATTTGAGGTCTTTTGTGCAGAGGAACTATCTCGGGCCGGATGGAACGCACATGTTACCAAGCAAAGTGGTGACCAAGGTACAGACGTGGTTGCGGAGAAGGGCGAGATGCGGGTCGTGGTTCAATGCAAACTTTATTCTCAGCCTGTGGGCAACAAATCTGTCCAAGAGATAGCTGCGGCAAAAGCACACTATCAAGCGCGCTATGGAGTAGTAGTTACGAATAACAGATATACGCTAGCAGCCGAACAACTCGCTTCCACGAATAAGATCCTGCTTCTCCACTGGAGGGATTTAGAGAACTTGCATAACCTTCTCAGTAAGGAATGACGAAAATCTCTGCCGGGGACTCACGCAAGGAAAATCCGACGCCAAACTAAACAAAATACCCGCACTGCCTCAGGTCTTAATCAGCCAACTCCAAGCGGGCTGTCTTTAGGAATTCTTAGATAGAAGCCCTGGCGGATCAAATACCGCTGAAATCGAACCTCCTCGCGCCCCGAGCGCGCAAGCCGCTCCGCAAACCGCCCAAACTCATCGCCGCTAAGTACACATTCTTGAACGTTCTCAACTTCACGCAATTCGATCTCTTCTTGAGAGGCACGAAAAGCGACAAGATACGGCTCGCGCAAACGGGCCTCGCGCAGGCGATCATCCTCAACTCTTTTCAAAAGCTCTTCGGTTGAGATACAGCCCTTTGGCATAAGGAATCCTACTCCTCGTCTTCAACATCCTCTTCCGAGTCCAGATTCACGGCCTTCATCACGCCGCCGCGGTCCGCTAGCACCTGAATCTTCCCCTCTGCGACATCTAATTCTTTCTTGCAGGCGTCGGACAACTTCATCCCTTCTTCAAACAGCCGCACCGAATCCTCCAGCGAAAGCTCACCGTGCTCGAGCTGTTCCACCACATTCTCCAAAGCCTTCAACTGTTCTTCAAACTTAGGCATCAGGCGACCAGACCTTCCTCGGCATCGCCGCTCAGACCCAGCACATCAGCCGCGACGCTGTACCGTCCAAACGGCGCGCTCACCTGAACACCCTGCACCATCGGCCGCACCTCGGCCAGCATCTCCCGCGCGATCTTCACGCCCTCGGCTCGACTCGCTTCCGGGCCAGTCACCGCCGCCATCCGCGCCATGATGCCTTCGGGCATGCTGACGCGCAGGTCGTTCTTCATGAACTCAGCATTCCGCAGGCTGGTCAACGGCCAGATACCCGCGATCACCGGAATCCGGAAGCTCTCGATTCTCCGCAGAAACTCCTCCAGCACGCGCAGGTCGAAGACGGGTTGCGTGATCGCGTACTCCGCGCCCGCGTCCACTTTGAATGCAAACCGCCGCACCTCCTGGTCCATATCCTGCACGCCGGGGTTTGCCGCTACGGCAATCGTGAACCCCGTGGAGCCTCCAATCGAGTTGCTTCCGATATCGAGACCGTAGTTCAGATTGTGAACGATGTTCACCAGCCCAATCGCATCGACATCGAAGACTGCGGTCGCGTTTGGATAGTTGCCCAGCTTCGGCGGATCGCCAGTGAGGCAGAGAATATTCTTCAGCCCAATCGACGATGCGCCAAGCAGATCGCTCTGAATGCTCAGCACGTTCCGGTCGCGGCAGGTGTAGTGCAGAATCGTCTCGATACCCACGTGCTGCTGGATCTGCACGCACATGCTCTGCGCGCTCATCCGTGCACTGGCGCGTGGAGAGTCCGGCACGTTGATTGCATCGACTCCGAGGCGATGCAGCTGTGCCGCGCCGTCGAGTTCTCTGCTGCAGTCGATCCCTTTGGGCGGAACGATCTCCACCATGGTGACAAACTCTCCCGCAGCCACCATCGCTCCAATCTTCGACCGCTCGGCCAGCACCGGCGGCTCAACCTTATTTGCGCCTTTGGCCGCCGCGTTGCCGGTACCGGCTTGCTCCATCGCGCGCGCGCCACCCTCCATCGCGTCAAGCGCACGCAGCGAACTCTTCATCGCCCGCGTGTAGCCTGGAGTGGTTCCGCAACAGCCCCCGACGATGCTTGCGCCAGCCTTGACCAGCTTGCGCGTGAAGCTGGCCATGTACTCCGGCGACGTGAGATAGATTGTGCGCCCCTCAACCGCGCGCGGAATCCCTGCATTCGGCATCGCAGCCAGAGGCAGAGTCGTCACCGGACGCATCCGTTCGATCACGCTCAAGACTGTCGCCGGCCCTGCGCTGCAGTTGCATCCCACGGCGTCCGCGCCCCACTCGGTTAGCTTCCTTGCGGCAGTCTCGGCGGACGATCCATCGAGGCAGTTGCCTTCCTCATCCACGGTCATCATCACGACCACAGGAACTTCGGGGGCAACGCTTCTTGCAGCTCGAATCGCCTGCTCCGCCTCTGCCAGTGAGGTCATCGTCTCGACGATCAGCAGGTCGACGCCCACCCCAGGCCCACCCTCCACCAGAGCGCGAATCTGCTCGGCAAACGCAGTCCGTGCTTCGTCGAGGCCCGTCTTGCCCAGAGGCTCCAGCCTCACCCCCAAGGGGCCGATCGCTCCTGCGACAAACGCTTCGCTGGCCTGTTTGTCACGAATCTGGTTCACGCACTCACGCGCCAGACGCACTCCGGCAACGTTGATCTCGCGGACTTTATCCTTCAGCCCATGCAGCTCCAGACGAAACGCATTTCCACCAAACGTGTTGGTTTCAATAACCTCCGCACCGGCTTGCAGATATTCGCCGTGGATCTCGCGCACCAGCTCCGGCTGCGAAAGGTTCAGCTCGTCATAGCAGCGGTTGATGAACACGCCGCGCGCATAGAGCATCGTCCCCATCGCGCCATCGCAGAGCACAGTCCCGCCGGCAAACAGTCTTGCGACCGCAGCCGCTCCAGCAACGGAACTCCCCTTTGCTTCTGAACCACTTGCCATGATTGTCTCCGACTGCTTCTTTCATCCTAAGCCACCATGCGGATGCGCACCAGACTGTCGTAACAAGGACCGACTTCCAAGGGGTTCCAGCCCTCCTCAGGGCATGTCCTTTGTTATACTCGGCACAGGGCAGTGGCCGCTAAAACATGCCGCAAAGCTCGGGTTGGAGTTGGTTACCGTTGAAGAATCGAAGTTCCCTC
>JBDTEQ010000057.1:0-10604 GCA_039922475.1 Edaphobacter sp.
GTGGGTTCGGGTCCGCAGTGATGGAGACGCTGAACGAGCTTGAGGTGCAGGTGCCGGTGGTGCGCGTGGGATGGCCAGATGCATTTATCGAGCATGGCAAGGTGGATGCGCTGCGGGAGAAGTATGGTTTGACCGCAGAGGCTGCGATGGAGCGGGCCAGACCTTACCTGAGTAAGATGATGGACCATGTGCTGGCGAAGCATCAGGTCTAACATTGTTTTGCGCACGCATTTTTGTTTCTGATTGGATTCGTAGCCGAGAGATTAAAAAAGAGGCGCCTCTTCCGAGGCGCCTCAAGGCTTGGTGAGGACAACACTTAGTTAGTTGGGCATCAGAACGGTGTCGATGACGTGAATGACGCCGTTGGACTGGAAGACATCGGCTGTGGTGATGGTGGCCATGCCGCCCTTTGCGTCGGTGAGCATGATGTGACCATCGGACATGGTGGCTGTGAGGTCTTCACCCTGAACGGTCTTGAGTGTTGCCTTGCCGTCACCCTTTTTGATCATTCTTTCAAGCTCCCTGGAACTGATGCGACCGGCGACGACGTGATAGGTGAGGATCTTGACGAGCGTGTCCTTGTTCTCCGGCTTGACGAGGGTTTCGACTGTGCCAGCGGGAAGTTTGGCGAAGGCGTCGTCGGTTGGCGCGAAGACGGTGAAGGGCCCGGGGCTGTTGAGGGTGTCGACCAGGCCTGCGGCCTTGACGGCTGCGACGAGGGTCTTGTGGATCGGCGAGTTAGCAGCATTCTCGACGATGGTCTTGGTGGGATACATTGCAGCGCCACCGACCATGGGGTCTTTCTGGGCATACGCGGTGAGTGAGGTGATGGCCAGGGCGGCTACGGCGAGAGTGGCGAAAAGCGTCTTCTTCATTGTGGTTATCCTTTTGTCGTTCCGGTTTCTAAAAGCTCATCCCTGTTTTCGGGGTTCATAAGCATCTACGTACCCCTGCAGGGACTGGATTGGGTCTCTTTATGCGATGCGCGAGAGATTCTTTTGAAGAGGGCGATCCGTGGCTGTGGTTACTGCGACATAAAAGGGTTGGGGGATTGTTGATGAGGTGAAGACGAGGTGCTACGGACGAGGCGTTGACAATTTCAGCGAGCCACCGTCAACTGAAAGTCAGATCAGATGCAAAAGGAATCGAGCGGAAGTTTCGAGACGATGCAGACGGAAGAACATAGGCCGGAACACGGCCACACGCGGGACCGAGGACTTCTGCTGATCGGTTTATTCAAGCTGGCGAAGGCGATCTTCTTCTTCGGTATTGGGGTGGGTGCGATTCATCTGCTGCATAAGGATCTTGAAGACGAGGTACTACGGCTGGCCGCAAGATTCAAGTTCGATTCGGAGAGCAGGTTCATCGCGCTGCTGCTGGACAAGGTGGACTTGATCGATGCGCACCGGCTGCGGCAGATCAGCGTGGCGACGTTTGGGTATTCGGCGGTGGCGTTGACGGAGGGCGTGGGGTTGCTGCTGGAGAAGGTGTGGGCGGAGTACCTGACACTGATCCTGACAATCTCATTTTTGCCGTGGGAGTTGTATGAGTTGATGCGGCGACCGGATTGGTTTCGCTTGAGCCTGCTTCTGATCAATCTGGCTGTATTGTGGTATCTGGTGTGGCTGCTGCGGCGGAAGAAGCTGTTGGGGGCGGAGTAGTATTTTCGCTTTTATTTCGCTTTAGCAGATGCCTGCAGGGTACACAAGTGACAGTGCAGGTATGAACCACGCGAGCCAACACTATATGTAGTGGGTATCCGCCTAGATTCCGCAAGGCGCTGAGTTTTCCACAATTCAATATGGGAATTCCAGAGATTCGCAAGAAATAACCCTTTACAGGGTTGTGACTCTCGGCGATGCTGGTGGAGCGAAGTAGGAAATTTTGGAGTTTCGTGGGCCAAACCATACTTCTTGTAGACAGATTTTACGATGTTGGACCGGTTTTGAACCGAAGTTGATTCGGAGCGGTATCGAGGAAGCCATGTTTCGCGGAAACCACCAGACGAAGGTCGATGAAAAGTTTCGATTGAAGCTTCCGTCGGAGTTCAAGCGAAGGGTGGATGAGGTGTACGGGCCGGTTTTTTACATAACCAGTGTTGATGGCAAAACGGCTCAGCTGTACCCGATGAAGGAATGGGAAGCGATCGAGGCAAAGATTGTGCAACTCGAGCCGACCGATCCGGAGCGGGAGGACTTCCTGAACGTGACGAGCTACTACGGCCAGACGGTCGAGATGGACTCGCAGGGAAGGTTGCTGCTTCCCCAGGTGATTCGGCAGCAGGCGCAGTTGACGGGCGATGTGAATGTGCTGGGAATGCAGACGGTGCTTGAAGTGACGAACATCGTGTTGTTTGAAGCGCAGCGCAAGGGTCCGAACGGTGTGGTTGAGATGTCGCGAGAGAAGAGAGCAGCGCTGGCGGAGAAGACGAAAGCGCTGAAGAGTTCGACCCAGGTTTCGTAGGATGAGGCCCCCAGGGGCAGCGCAGAGGCGGAGAGATGAATAACCCGCGACATGTGCCGGTTCTTTTAGAGGAAGTTCTGGAGTATTTGAATGTGCGGCCGGGCGGCGTGATCTGTGATGCGACGCTTGGGCTGGCGGGGCACTCTTCCGAGATTGCGAAGAGGCTTGGCGGCGAGGGCAAGTTGATTGGCTTTGACCGCGACCCGGAGGCGATGGAGTTGGCCAAGGCGAGGCTCGAGGAAGTGAAGGCCGAGCTTGTCTCATCTGGAATGGAGATGCCGGAGGTGGTGTATGTCGCCAAGGCGTTTTCCGAAGCAGCCAACGAGATTGAGCCAGGAAGCCTGGATGGTCTGCTTGCCGATTTTGGCGTGAGCAGCCTGCAACTGGATGAGGCGCACAGAGGATTTAGCTTTCGGTCAGACGGACCACTGGACATGCGGCAGGATACGCGCAGTGGGGAGACGGCCGAGCAAGTGGTAAATCAGGAAGACGAAAACGAACTCGCCGACCTGATTTACGAATTCGGAGAGGAAAGGAGGTCGCGGAGAATCGCCAGAGCCATTGTTAGGGCCCGGCCGATACGATCGACAGCGGAATTGGCTCAGATCATATCGGCTGCGGCCCCATCAATGAAAGGCGACAAGATTCATCCGGCGACACGGACCTTTCAGGCACTTCGGATTCGAGTGAATAACGAGTTGGGAGAGATTCAATCGCTGCTGAAGAGCGCGGGGTCTCTGTTGAAGCCGGGAGGAAGGCTGGTGTTGATCAGCTTCCACTCTTTGGAGGACCGGCTGGTGAAGGATGCGTTCCGTGAAGCCGGGCGGGCGAAAGAGTTTGAGGTTTTGACGAAGAAGCCGATTGTGGCTGAGGAACAGGAACAGATGAGAAACCCGCGGTCGCGAAGCGCAAAGATGCGGGCGGCTGAGAAGCGGGGAATAGGTAGTAGGGAGTAGAAGACCGTTGTTTGCCGCGCGGAAAAGTTTAGCAGCAGATTCTCTATTGCACACGAAATGGTGCAATTCTATAGAGAGCGAAGACAAGTGATCGGGCCGGGGTTGTCCCACCTTCTTTCAGGCGAAAGACAACTCTGCAGTACAAAGTCCCTTCCTCCAATAGCGATCCCGGCCCGGTTCGTATTTTTGGAGAGAGCGGCACAAGATTCGCTCAGGTTAAAGATCCTGGGCAGGCAGGGCGAGTGAGGTGCGCGATGGCAGCTTCGGCGATGGCAGGACAACAGATGGTGATGATGGGCACGCGGGAGCGGAGTCGCGGCGAGTCGCTGACGGCTCGCAATCGCGAGCTGTATGAGGCGCAACGGCGCGCTCGGCGTGGACCGACGCCTGAGGTGTTCTTTACGAAGCACATCGACAACAGCCGCATTGTGAAGGCGGACGATCCGGAACGCCGGCGTGAGATGCGCACGTTTACCGCGGTGATGAGTGTTCTGTTTCTGCTGGTGATGGTGTATGTGTGGCAGCACTTTTCGGCGATCGAGATTGGTTATCACGTAGAGGCGCAGAAGCAGCAGGTGGGGCAAATGCAGGAGGAGAACCGGCAGCTTCGGTTGTCGGAGGCGCAACTGACTAATCCGATCCGAATCGACCGGGTTGCGAGACAGCTTGGGTTGAATGAGCCTCAGCCGGGCCAGGTGGTGCGGCCGGAGGGCGGCGATCCGAATGCTGCGGTGCTGGCACAGGCGAACGCTCCGAGGATGCAGATGGCTCAGTAACTGTTGTGGAGTATGAAGCTGCAGGCAACGGCAAGAACAAACAATAGCAAAAGTAAATGCAGGGATTCCTCCACTTCGCTTCGCTCCGGTCGGCATGACAGTATTGATTTTGGGGTGAGAGACGCTACTTTTTTGGTGAGACATGGATAAGGCGCCACGGCAGACGTTGACCGCTCCGATACGGAGGATCCGGTTCGCGTATGTGGCGCTGTTTTTTTGCGTGTGGACGGGGTTGATCGCGGTGCGGCTGGTGTGGCTGCAGGTGGTGCGTCACTCGGACTTTGTGAAGCGGGCGGCGCAGCAGCAGCAGAGGACGTTCGAGGTGGCTCCTCGACGCGGGATGATGTATGACCGCAACCTGCGCGAGCTTGCGGTGACGGTGCAGGCGGACAGCGTGTTCGCGGTACCGTCGGAGCTTGGGGACAACCGGGCGAGTGCGGCCATGATCCTGGCGGAGATTGTTCACTCCGATCCGCATGACAACTTTACTTCGAAACAGCAGATGCTGGCGCGGTTCAACGCGTCGAGAAACTTCGCGTGGGTGGCGCGGCGCGTGGATGCGAGCACGGCGGAGCGGATACGCGAACTGAATTTGAAGGGGATCTATTTTCAGAAGGAGTTCAAGCGGTTTTACCCGAATGGCGATCTGGCCGCTCAGGTGTTGGGGTATGTAGGCACGGACGATACGGGTCTGGGCGGGTTGGAGGAGAAGTTCGACGACGATTTGCATGGCGAGCCGGGGCATATGCTGACGGCGGTGGATGCGAGGCGGCATGTGCTGGGCAGCGAGGAGAGCCAGCCGATGCCGGGTGAGAACCTGGTGCTGTCGATCGACGCGAATATTCAATACATGGCAGAGCGGGCACTGGACGCGCAGGTGGAGAAGGTGAAGGCGCTGCACGGAACTGTTGTGGTGCAGGACCCGCATACGGGACAGATACTTGCGCTGGCAGTGTCGCCGCGATTCAATCCGAACGATTCGCGGCATATGGATGCGAGCGTGTTGACGGACCTGGCGGTGAGCGATGTGTATGAGCCGGGGTCGACGTTCAAACTGGTGACGTATTCTGCGGCACTGGATGGGGCAGGCGTGCAGCCGACCGATATTGTCGATTGCCAGGGCGGGTCGATGACGATGTATGGCCGGACGCTGCACGATGACAAGAGCGACCACTTCGGGCGGGTGACGGTCCAGTATGCGCTGGAGCACTCAAGCGACGTAGGTGCGGCGAAGATGGCGCTGAAGCTGGGGAACCAGAAGTTCTACGACTATATGAAGAGCTTCGGGTTTGGCGACCGGTCGGGGATCGAACTGCCGAGCGAGACGCGGGGGCTGTTGCGTAGTCCGAGGAAGTGGGGGTCGACGAGCATCCTGTCGATGGCGATTGGGCAGGAGATCGGGGTGACTCCGGTTCAGCTTGTAACCATGGTGAGCACAATTGCGAATGGCGGGGTATATATGCCGCCACATATTCTGCTGGAGTCGACCGACCAGATGAAGGGGGATCCCCGGCTGGTGGCGACGACTTTCCGGCCTTCGAACCAACTGCCGACGACGTTGCCGGATGGGGCGCATCGCGTGATTACGGAGATGACGTCGGCGAAGATGCGAAAGATGATGCAGGGAATTGTGGTGGAGGGAACGGGTAAGGAGGCAGCGCTGAACGGGTACAGCTCGGCCGGCAAGACGGGGACTGCGCAGAAGATCGATGTGGCGACGCATACGTACTCGCACACGAAGCTGGTGGCGAGCTTTGCGGGATTTGCGCCGGTGAGTAGTCCGGCGATCTCGGTTGCGGTGGTGATCGATACGCCGACAGTGGGCGCGAGCAGATATGGAGGAGCGGTGAGCGCGCCGGTGTTCGCAGAGGTCGCGCAACAGGTACTGGAGTATCTGGGCGTGCCACACGATCAACCGCTGAAGACGAAGAAAGAGATGATGGTTGCGCAGAAGGAGACTCCCGAAGACGGGCCTTCGGAGAGTGTGGCAGATTTGACGTCGATGTTCGATGATGTGAATAATCTGCCGGCGGATGATCCGCTGCGGACGACGGCGAATGATGCTGCGATTGCGACGGTGGGGAAAGATGAGAGGCCTGTGATTGCCGCGAAAGCTGCCGGGAAGACGCTGGGAAGTGGAGATCTGCTGCCGGCTAAGACGGTCGCCGCGTTCCAGGCGAGTGGTGGGACGGGTTTAGCGAAGAGGGAAGATGGGGACGCGCCGGTACATTTGACTGCGCCGAGGGGGAAGGGTGCGGTGGTGGTGAATGCGGGCCTTCGGGTGCCGGTTCCTTCGTTTACGGGTGCGGGGCTGCGGAGTGTGGTGGAGAAGGCGGATGCGGTTGGGTTGCGAGTGCAGGCCGTGGGGAGCGGGCTGGCTCGGGAGCAGGTTCCGGCGGCGGGGACGATGGTTCCGGCGGGGACTGAGGTTGTGGTGCGGTTTACTCGGTAGAGCCTTTTGCTGCGGGACATGTGCTGTCTCAGCTAGCATTCTTAATTATGAATTGGGATACGGTTTGTGCTGGGCTTCGGGCTGTAGAGCGCGACGGTCCTTCGGTTGAAGTGAATGGGGTGGAGTACGACTCGCGGCGTGTGGGGCGCGGCGATGTGTTTGTCGCGATGCGGGGTGATGCGACGGATGGAAATCGATTTGTAGAGGCGGCGTTGGCGCAGGGTGCGGCGGCGGTGGTGACGGATTCGCGTGAGGTGTATGAACGGCTGCGGCGAGAACATGACAGGGTTGCTTCCGCGCTGGTGGAGCATGGGCGGCGTGCTCTGGCTGAGGCGAGTGCGGCGGTGATGGGGCATCCGGAGCGGGCTCTGGCTTTGAGCGCGGTGACGGGAACGAATGGGAAGACGACGACTGCGTTTCTGCTGGAGGCGATGCTGCGGAGTGTGGGGCGGATGTGTGTGTTGATTGGGACGATCGAGACGCATGTGGGGGATGAGGTGCGAGTGTCGCCGCATACGACGCCAGAGGCTTCCGATACGCTGCGGGTCTTTGCGGATGGCGTGAAGGCAGGGGCGATGGAGGCGGTGATGGAGATGTCGAGCCATGCGCTGGAGCAGGAGCGGGTGTGGGGGCTGCCGGTGGATGTGGCGATGTTTACGAATCTGACGCAGGATCATCTGGATTTTCATGGGACGATGGAGAGATATTTTGCGGCGAAGATGCGGTTGTTTGAGGGGGTTGGGGTGCCTCCTCCGCGTGTGGCCGTGATTAATGATGATGACTGGTGGGGTGGCGAACGGTTGGCGCACAGTTCATTGCGGTCGGAAGTTATGTGCTATGGGATGGAGGGCGGCGAGTACCGCGCGGAGGATGTGATCCTGCGAGCTGGTGAGACGCGGTTTGTGTTCAAGACGCCGAAGGGTGATGCGGCGGTGCGGTCTCCGCTTACGGGACGGGTCAATGTGTATAACACGCTGGCGGCTTCCTGTGCGGCTTTGGCGCGGGGCTTGACGATGGAGCAGGTGGTTGCGGGAGCGGCTGCAGGGGCGCAGGTGCCGGGACGGTTCGAGGTAGTGCCATCTGCGAATGGTGTGACAGTGGTGGTGGATTATGCGCATACGGATGATGCCCTGCGGAATTTGATTGCGCTGGCGCGGGAGTTGGTGAAGGAGCGGGGCCGGAGGGTGATTACGTTGTTTGGGTGTGGTGGGGATCGCGACAGGACGAAGCGGCCACGGATGGGACGGGCGGCTGGTGAGGGGAGCGATCTTGTTGTGCTGACCAGCGACAATCCTCGCAGCGAGGAGCCGATGGCGATTATTGAAGAGGCTCTGGTTGGCGTGAAGGAGACGGGGACGACCTGCATTGTGGAGGAGGATCGCGCGGGGGCGATCGGGATTGCGATTCGTGCTGCGCGGGCGGGCGATATTGTTTTGATTGCGGGGAAGGGACATGAGAAGGTGCAGATCTTGAAGGATGGGACTGTGCTCTTTGATGATGTTGCGGTGGCTTCGGGAGTTTTGAAGGAGTTGGAGTAGATTGAAACGGGCAGGAGAGCGGTCGTGCTGTGCACGATGCACACGTCTCAGAATCGAGATATGGGGCACCCGGATTTAGGGCAATTGAAGAGTGAGGATTTGAATGAAGCTGGCGTTGGGGAAGATTGCGGATTGGATTCATGCGGATGGTGAGTTCGATACGACGGCGGAGGCAGTGGGATATGGGATCGACTCGCGCACGATTGGTGCGGGGGAGTTGTTCTTTGCGGTGCGGGGCGAGCGGCTGGATGGGCATGACTATGTGCAGACTGCGCTTGCGAATGGCGCTGTGGCTGCTGTGGTGAGTAATCGATGGGTTGTGCCTGCGGAGGTGGATGAGCGGCGTTTACTGCGGGTTTCAGATTGCGATGACTGTGTATTGCATGCGTTGCAGCAGCTTGCCCATGAGGTTCGGAGGGAGTGGGGTGGGCGGGTGATTGGAGTGACGGGGTCAGCGGGGAAGACTACGACGAAGGAGGCTGTGGCGCAGGTTCTGGGGGTGAAGTTCAAGGTGCTGAAGTCGGCGGGGAATTTGAATAATGGGTTTGGGTTGCCGCTGCAGTTGCTGAAGCTGGAGCGGGAGCATGAGATTGCCGTGATCGAGATGGGGATGAATCATGCGGGCGAGATCGCTGCGCTGGCGAAGATTGCGGAGCCGGATTGGGCGGTGGTTTCGAATGTAGGACCGGTGCATCTGGAGTTTTTTCCGGATGGGCTGGCGGGAATTGCGCGGGCGAAGTATGAGTTGATTGAAGCGTTGCCGAAGGATGGGGTGGCAGTGCTGAACTTCGATGACGCGTATGTGGCGGAGTTTGGCAAAGGGATGGGTGCGCGCGCGGTCTATTACGGGATGGGCGAGGGTGCAGAGGTGCGAGGCGTGCATGTTGCTGAAATCGGTGCGGAGGGCGTGGTGTTTACGGTGGAGGCGAAGGGGCAACGCGCGAGTGTGCAACTGAAGACGCTTGGACGGCACAATGTTTTAAATGCGCTGGCGGCGATTGCGGTGGGGTTGCGAAGTGGGATGCGTCTCGACGAGTGCGCGGCGGCTGTGGGGGAGATGCGTGCCGGGGATAAGCGTGGCGAGATGCTGGCGTGGCGCGGGGCGACGTTGATCAACGATTGCTACAACTCGAACCCTGCGGCGTTGCATGCGATGGTGGATGCGTTGATGGTGATTCCTGCGGAGCGGCATGTTGTGGTGGCGGGAGAGATGCTGGAGCTTGGACCGGAGGCTGCGGGGCTGCATGCTGCGTGCGGACTGAGGATGGCAGAGCACGGAGTGGATTTTGTTCTTGGAGTACGGGGTGCGGCGGAGGCGATGGTCGTTGCGGCAAAGGAGGGCGGGACCGAAGGGTTGTTTGTTGCCAGCCCGGAGGAGGCGGGGGAGTGGCTGGTTGCGAATGTAAGGGCGGGAGACGTAGTGTTGTTGAAGGGCTCCAGAGGCGTGCAACTGGAGCGGGCTTTGACGGTAGTGGCGAAGGGCCTTGAGTGACGGATTGAGGCTCGCGGTGTCCTGATCTGTAATAGAGATGAGATCGGAGCGAAGAGATGCCGGACAAAAAGAGTGCGATGGGGAAGAAGGTTGGAGCTTCGGCGAAGAAGCGGGCAAAGAAGGCTGCGAAGCGTGTGGGGAATCTCACTGCGCCGAGAGTGGCGTATGCGGCGGACCATGGATTGATGACGGCCTTTCATCATATGCAGCGGGCTTCGGTGGTGATGTCGCTGATGGAGAAGGGCTCAGGTAAAGATCTGCGGGGCCTGCTGGAGCGGGGAGTGAAGCTCTATCGCAAGGCGATCGAGGAGGAGGATGCTGCTGAAAACAAGTTTGTCCTGCGGGCGATTGGGGTTTTGAGAGCGGCGGAGCATCTGTCGATGGCTGGACTCTATGCAGCACGAAGGAAGCACCGGCAGAAGGTAACCGCGCCTACACCGGAGTGGCTGGTGAAGGTTGTTGCTGAGACGGGTCTTCGTCTTGAGCAGGTTCGGCGTCTGGAGCGTGGAAAAGGGGTAGATCTTTTTCCTGTGTCGGAGGAGCTGTTGCGCCAGGCTGAAGCTGCCGATATCGACGCGCAACTGGCGTTTGAGCTGGCGATGGCCGCGGATGCGCTTTGCTTTGCGCTGGAGCATGGGCTCTGATCTGCTGTGACTGGATTCGCGCTGGTTCATGCTGTTGATTCCTCGATGAGATAAGCGCACAGATTTTGAGGATTGGGCTGTTAAGATAGGCCTGACTCGCGACGCAGGGTTTGCGGGTAAAGGCGGAACGATTTGCTCTATTGGCTGCTGTATCAAAAGCTGTTTCCCTATTTTCGGGTATTTCGTATCTTCCGCTATCTGACGCTGCGCACGGTATTGGCCAGCTCGACAGCGTTGCTGATTGGTCTGCTGATTGGGCCGTACGTGATTGAGAAGCTGCGCG
>JBDTEQ010000058.1:0-25555 GCA_039922475.1 Edaphobacter sp.
GTAGAGGAGAGGGGAGTTTCGGTCGAGAGCTTCGCGTCGTATGTAGCCGAGGCCGATCTGAAGGATTGAGTTGTCTGTTGGTAACGGAATTGCTGCGACGCTGGTCAGTTCGCCGACCTGTTTTCCATCGGCTTCGAGCTGTGCACCAGAGGAGGGGAGATTGCCTTCGAGGCGGAAGGCGCTGTAGGTGCGATGCACGTTGCCACGGGAGCGAATGCGTTCGACTATCTCCTGGCCGAGATAGCAGCCTTTCGCGAAGTGGAGCGCGCGAGTCTGTGCGGTCTCCTGCGGGAGTTCGCGGGCTTTCTCGGAGTTGCGGATGTCAGTGCCGTAGAGCGGTGTTCCTTCGAGGATGCGGAGCCATTCGAGGCTTTGTGCTTCGCAGAGAGTCGCACCGGCGGGTTGCAGAGCAGCCCGAAGTTTCGCGGTGATTTCGGGGCTGGCCCAGAGTTCAAAGCGCGGGACCAATGGCGCGTATGCATGGATGACTTCGATTTGAGCGGCGTTCCAGGGTGCGGATCGCTTTTCGAGAGGCTTGAGATCGTCCACGTTCAGGCCGATCTGCGCGAGCAGGGAAGCTGCTTTAGGCCCGGCGATGAGCAGGCCGGATTGTGAGCTGGTTGCGTCAGCCAACTCTACGTCGTCCATGATGATGAAGTGGTCGAGGAGCTTGAGGAGAGCCGGGACCTGAGACGCGGCTGTTTCGATGAGGAGAGAGTCCGGTGCGGCGAAGATTACGGCGTCGCCCTGGATGCGGCCTTGAACGCTGAGCAGGAAGTTATAGTTGCCCTCGCCTGTCTTCAGATCCTGGATGGAGTTGGTGACCATGCCGTTGAGCCAGCGGACGCGGTCTTCTCCCGTTACACGGATCCAACCCGTGTCGTTGAGGGGGGAGAGTCCCGCGTTTTGCAGCAGGGACGCGAGCTGCGAGGCGGGGCTGGATGCCGGCGTGGCGACGATTTCGTGTTGTGCGGGGGCAGACATAGGAGCGATACGAAAAACTCTCGTACACTTGATTATAGCGGTGGAATGAGAGGGTTATGTTGCAACGAGGGCTTTGCGGGCGAGGCGGAAGATGGATGCGGTGGGTTGCTGGATTTGCTGTAGTGGCAGTAAGTTGCACGGCGTATGCGGGGCAGGCGGGGCCATCGGCTGGTGGACAGACAAAGGCCCAGTCTGGGGCGCAGGCTCCGATGACGAAGGACCAGGCGAAGGAGCTGTTTCGCTCGGTGGATGAGATTCTGAGTTTTGTCAGCAGCGATACGAAGCTGCCGATTGAACATAAGGTAAAGCGAAAACTGATCTCGCGCGATCAGGTGAATCGTTATTTGCGAGAGAAGTTCGATGAGGATGAAGGGGCGAAGCGGCTGGAGCGATCGGAGATTGTGCTGAAGAAGTTTGGCCTGCTGGATCGCGACTTTCATCTACGGCCGTTTTTGCTCTCGCTTCTGACAGAACAGATAGCCGGGTTCTACGACAGCAAGACGAAGACGGTGAATCTGCTGGACTGGATTGAGCCGGATGAACAGAAGCCAGTGTTGGCGCATGAGTTGACGCATGCATTGCAGGACCAGAAGGTTGGTCTGACGAAGTGGTCTTCGGTGAGTTTGAATGACGTGTCGCACAATGTGCAGGAGGACAACCGGCATTTGCAGGTGGATGAAGCAGACACGGCGCGAAGTGCGGTATCGGAGGGGCAGGCGATGGCCGTGTTTGTGGATTACAGTCTTCGTCCTTCGGGAAAGACGATCGCCGATGCACCTGAGATCGCATCGAGATTAAGGGACCTGGCGACTGATACTTCGGGTTCGCCGGTGATGGCACGAGCGCCGCTGGTACTGCAGGAGTCATTGCTGTTTCCATATAGCGAAGGGCTGAACTTTGAGCAGGCGATTCTGGTGAAGGCGGGCAAGGAGGCTGCGTTTGCCGGAGTGCTGGCCAATCCGCCGTCTTCGAGCTTCGAAATCATGCACCCCGAGGCTTATATGGCGCATGCTCCGGTGCCGGTGGTTCGATTGCCGGATATTCACCCTCTGCTGAATGCGGAGTACACGCCCTACGATGTCGGTGTGATGGGCGAGCTGGATGTTCGGATGTTGGTTGAACTTTTTGGGGGGCGGGAGATGGCAGATGCGCTTGCTCCGGAGTGGGATGGGGGCGCGTACTTTGCGGCACAACGGAAGTCGGCGACGGCCGCGGAGAAGGACTCGACTGCATCACTTGGGCTGATCTACTACTCGCGCTGGAAGGACCACGATTCGGCACGATCGTTCGAACACATCTACGCAGCGCAGATTCCCAGAAAGTATTCGAATGTTGTTGAGCGGACCAAGGACGAAGCGGATGAGAGGGAGCAGGTGTTTTCGACCAACGAGGGAGATGTTTTGATCTCTGTCTCCGGGAACGGCGTGTTTATTGGGGAGGGTTTCGACCTTGCACTGGCTCGTAAACTGAGAGACGCGATTGTGAGCATTCAGCTCGATGGGCCTATGCGGCAGGCGTCTGAACACTTGCAGGAGCCGGGGCTTTCGATGGCGCGAGTGCTGGCTTCGTTTGGAGCGGTCGATGCCAGCGTGCTGCAGCGATATACTTCCAGAGGATCAGTGTTAAATCCGGCCAGCGTTCACTAAGGGAGCATCGAGTTTGAAGAAGGCAGAGATCGGCATCATCGGGGGCAGCGGGCTGTACGCTATGCCCGGACTAGGCAACGTGCGCGAAGAGCGGGTGACGACGCCGTTTGGCGATCCGTCGGACGCTTTTGTTCTGGGCGAGCTTGAGGGCCGCAACGTAGCTTTTCTGGCGAGACATGGACGAGGGCATCGGATTCTGCCGAGTGAGTTGAACTTTCGTGCCAACATCTTTGCGATGAAGATGCTGGGTGTTGAGCGGATTCTGTCGGTGTCTGCTGTTGGCTCACTGAAAGAGGAGCACAAGCCGACCGACTTTGTGATTCCGGACCAGTTTATCGATCGTACGTATGCGCGGATCTCGACGTTTTTTGGCGACGGTATTGTGGCCCATGTGGGTTTTGGCGATCCAGTCTGCGCGACCGTAGCTTCAGCCTTCAAGAAGGCTTGCGATGCTGTGGGTGTTGTGGGCAAGAGCGGCGGAACGTACGTTTGTATGGAGGGGCCGCAGTTTTCGACGCGTGCCGAATCGAATTTGTATCGCAGTTGGGGAGCAGACGTGATCGGCATGACCAACCTGCAGGAGGCGAAGCTGGCTCGTGAGGCTGAGATCTGCTATGCGACGATGGCCATGGTGACGGATTACGACTGCTGGCGGGAGGGACATGACGACGTTACTGTCGACCAGGTGGTTGCGGTGTTGCATCAGAATGCCGATAACGCGGCCAAGGTGGTAAGAACTGCTGTTGGAACGATGCCAGCGCAGAAAGATTGTGGCTGCGGGGATGCGTTGAAATATGCCATCTTGACCGATCGCAAGGCGATTCCTGCTGAGGTAAAGAAAGAGCTGGGGATACTGCTGGATAAGTATTTGCAGTGAAGAGTCTGCGTTGAGGTATGTATCTTACGTGGTTACTTATTAAAAATTACTTGTAACGGCAAAAAGGAGTTTATGGCAATTCTCGTTGTAGGTTCAGTTGCGTTCGATAACATTGAGACTCCGCATGGCAGGGCAGATAACTGTCTTGGAGGTGCTGCGACACACTTTGCCCTGGCAGCAAGCTATTTCACGTCAGTTCGGGTGATTGCGGTTGTTGGTCAGGATTTCGCGGCAGAACATGAGGCGGTGCTGACGCGGCGGGGGATCGACACGCGGGGTATCGAACGCTCGAATGGGTTGAGCTTTCACTGGACAGGTTCCTACTCGGGCAATATGGATGAGGCGAAGACTTTGGGAACGGACCTGAACGTCTTTGAGACGTTTGAGCCGAAGATTCCCGATGCCTATAAGGACAGTGAGTACCTCTTTCTTGCGAACATCGATCCGGTGCTGCAAGGGCGGGTGCGCAGCCAGATGCCTAAGGTGAAGATGGTTTGCGGCGATACGATGAACTATTGGATCGCCGACCATGCAGCGAATCTTGCAAAGGTGCTGCGCGAACTTGATGTGCTGCTGATTAACGACGGTGAAGCGCGCATGTTGGCGGGGGAACGGAACCTTGTTCTGGCAGCGCAAAAGGTGTTAGCGATGGGGCCGAAGACGCTGGTGGTGAAGCATGGAGAGTATGGTGCTACGGCGTTTTTCAGCGAGCGCTCCTTTGCAAACGCAAAGCTTTCGCGGCCATTTCGCGCGCCGGCGTTGCCGCTGGCGGAAGTGGTCGACCCTACCGGTGCGGGAGATTCCTTTGCGGGCGGCTTTTACGGTTATCTTGCATCGCAACCTGAACTGACTCCTGCGGTCTTTCGGACGGCGATGTTCTATGGCGGTGTGATGGGTTCCTTTGCGGTGGAACGGTTCGGCACGGAGCGCCTGCAGAACGTGACGCGGCAGGAGATCGACGAACGCTTCAATTTATTCCGGGAGATCTCGCACCTTGAGCATGCGGGAGTCTAAATCGTCCAGAGGGCCAAGACGGGTGCCTTTGGATATTGAGGCCCACAGCACAGCTGTTGCCGCAGTTGCCAATCCCGATGAAGTACGGCCAGCCACACGTGAAGAAACATTTCCAATTGCGCTGGCTGCCGTACTTTTGTCGTTTATCGCGTTACTGATTTCGTTTTCGCGAGGCTACCTGCTTCTGTACGGAGATGCTGTGGCGCATCTTGGCATTGCGCGTCGCATTCTGGATTCGCGCAATCCCGGGCTGGTGCAGCTTGGCGGCGTGTGGCTGCCGCTGCCTCATCTGTTGATGCTGCCCTTCGTACAGAAACTGGCGTGGTGGCAGAACGGGCTTGCGGGAGCTTGGCCTTCGCTGATCTGCTACATCGTCGGCGTTGCGGGCCTCTATCGGCTGGCACGCCGCCTGTTGGTGCCGCGCTGGGCTCTTGCTGCAACAGCGTTCTATGCGCTGAATCCCAACCTGCTTTACCTTGCGACGACAGCGATGACGGAGCCGCTGTTTCTGGCACTGCTGATCTGGACGACGCTGCTCACGGTAGAGTGCGTCGCAGCTATCCATGTGTCACGGCCGGTTATGGTAGCAAGGCGATTGTTGCTGCTCGCTGCTTTCATTCTTGCAGCGGTCTATACACGCTATGACGGGTGGATATTGGGGGCGGCTGTCTGGTGCGTCATTACTTTTACGCTGGCACGTCATCGTGATGTCTGGCGAAGTGTCGTTCCTTCGTTCGTACTCTTTACGCTGTTAGTGATTGCAGGGCCGATCAGCTGGCTGGCGTACAACCAGCATTTCTTTCATGATCCGCTGGATTTCATTCGCGGCCCCTATTCCGCTTCTGCCATTGAAAAGAGGACAGCGGCGACAGGCTCGGAGCATTATCACGGATGGCACAGCCCTTTCGTGGCTCTGGTGTATTACACCCGCACAGTGCAACTTGACGCAGCATTCTGGGAGACCGGGTTTCTGGTTATGGCCTCTGCTGTTGCGGGTTTCGTACTTGCTGTCCGTCGCCGCATGGCGTTGTCTTCGTTGCTGCTTTGGATGCCTCTGCCGTTTTATGTGTACTCGATTGCGTATGGTTCGGTGCCAATTTTTATCCCGCCGTTTTGGCCGCACTCCTACTACAACTCTCGGTATGGAATGGAGATGTTGCCTGCTCTTGCTCTTTTCGCGTTTCTGGCGGTGCAATGGGTTGAGGGTTGGTGGAGCCGGTCGCAGCCGCTAGTCAAGCGATTGATGCAGCCTATAGCCCTCCTTTTCGTTGCGCTCAATACGGTGGGCATGATGTATCGGACTCCGCTTGTACTTAAGGAAGCGATGAACAACTCGACGACACGAATTGGCTTCGAGACTGCGCTTGCCCGGCAACTCCTTGCGTTGCCCAAGGGAGCAGAGATTCTGATGTACAACTCCGACCACGTCGGGGCGCTTCAGGATGCGGGCATTTCGTTGCGTCAGACGATTAACGAAGGGGACTACGACAGCTTCCATGCCGCGTTGGCTGCACCAGCCGAACATGCAGCTTACGTTGTGGCAATTGCGGGCGACCCGGTGTCGGCTGCTGTGGCTGCGCACCCTGAAGGGCTTACAGAGCTGACTATTTTGTGCACGACGGGTCAGCCGTGTGCGCGGATCTACCAGTCCGATCATCTGGCTATCGCACCTTCGAAGTGACGGCCGCGCGGCACTGCATGGAACGGTGAGGCACAATAGAAGCATCATGATTCCTTTCGTCAAAGCGCATGCCTGCGGTAACGACTTTCTGATTCTTGAAGAGCCGCTGGCCCAGCGCCGCCATGCCGAACTGGCACGCAAGCTTTGTGCAAGAAATACCAGCGTGGGAGCGGACGGAATTGAGTTTTTGGAACGCAAGGCGAACGGCGATCTGTTTCTGCGCCTGTTCAATGCGGATGGGAGTGAGGCTGAGCTTTCCGGCAACGGTACGCGTTGCGTTGCCGCGTGGCTTGCAAAGAGCGAGGGCAGGAAGGATGTCGCGTTGGGTACACACGGCGGCGTGCGCACTTGCCGTGTGGTTGAGGCAGCCGATCCTCTTTATCTGATTGAGAGCGAGATGGGCGTCCCGTGCGTTATGCCGCGTACGATTGAGCTTCCCAGTGTGGGAAATATTGCTGGAGCGATGGTCAATGTGGGGAATCCGCACTTTGTTCTGTTTGTCGATACGGATGACTTCAGTGCGCATGGTCTTGCGTGGCAACAGCTAGGTGCGCTGATCAGCGGGAGCCCGCTTTTTCCGCATGGAACAAACGTTGAGTTTGTGCGTGTTCTTTCGCCTTCGGAGATTACGTTTCGCATCTTTGAACGCGGTTGCGGGCCTACGACCTCGTCGGGAACCGGTACATGTGCATCGTCGGCTGCGGCGATGGTTTTACGGAACACAGAGCGCGCACTTACTGCTGTTGCTGAGGGCGGTGCGCAGAGTGTGGTTTGGCCGGTGAGTGACGCTGTTATGCAGTTGACGGGGCCGGCAGAAATTATCTGTAGCGGGGAGGTGTTCGCGCTATGACGACCTCGCCGACTTCGATGGTTAAGCCGCATGCGTTGCGCCGAGGTGCGAAGCTAGCTATCGTTTCGCCTGCAAGCACGCCGAAGGCTGAGCTGGTGCAGCAGGGAATCGCGCATCTGCAATCGCTTGGTTACGAGGCGGTTGCTGGAGCCCATGCGCTCAACAGCGGGCCGCTTTATTACGCGGGCGGGATCGAGGACCGTTTGCAGGATCTGCATACGGCGTTTGCTGACCGGACGATCGACGGTATCGTTTGTACTCGAGGCGGCTGGGGTTCGGCGGAGTTGCTTCCATATCTTGATGCTGGGTTGATTCGCGTCAATCCTAAGGCCTTTATTGGTTATAGCGATCACACGTCGCTACATTGCTGGCTGCACAACGAGGCGAACCTCGTTACTTTTTATGGGCCTATGGTGGCTGCAGATTTCTCGCGCGACGGCGGCACGGATATGGCGAGTTGGCGGCACAGCTTTGAGGGTGACGATCGGTGGTCGCTTGGTGTGGCGGATGGGCTTCGCGTTCTTCGACCGGGGCATGCACAGGGTCGTTTGAGTGGAGGCTGCCTCTCGATTTTTGTGGAGGGACTGGGTACTCCGTACGCTCCGCGCATCGACGGCGACTGCATTCTCTTTCTTGAAGACATCGGGACAAAGCCTTATCAGTGGGATCGTATGCTCCTTCACCTTCGCTACTCGGGATTGCTGGACAAGGTGACTGGGGTTGTCTTCGGCGATATGCGGCAGTGCGTATCGCCGGAGGAGGAAGAGTATCTTGACCGGGCGATTCTTCATGCGCTGCGCGACTTTGACGGGCCTGTCGCCATCGGCTTACGTAGCGGCCACGTGGGGGCTGCCAATATCACGCTTCCTCTGGGGGTTTCTGTGAAGCTGGACCTCCGCGATACAGGGAACCCGCGGATGCACTTTCTTGAAGCGGCTGTCACGGGTTAGGCTTGTATCCTCGGTTACAAATTTTTCAATGCAGAACTCCAGGCATATTCATCTCATCGGGATTTGCGGCACTGCGATGGCCTCCCTTGCAGGTATGTTGCAGCTTCGAGGACATCGGGTTACCGGCTCCGATACGGCTGCTTATCCGCCGATGAGCGATCTGTTGCGCGGGCTTGGGATTCCTATTCGTGAGCCTTATGCAGAGAGTAACCTTGAGCCGCACCCCGACCTTGTTGTGGTTGGGAACGCGATTTCGCGGGGGAATGTGGAGCTGGAGTATGTGCTCGATCAGCGGATTCCTTTTTGCTCGATGGCTTCAATTCTGCATGATGAGTTTCTTCCCGGGCGGGAGTCGCTGGTGGTTGCGGGGACGCATGGGAAGACGACGACAACGAGTATGCTGGCGTGGATCTATGAGGTTGCATCGCGGCAGAATCCTGCCTTGGCGCCATCGTTTCTGATTGGTGGGGTTGCAGAAAACTTTGGCACCAGCTTTATGGTGCGGCCTACACGGCCGTTTCTGCTGGAGGGCGATGAGTACGATACTGCGTTCTTCGACAAGGGGCCCAAGTTCCTGCATTACTTTCCCGACGCGCTGATTCTGACGCATGTTGAGTTCGATCATGCCGATATCTACACGGATCTTGCTGCGGTGAAGACTGCGTTCAAGCGGTTGGTGAATCTGGTTCCGCGGCGGGGGCGCATCGTTGCGTTTGATGGCAGCGAAGATGTGGGAGAGTGTGTTGCCAAGGCGTTCTGTGCGGTGGAGCGGTATGGGTTTTCGGCTGACTCGTATTGGCGTGTTGCCGATTTGTGCCAGGAAGGCTCTTTGACTCACTGGAGTTTGAGTCGCGATTGTGCTCCGTTCGCAAGGTTTACCTTGCCGATGGCTGGTGAGCACAATGCTTTGAATGCGACAGCGGCTGCGGCGCTTGCAGCGGGGCAGGGCGTGGCGACGGAGGCGATTGTCGAGGCGCTGGTGACGTTCCGTAGCGTTAAACGCCGGCTTGAGGTGCGCGCTGTCGTGGATGGGGTGACAATTATTGACGATTTCGCGCATCATCCTACGGCGATTCGCGAGACTTTGCGGGCTTTGCGCGGATCGTACCCGGGACGGCGACTGTGGGCGGTTCTGGAGCCGCGGTCGAATACGCTGCGAAGGAATGTCTTTGAGCTTGATCTGGTCGAGAGTCTTGCGGTGGCTGACGAGGTGGTGCTGGCTGCAGTCTTCAAGTCGGAGAGTATTCCGGTGGCGGAGCGGCTGCACCCGGAGCACGTTGTGGCTGCGTTGAAGATGCATGGCACACATGCATCGCTCTTTGCAGATGCCGATGCGATCGTCGAGGGGATTGCGCCTCGGCTGAGGGATGGAGATGTTGTTGCGATCCTATCCAATGGCGGCTTTGGCGATATTTATCGGAAGCTGCCGGACGCTCTTGCTGCACGAGATCGAGCGGCCCGGGGCGTCTGAGCGTGCCGCCGTTCCTGCGACTGCGGTATGCTGCAAAGTGGGATGTTCGCGACCTTCAAACTGCTTTTTGTTTATCTGACTCTCGGCCCAATCTCCGGGATTGTTGGTATTCCTTATACGTTGCTGGTGGGCGACATCAGCCGTCTCTATCGCGTCGCGATGTGGATTACAAATGCTGGTGTACTTGCAGCCGGTATAAAGATCAAGGTTGACGGGTATGAGAATATTCCGGCCGGCCGCAGCTGCATCTTCATGTGCAACCACGTTTCGAATCTCGATCCGCCCGTGGTGCTTCCTTTATTGCCTGGCCGCAGCTCTGTCCTGCTGAAGAAAGAGTTGATGAGCGTGCCGATTCTGGGTCGCGCTATGCGCATGGCGAAGTTTGTGCCGGTATCACGGGGCCACCGACGGGACTCGGCACAGGCGAGTGTGGATGCCGCTGCCGATGCGTTGCGCTCAGGACTGCACATTCTTGTGTATCCCGAAGGAACACGCTCGCTGAACGGGAGGCTGTCTAATTTCAAGAAGGGGCCGTTCTTCCTGGCGAAGGAGACGAAGGCACCGATTATTCCGATTGCTCTTTCAGGGACGCAGAAGATGATGCGCAAGGGGGGCTATGCGATTACACCTGGATTGGCGAGGGTTCAACTGCTTCCGGCTATTGAGCCATCAGAGTATGCGACGCGCGAGGAGTTGATGGTAGCCGTGAGAAACGCAATTGCCGAGGCGCTGCCGCCAGAGATGAAGCCGGTTATTTGACGATTGCGCTGTTGTAGCCGTCCGCCTGGAGATGCTGTCGCATCGCGTCAACCTCTTTTTTGTTGGCGAATGGGCCGATCTGGACGTGGAAGAGCTTGTCCTGCGGAACGCGTCGGATAGCGACTGTATAACCGCGGCGCTTGAGGTCGGCGGCAACGACTGCGGCGTCTTCCTGATGCGACATCGCCGCTACCTGCACAACTGAAGAGCCAGACGAGGTGGTAACGGCAGAGACGGGAACGACCGCAGGCTTTGCGAACGGCCTGGCGGACTCGTTGTGCGCGGGCTTGATGGGAGTGGGATCGGGCGTCTGTTGGGTGTCCTGCGGCGCTGTATTACCGGGCGAATCCATGGGCAACGCGGCAGATTGGATGCCCGCATCGGGCTTGCGGGCGGTCTGGTCGGCTGGGCTTCCCGACGCCGGCTTTGCGATGCTGCTGTCGGAATCTGTCGTGGCAGCTGCTGGGACTGTAATTGGCGGGGAGGAGCGTCTGCCGAGCGAGTAGCCAATGCCGAAGAAGACTGCGCAGAGCAGGGTGAGAGCGAAGAAGATGCCGAGGATGGTAGTGGTTCCGAGAGAGATCTCGCGATCCTGACCGATTGGTTGGTGGAGATCGCGTTCGTTTTCGTATCGAGCGTTCAAAGTCAGACCTTCTTCTCCAGAGCTGCGTTAGGAGTGGATGTCTTATTGAACAGGTTTATGAGCTCCAAGGGGAGAGGAAAGACGATGGTGGTATTTTTCTCGACACCTATCTCGGTGAGGGTCTGGAGATAGCGGAGCTGAAGGGTCATGGGCTGGGTGGCCATAAGCTGCGCCGCTTCTACGAGTTTGGCGGCGGCGTTGAACTCGCCCTCGGCATGGATGATCTTGGCACGGCGCTCGCGCTCGGCCTCGGCTTGTTTAGCCATGGCACGGGTCATGGATTCGGGCAGGTCAACCTGCTTGACCTCGACGGAGATGACTTTGACGCCGAAGGGGGAGGTGTGACCGTCGATGATGACCTGGATACGCTGGTTGAGAGCCTCGCGGTGGGCGAGGAGTTCGTCGAGTTCGACTTCGCCGAGTACGGAGCGCAGAGTGGTCTGGGCGAACTGGGAGGTCTGGTAGACGTAGTTCGAGACTTCAATGACGGATTTGGTGGGGTCGACGACGCGGAGTGTGATGACGGCGTTGACCTTCAAGGTGACGTTGTCGCGGGTGATGATGTCCTGCGGGGGGACTTCCATCGCCTCCTGGCGCAGGCTGACGCGGACGATCTGGTCGAGGGGTCGGAAGACGAGAATGATGCCCGGACCGGCGGCAGCCTCTTTAACGCGTCCGAGCCGGAAGATGACGCCCCGCTCATATTCCTTGAGGATCTTGATGGAATTGATGATGTAAAGGATGACGATGACTATGGCGAAGAGGACTGGGAGAGACATCATGGGTGAGACCTCGGGTTTGCCGGACTACGGCCACCGCTGCGATTGTAAAGCAGTCGCAGCAGCGAGGTAGTTTCCGGCTTAGAAACGCAGGAAGAAACCGAAGCCTGGCTCAGCGGTTGAGGTGCGCTGCTGGATGGTCAGGTAGTTCGTTTCAAAGTCGGGCGCCTTAAAGAAGAGCTGACGGTACTGTGCGCGAATGCCGAAGTGAGGCGAGAGGACGGTCGTCTCTGCGCCGACGGAGAAGTAGTAGGCGGCACGGGCCTGCTCGGGAAGCGCCAAGCCGCCGCCTGGGGTCGGGCGAAAGACTATGGTGCCCAGGCCTACGGATGCGAAGGGAGTTACGCCGAAGTATTGTTTGCGGGTGTGAGCGACGTATCCCAGGGTGTACTCGCTGGTGTTCTGCTGTACGCCGGCGTTTGGCTGGCCTCCCGGCTGTACACCGAAGGGAGTGAAGGTGTTAGTGTATCGGGCATAACCGTAGTTCCCCTCGAATCCGATCAACGGGGAGACGACATAACGGAGGGTGATGAGAGCACCCGCGGTATTTCCAGGTTTGAGATTGACTGGTGTGTTCGGCACTCCGCCGACGGTTGCGTGGCCGTTGGAGTCCTTATTGAGTACAGCGACGGCAGTGACGCCAAAATCGATGCGGGAGAGTTGCCGGTCGAGGGCAGGGTTCTGTGAGGTGGTTTGCGCTTCAGCGGTTATTCCTGCGGTGGTTAGCAGGAGGCAAAACAGGGTACTCCGAACACAGAACAAGCGAGACACATTCAACATCAAGACGAAACTCCCTTATCGAAACTGCTATCTCTCTAGTCTACTCTGGGCAGGCGCGGACTGGGTGCCGGGAAGCGATCAAACGGTATCCTGAACCGGCTCTACGATTAAGACGAGGTCCTCGACGCTGCGTACGGAGACCACTGATCCTGGGGGGAGCGATGCGTGTCCGCGGAGGGTGGCTTGCCAGAGTTCGCCTCGGATTTCGACCTGGCCGGTGGGGTTGAGCGGGGTGCGAACGATTGCAGTACCGCCGATCATGGCCCTGGGGCCGGTGAGGACCTTGCCTCGGCGTGCTTTAAGGGCGATCCAGGCGAGCGCGAACGAGATGACTCCGAAGCCCAGGCCTGCTCCCAGTGCTATCGCAAGATGGACGCGCAACTCGGGGATGGGGCCGTCAACGAGAGTAGCGAGCCCGAAGACAAGGGAGACGACGCCTGCCAGAGCGAGGATGCCATGGCCGCCGAACTTCAGCTCGAGGATCATCATCACGAGGGCGGCGAGGAGCAGAACAATTGCTGTATGCCGTATGGGTAGAAGGTTCAGGCCAAAGAGACTGAGGAGAACAAAGAGTGTGCCAAGGGACCCAGGGACGACTGTGCCGGGAACGTTGAACTCCAGATAGATGAGAAGGCCGCCAAGGACCAGAAGCAAAACATCGATATCCGGGTTGGTGAGCTTGGTAAGGAGGCGTTCGCGCAGGGAGGGGGCGACGGTGAGGATCTTCGCTCCCTGCAGGTGCAAGGTCTGGGTCGCACCGCCCAGGCGATGGATCTCGCGACCATCGAGCGCGGTGAGCAGGGAGGCGTCGTCGGGAGTGACCAGGTCGATGAGATTCAGCTTGAGGGCCTCCGTGTCGCTGTAGGACTTCGAGTGGAGGACGGCGTCCTCGGCAGCTTCGACGTTGCGGCCGCGGCGTGAGGCATAGGAGCGAAGGAACGCGGTCGCGTCGTTCTCGATCTTTTCTTTGAGGATGGGATCGAGTTGGCGGCCTTCGATGATGGGATGTGCAGCTCCGGCGTTGGTGCCGGGGGCCATGGCCGCGATGTCGGCTGCTTCAAGTAGAAAGAACCCGGCGGAACCGGCTCGACTGCCTGAGGGTGAGACGAAGATGACAACCGGGACAGTTGAGTTTTCGATGTCCTGGACCATGACACGGGTTGAGTCGAGCAGTCCGCCTGGGGTTCCCATGGAGACGATCACCAACTGCGCATGTTGACTGGCTGCTTCCTGAAGGCCGCGCTGAAGATAGTCTGCGGTGATGGGCTGGATGGTGTCGTGGATGGTGAGTTTGACGACGATAGGAGCAGCGTCTGTGAATGCTTTTGCGGGTATCAGGCTGACGAATATCAGCGCGGCAAGTGCGATTTTGAGGGAGGGTCTCATGGGAGGCTCTGTCCGCGTGCCTGGAGGGCTTGACGCATACCCTGGGCAGCCGAATTCCTGGGCTCGAGCTGGAGCGCTTTGCTGACGTTGTCTGCGGAGGCTGCCATCTGATTGGCCTCGAGGTCGAGCCGAGCGAGGACGAGGTAGGCAGCGACGCTGGGTTGGAGTTTGAGAGAGGCCTGGGCCTCGGAGCGAGCGTCGGCTGCGCTTCCGCTGCGTTCGCGAACCTGGGCGAGACCAGCATGAGCGTCTGCGTTGGAGGCGTTTGCGGCGATGGCTGCGTGAAACTCCTGTTCCGCCTCGGGAATGAGACCCTGAGCGAGATATTCGCGGCCGAGCTGTGCGTACTGCGTCGCCTGTTCGGTGGGCGGAAGAGTGGCCATGCGGGCGGCGCGCATCTGGTCGAGCTGGAAGGCTGCCTGGCGGAAGGATGCTTCGGAGTAGGTGCGGCGGATGCGTTCGAGAGGCGCAAAATCCGAAGCGGATGCGGCATTGGCGCGTGGCTTCGCAACGGGGGCGATATGCCGCCCGGCGCTGATGTTGGTTTTGAGTTCGGCTGCTTCTGTGTCGCTGGGGTGAAGCTTCAGGGTCTGATCGACTTCACGCTGGGCACCGGCGAAGTCTCCCCGGCGAAGCAGGGCAACGGCGAGGTTGTAGTGATAGTCCGCATCATTGGGGTCGGCAGTGGAGGCGCGTTGAAAGAGAGGGACGGCGTCGTGGCCCTGACGGCTGGAGGCTACGGCCTGATTGTTGACGACCTCAGGGAGGGGAAGCCGGCTGGCGACGAAGGCAAAGGCAGACTCAGCCTCGGCGTATTTTGCGGAGTTGAAGCGGGCGAGGCCGATGTAGAAGCTGGCTTCGAGAGCGCGGCGGTCGGTGGGAGATATTTTGGCCAGAGTTGCTGCGGCCTGATCGTATTCGCGCTGCGTGTATTGCGCTTTGCCCAGAGCGAGGAGTGCGGCTGGGTAGTCGGGCGTATCCTTCACGGCTGCCTGAAGGCGCTGAATTCGCTCCTGCGGCGTGGGGGCGTCCGTACCGCGGATGTAGTTCTCGAAGGCACTGAGCTTGATTCCGCTTGATGCGGCCAAGAAGGTCTGCTGGGCTACGTTGAAGTGGGGATCCATCTGCCGCGCGATCTTCCAGGCGATGGCGTTCTCGACGTCGAAGAGGCGAGTGATCTCGCTGGAGTCGTTGAGGGGCTGGGAGAGCCGGAGCTTGTTGACCTCGAGTACCTGCGCCTGGACTGCGATGCGACCGCTATTGACGGTATAGCTGCCTACGATGACGAAGTCGGCGTCAAGCGTCTGTGCGATGCGGATTGTGGTGGCGCGCGAGGGCCGGAAGTCGACGGGAAGGCCGAGGTGATCGAGTGCGTATTGACGATCGTCGCGGGTAATGGTGAGGAATCCTGCGGATGTCAGGCGCTGATTGAGGGTGTCGGGAAATGAGTCGCCGATCCAGGCGAGGCTTGTCTGGCCGGTGCGATTGTCGAAGGGAAGAACAAGCACCAGGCGTCCGCCGGTCTCGATGACTTCCGGGGACGACGCAGATTGCGAGAGCGAAGGGAGAGTGCACAGAAGCAGCAGGAAAACGGGCCATGGTTTCTGCAGCAGCCGGCGGACTTGGAAGGGCCTTGTCACAGATATGAGTATAGAGCGTCAGTGCCAGTGCAGCGGTGCCAGCGCGGCTTCGACGATTCGGGGGAAGTGGAGGACGGCGGCCCATTCTCCTTTGCGATGGGCTTGCCAGACGATATCTCCGTGCAGTAGAGCTGCGACTTCGGAGGGTGAGAGATCGCGGTGGAAATCGAAGTACTTTGTGTCGGCGGATTCGTTGTGTCGGCCGAGGTTGACGCGGTTTGGCGGCGGCTCCCACTTGGTGGAGAAGATGAGGGCTACGTCGTAGCTTCCGGGATCGGCTGCGGCTTTCTGAATCTGGTCTATCGCGAAGTTTTCTATAGGTGTGGTCTTGACGGGGCGGTTGGTGTAGCCAAGTTCGGGGCGACTGAGCTCAGCGGTTGCGGGCCATGCGGTAAGGACGGTGGCTTGAGGGTAGTGCTGGTCGATGTAACGGACAGCGTGCTGGTGCAGGACGATCATGTCGCGATAGGTGAGGTTATCTTCGGGGGCGAAGGCGTAGGGAGGGTTGATCCAGATGCCGGCGAGGAAGGCTGCGGCGCTGAGTGCGGCGATTGGCCACCATCGTCGGAGATGACGATGCCATGTTGCTGCGCAGATAAGAATGACCAACGGGTACATCGGCAGCAGATAGCGGGTGAGGAGTGCTCCGCCGAGGATGGAGAAGGCGATCCAGTTGGCAAGGAGGACGACGGCGATGGCTTTGAGCTGAGGCTTGGGAAGTGTTGGCGGCGAGGCAGGCGTGACAGGGATAAAGAGGACGGCGATGGTGCAGACGACGGGGACGAACATGTTCATGTGGACCGTCAGGTGGAGGAGGCGGTGCCAGAGGCTAAGGACGATGCGGTAAGCGTCGAGGTTGGCGGTTGCGTTGTAGCGAAGGAACTCGGGGTTGCCGAAGACGAAGCCGGTGCGGTGATAGTGATAGGCATACCACGCAGCCAGAGGAAGGATTGGCGAGGCCAAGGCCGCGGCCCAGATGAGGTGAATTCGTTGCGGGATTGCGTTGTGGCGATCCCGGAGAAGCTGGATTGCTTCCCATAGGGCGAGTGCCGCTGGAGTGACGATGGCTGTTTCTTTGGAGAGAGCGGCGAGCGAAAACATGGCTGCGGTAAAAAACGCGTTGCGAGTGCGTGTCTGTTCGGTGCGGTCGAGGTAGAAGGCTAGTCCCCAGAGAGTGAAAGCGGCGGCGAAGATGTCGGCGTGAGCGAGGGTGCTTTGCGCAAACCAGATGGGATAGATCGCGGTGAGGATGACGGTGACTACAGCGACTGCTGTGTTAGTGAGATTTTTTGCGAGTTTGAAGACGCCTAGCAGGGCTGCCGCAGCGACGATGCAGATCAACGTTCGGGTTCCGCTGACAACGTAGCCGGAGAGGTGCCACCAGGCTGCAAGGAGGATGGAGGGCAGCGGTGGGTGGGCGTTAGTGACGGTGGTTTGCGGGATGAGTGTGCCGGTGCGAAAGAAGTCCCACGCGGCAGGGATGTAGTAGCCTGCCTCATCCCAGAAGTAGGGGAGGCGGAGGAGACGAAAGTGTGTGAGATAAACAGTGACGAAGAAGAGCGGGTAGAGCATCCAGAGAGGGATGTCGCTGCTGGATTGCCGGGCGTCATTTCCTGCGCTGTTCAGGAGTGTCACGCTTTTAGTTGACGGGTCCGCCGGTGTGGGGGAGCTGTTCGAGGGTGATGGCTCCGAAGGTCTGCTCGTACTGGGCCAGATTGTGACCGAGGACGTTCCAGAGTGCCTTAGCCTGTTGCGGGCTGAGATAGATGCCCTGGAAGTTGCGCACGTCGAGTTCGTCGGGATTCTGTTGGGTCATGGTGCCGAAGACGAGGAAGAAGTCCCAGACGCTCATGCGGACCTGGACGCTGTTGGCGTATCCGTCGCGGTAGTCGGCAGTGCTGGAGAGCTTGACGGTGGGCTGGTCTTTTGCCTGATTCGGCGGTTGGTTTTGCTGACTCATTGCATCTCTTTCCGGGACTAAATGGGTTGTCTGGTGCGGGAGAAGGGACTCGAACCCCCACGGATTTCTCCGCTTGGACCTAAACCAAGTGCGTCTGCCATTTCGCCACTCCCGCGCGCTGCACCGTGCCAGCCCTTAGCGTATGGGAAAGAGTTGTCGATTGCAATTCTCTGAGCGCCTCTTGTTCCATTAGTGGATTATTTAAGGGAAAAAAGCTTGGCAATACAGCGGGGGTTCGGCTTACTTCTCGCAGGCCGAACCCCGCTGTATTGATTGCTTGAGTGAGTCTGTGGGTCAGATTTGAATTAAACCCAGACCTTGGAATCCACTCTCCTGGCGCGACGATAGCGTGCTGCAGTACCGGGGGGCGCAGCAGCCTTTGCAGCAGCGGTGGTGGGCGCTGCTGTCCCGGCGGCGGTTGACGTTCCAGGCGCATAGTTGACGTTGTTATCGCCCAGATACTCGACGGGAGGTCCTACGCGATTCATGCGGGTGTAGTTTGGAACGGCCATCATTGGCGAACCGTCCTGCCATTTGCCGGTGATGACCATGACCCCGCCGAGCAGGTCTGGCTTCCACTCCACTGCGAGCGGCGCGTCGCTTAGCTGCTGTTCGATGTTGTGCTGGTCTGCGGTCTCCACGTTATAGACGAGCGGGCCGTACTTCAGCGCAACGGTACCCAGATCAGCTTTGACGCGATCGTCCGCGACGACACGCTGAGGCTCCATGGGAAGCTCCAGCTCGATGCGGTCGCCCGCCTTCCAGCGGCGAGTGACTACAGCGTAGCCTCTCTCAATGTGCGGTGTGACTGTCTTGCCGTTGACGGCAAAATGCTTCACTCCACTGAGGGCTGGAGTCTCCGTATAAAGCTTGCTGGTGTTGCGGTTCGGAATACGCACATATACAGAGAAGGTTTTTGCTTCCTCGGGATTGACCGTGATTGCGATCGCACCCTTCCACGGATAGTCGGTCTTCTGAACCATTTCGACGTTGGTGCCCGCAACCTGTCCGACGTGGATACGGCTTCCGATGAATAGGTTCACGTAGAGACCGGTCTTGTCCTTCACGTAGGCCCATGTCGGCATCATTAGTAGCGTTCGCGGGATGTTGCCGACGCAGCATGGGCACACATGCCACAGCGTGCGTTGCGTGTTGACCAGCGGATTGGTGTAGCAATAGCTCTTTCCGTCCAGGGCAACACCTCCGAGCAGAGCGTTGTACATTGTCTGCTCGTAGAGGTCGGCGTACTTTGCGTCGTGGTAGGCGAGATTGAGTTTGTACTGGAAGAAGACGAGACCGCAGCTCGAGCACGATTCGCAGTAGGAGTTGTTGCGGAGCGAATAGTTCGGGCCGAAGCCTTCGGAGGTTTCACCGCTGCCGATGCCACCGGTCAGATAGTACTTCCTGTTCACCATATTGTCCCACAGCGAAATGACCGCGCTCTGATAATCACGGTCCTGCGTTTCGGCAGCAATGTCCGCCATGCCCGAGTAGAAGTAGGTTGCGCGCACCGCGTGGCCCACGGCTTCGTACTGCTGGCCCGGCGGCAGGTGGCTCTGGTCGTACTCCGATCCGCCACGACGCGAATCGAGGAGGAATTTAGCGAGCACGATATATGCATCGCCGCGATGATTGCCTTCCTGATCGTTCACAAAGCGGCCGAAGCGCACTAGAGCCTGCTCCATCTCCTGGTGCCCGTCGAACCACTCCTTTTTGCCGGGGCCGATGTTTGCAACCCAGCAATCGGCCAGCTTCTTCGCTGCGTTATAGAGACGAAGATCTTTGCCATCGGTCAGCGTGTAGTGGTTGATCGCCGACTCAATGAAGTAGCCGGAGACGTAGCCTTCGTGGTTGCCACGATGATCTGGCGACCAACGCTCCGGCCATTGCTTGCGGTCCGCGAGGATGTAGGCCGTCTGCAGGTAGCCGTCAGACATCTGCGCAGCGAGGATGATGGGAATCCACCGCTCCAGTGTGTCGCGCATCTTTGCCTGTGCGTCAATGATCTCTTGATCGCCTTGTGGATCAACCATCAGAGCGATGCACATGGACTCCACTGTCTGGTGAATCCACGCATTGGAGAAGACGTAACCTTTATGACGTCCGTGCGGTTCACCGCGGTTTGCCTTGCCCGCTTCGATGAAGTTGTCGATACCGCCGTCTCCGCGATTTGGAGCGATGTCAGTGCGCTCGCAGTAGCCGATGCAGTGAGGAATCCAGTCGACGATGAGCGTCTTGGCCCGCGTATTCCAGAGAGGGCTGTCAATGGAGTACTTCTTGGTGTAGACCACGTCGAGGCGATTCTTCGGAGGAGCCGCCTCTGCGTGGACACTGATCGTCGAAGTTGCTTGTTCGCCATTGCCTGAGCCGGTCAGCTTGAGAACATAGTCGCCAGGCGCTGAGAAGGTTGCGGTAGTCACCGGCAACACTGCTTTCACAAAGGCAACTGTTCCGGGACCGGACTCCTTGGTCCAGAGTGCAGTATTACCCGACAGGTCCTGGAGCCAGATCGCTTTACCGGCGAGATAGGTCTTGCCGCCAATTACGACCGAGCGGTCAATACCGGCATCGACAACCGGGGGAAGCGAGGGAGCGGGGCCGGAGTTGTAGACTCTCCACTCCATGATTCCCGCCGCGTGCATTTCATCGGGAACCACTTCCAGACGCAACTTGGCGGTCTTCACCTCATCGAAGCTGGTGGCGTTGAAGGTGTCTCCCGCAACGCCAAGACCTTGCGCGTTCGATACTGGCACGAAGTCACTCCCATTCCAGTAGAGAACCCGGTAGGAAGCAGGCGCGGCGGTTCGTCCAAAGCCGCTGCCAGGAGGGCCATTCGGGCGGGGAGGATCGATTGCCCAGTAAATGTCGATCTTGCTGATGGCGACTGGCTTGGTCCAGTCGTACTGAACCCACTGGGCGCGAGTGTCTCCTCCAAATCCCCGGCGGATCACGTAAGAACCGGTCTTTCGGTCCCGAGAGCTTGCCGGGATCGACCCGTCATTTAAAGCACTGATCTTATTCTCGCTCAGCATAGTGAGGCTGGAGGGAATAGCAACCTTGGCAAGGTTCAAGGCAGTGTCAGAATCTGCCGCCAGAGCGAAGGCGGTGGAACGATTCAAGCCGGCAAGAGCTGCGCTTCCCGCAACGCCAGCGATAAAATGTCTTCGGTTCAGAGAGATACGACGAGACAATCGTTGCTTCATGGCAAAGCTCCTATAAAACCCGTGACATCCTTTCTAGGCCCATTGGGTATCGACCGTCAAGAGAACGTTTACTTGAATCTTTGATCAACAGATTCATAGACGGAAAGGAAGGGTGGTAGGTTTCGAAATCAAGCGACTCGCTGGGCTTCTTAATGCTTGATGAGCCACATGACCCAGCTTGCGGCGATGGTGCCCCCCACAAAGAGGATAAAGCAGAAGGCTCCGAAGCGGGCCATCATGCGAGGCTCAGAGCGTTGGGTAATGCCGAAGACGATGGAGGCGAAGAGAGCAAAGAGGAGGACGGCTCCGAAGTGAGAGATGGTCACGAGCGCTTCCTCCCGGTAGCCAGCGAGTGGGCGTCAACAGCAGCGATTACATTGAGCAGTCCGGCTACGACGATGAACTTGGTTCCGTAGTCGGCGGTGGCTACCTGGACGGCGGCTGTGCCGAGATCGAAGATGCGGGCGAGGATGTAGAGCAGGCCGTTGCCGAGGTCTCCGGCGAAGTTGAGGATGTCGAGCAGGTCTCCGGTGTTGGGGGAGTAGATCTTGCCCTTGAGCGCGAGACCGATGACGAACATCGCGAGAATGGAAGCCATGAGGAGCCCGCCGCGAATCCATTTGCGCAGCATAAGATGGCCAGCGCCTGGGATGAGCCAGGCGGCGATGAGGACCATCGTGGGAAAGGATGAGGATTGAGCGCGTGCTGCGGCGGAGACGTTGGTGGCCATTGCTTTTTCGATGATAGCAGTTCTAAGCGCGGACGAGTTCGGTCTGGATGCGGCCGGTGACTTCGGCTTTGCCTTTGCGGGCGATCATATCGACTTCGCTGCGGACCCCGAACTCACCTGGGAAGTAGCAGCCCGGTTCGACGGAGAAGCAGGTGTTGGGCAGGAGAAGGCGATCATCGTGGGTTTCGAGGTTGTCGAGGTGCGCGCCGATGCCGTGGATTTCGGTGCCAATGTTGTGGCCGGTGCGGTGGGTGAACGCGTCTCCGAAGCCGGCTTTGCGGATGAGATCCCGGCCGGCGTCGTCGGCCTGCCAGCCGGCGATGGGCTGGTTCGCAGCGAACGCTTCTTGCACTGCTTTGATGGAGGCGTCGCGCGCGTCGCGGACTGTGGTGAAGATGAGCTGCTCGCGCTCGGTTGGCTCGCGGCCGACGACGCCGGTCCAGGTGATGTCGTACCAGACGGAGGTGGGGTCGTTGGCGAGCTTGGCCCAGATGTCGATGAGGACGAAGTCGCCTTTGCGGATGGGACGGGAGCTGGCGGCGGTGGGATCGTAGTGAGAGTCGGCTGAGTTGGGGCCGACGGAGACGTTGGGGCCGTGTCCCCAGAAGAGATTTTCGCGGCCCATGGCCTCCTGGAAGTACTGAACCATGGCGTACTCGTCGGTGCCGCCGTTGCGGGCGCGAGTGCCGATCTCTTTCCATGCGGCATCGAGGATGGTGTCGATGTGTTTCTGTGCGACGTAGTGGGTGGCGAGCTGCGCGTCGGTGAGGACGGCCTCGAAGTGGCTGACGAGGTCGGCGGAGGTGATGGGCTCTTTGCCGAAGGAGCGAAGGAGTTCGACGGTGCCAGCATCGACCATGGAGACGTACATGATGGCGTTGCGTGGGGAGTATTGCATGGCGATTCTTGTTGCGCCGGTGAGGAGGGTCTGGAGTTGCGACTCCAGTTCCTGCCAGGACGAGTAGGAAAATTTAGTACCGGGGAGGGTGTCGAGGCGGCCGGCTTCAATACGGTGGACGAGTTTTTTTGGCTCGCCGGTTGCTGGGATGAAGTAGTACCAGCGGCGGGTGACGAAGGCGTTAGGGTCGAGGCCGAGGATCGAGTAGGCGAGGGGATCGCGGTGGTGATGGTCGTAGAAGAGCCAGCCGTCGACTTTATTTTCGCGGAGAGCTTCCTGGATTGCGGCGAGGTCGAATTTGGTCTCGGTCTTTGTTTCGGTGATCGTGTTCGGCATGATCCCTCCCCCTACTGGGTGAAAAGTGTGCAAAGTCTTCAAACCAGAAGACATGAGTCTGGACTTGTTGGTCAAGTCTGTCTGGTTTAAATGCGAAGGCCCGGCGCGAGGCCGGGCTTGTTTCGCTGATTTAAGAATATCAGGCGTGTCAAGGATTTGGCTGTGGAAATGGGCGGAAGGATGCAACTGCAAAAGCAAAGGCGATAGATCAGTCGCTTCGGCTTCGCCTGCGCTCCGGCCTTCGGCAGAGCGGTAGGCCGCTTCGCGGCGGTTTGAGAGGCCAAGGCTGAAGCCTTGGCTTACCTAGATGCAAACACAAAGGCAAGACGGATCCGAGTTGGCGGCAATCAGCTAAGAGTTCCAAGGATTGGGAATTTGTGTCGTGTGACGATGAGTTGAGCGTCGTGGGGGTTGATCTAGGCAGTATCGAAATATAGAGGACAGGGTGTTGCAGAAAATGGGGGTAACACGAGAGTGGCACCAGGAGCAAACCGCAGGTCCTTCGACTCCGCCTCTCGCGATAAAGCTGCGAGGGTTTGCGCTCAAGATGAAACTTTTTATAGAAATCAACAACTTAAAACTCAACTAATGTTGATACTGCCTAGTCTTTGAGTGAGCCGATCTTTGAGGCGTAGAGGTAGCCGGCGTTGCGCTGATCCGTGGGATAGCCTGCGTCGTCGAGCCACTTTACGCGGAAGCCTTTTTGCTGGAGGCGATCGATGATCTCGGCTGGGTTGCCGACGGCGTGATGAACCTCCATTGCCAGGTTGTCAACGTTGTCGAGCCACTTTGCGGAGTCGCGAAAGATGTCGAACTCGGCGCCCTCGATGTCCATCTTGAGAAAGTCGATGTGGTGGAGGCCGTAGCTCTTCATCAACTCATCGACGGTGATGGCGAGGCTGGTGTCGAAGCCGAAGGGGTCGCACATGGCGTGGAGGGCGGCGGGATCGTGACGGACGGATTCACCACAGAGGACTCCTTGATGGAGCGTGATTCCTAGGGTGGCGACGACTTTGACGCGGTAGGAGTTATCGGGGTAGGTGAGGGGATCGACGCCGACGACTCTGCCGTTGGGACCGGCCAACTGCTTCAGCAGGCTGGTGACGACGCCAGTGTTGCAGCCGAGATCGAGGCAGGTGTCGAAGCGGAGATGGTTGAACTCGCGGAAGTAGATGCGGCGGACGAAGAACTCGCGAAGGAAGGCGTAGCCGTTGCCTCCCGTGGTGTTGATCGCGTCGACATCTACGTTGAGACTGGAGCCGAGGAGGTTGAATTGTAAGATGCCGCGCATGTTGCGATCGGCGGAGTAAAGTTTGCGCTCGCGCAGGATGGTGGGGGCGTGTTGGACGACGGAGCCGTACCAGCGCAGGGCCTGGGACTTCGGCATTGCGCTCCAGGAGTCGAGAACATCGTCGGCGAGGCGCTTGAGCGGGTGGGCCATGGTCTCGCACCAGAATACAAGACGGAGATGATGGGAAAGAAAGAGACCGGGATTGCTCCCGGCCTCTTTCTTGTGGATCGATGCTGGTTATGCGTTGACCGAGTTTTCGGCGATGGCTGCTGCAGCTGCTGCTGCTGCTTCGCGTTCCTTCTCGGCTTTCTCCGCTTTTCTTGCTGCGGCGGAGTTCTGTCCGAGCTCTGCGGCCAATGTCTCCGTGGTGAAGGATTCGATGACGTCGCCGACGCGAATGTCCTTGAAGTTGCCGAGGTCGATACCGCACTCTACGCCTTCGCGTACCTCAGCGACGTCTTCCTTGACCCGTTTGAGAGAGGCGATCTTGCCCTTCCAGACCTCGGCGCCCTCGCGGAGGAGCCTGGCCTGCGCTCCGCGTTTGATGATGCCATCGGTGACACGGGAGCCGGCGATCTGACCGACCTTGGTGATCTTGAAGACCTGGAGGATCTCGGCGCGGCCTGCGTAGTTCTCCTTGTAGACAGGTTCGAGGAGACCGTACATGGCCTTGGTGATCTCGTCCTGCAGCTCGTAGATGATCGAGTGCAGACGGATCTCCACGCTCTCGCGATCGGCAATCTCGGCGGCCTTGCGGTCGGGACGAACGTTGAAGCCGATGACGACGGCGTTGGAGGCGGAGGCGAGGAGGATGTCGGACTCGGTGATAGCGCCGACACCGGAGTGGAGGACGCGGACGCGTACCTTCTCGGTGGACATGCGCTGGAGCGAGTCGGCGAGGACTTCGACCGAGCCCTGCACGTCGCCCTTGAGGATGAGGTTGAGGTCCTTCATGCCGGCCTGCTTGATCTGCTCGGCGAGGCCTTCGAGCGAGACGCGGGAGCTCTTGGCGAGCTGGGCTTCGCGCTCCTTCATCTTGCGGTACTGCGCGATGCCCTTGGCCTTGTCGCGGTCAGCCATGACAAGGAAGGTGTCGCCAGCATCGGGCATGCCTTCGAGGCCGAGGATCTCGACCGGGGTGGAGGGGCCGGCTTCGGTGATGGGACGGCCGCGATCATCGAACATGGCGCGAATCTTGCCGAAGGTATTGCCGACGATATAGCTGTCGCCGGTGCGGAGGGTTCCGTTCTGTACGAGGATCGATGCGACTGCGCCGCGGCCACGATCGAGCTTGGCTTCGATGACGGTGCCGACGGCAGGACGGTCGGGCTGGGCTTTCTGCTCGTTGACGTCGGCGACGAGGCAGATCATCTCTTCGAGTTTGTCGAGATTGATGTGCTTCTTCGCGGAGACTTCGACGAACTCGGTGTCGCCACCCTGGTTGGCTGGTTGCAGGCCGCGGGTGGTGAGTTGCTGGATGACCTTCGACGGATTGGCTTCGGGCTTGTCGATCTTGTTGACCGCGACGATGATCGGCACATTGGCGGCGCGGGCGTGGTCGATGGCTTCGAGGGTCTGGGGCATGACGCCGTCGTCTGCTGCGACGACGATGACAACGATATCGGTGACTTTGGCTCCGCGGGCACGCATGCGGGTGAAGGCTTCGTGGCCGGGGGT
>JBDTEQ010000059.1:0-7665 GCA_039922475.1 Edaphobacter sp.
GCCTCAGGCATAGCCGCCGGAACCGTATCCAGATACATCGTCTTCAATCCCATCCTCTTCGCCCGCGCAACGGCCTCCTCCACCAACCGCCGCCCCAGCCCCAATCCCCGAAACGCTCCATCCACCCAAAGCCGCTTCATCTCGCACCCAGACTCGTCCCTCGCAACCCATCGCAAAGCAACACAACCCGCCGCCGCTCCATCCACCTCTGCCAGCAGCAGCGCAAAATAAGGCCTCGGAAGCCCCTCCAACTCCTGCGCATATCCTTCAATGCAGATGTTCGCGGCTCCCCTAGGATTGTCAGCCAGATGATCGCCATAACCCCGCAACAGCGTTCGCACCGCCGCCACATCCCCAGCCCCAACCGCCTCCCGCACCACAATCTCAGCCATAATTCCAGCAGCCTACACCAGTGCAATTCAATCCGCTAATCACAACGTAACGAGGACGCAATAAGGTTCGAGCTTCGCTCGAACGGCCACATCTCAAAAATCGAAATATCTGGGCACACAAGTTAGTATTTGGTGAGATGTAGAGTACTGCCCTTCATCTGCTTCTAAGAGTATTATTTAGTGATACCTAACAGGTGAAACTACTAAAATGAACCTTTCGGCGTTCCGTGTTGAGATGTACAAGAGCGTAGTTGATTCCCAATGGATTCAAGTTTCCTCTCTAACAACCTTCGTCGGTAAGAATGAAGCTGGTAAGACTTCACTCTTGAAGGCCTTGCATAAGCTCAATCCTTTTAGATCCGAACCGTATTCCATATCGACTGAATGGCCGCGCTCGCAACGAGCAAAACGTGATGCAAATCACATAGTTTGTCGGGCCAAATTTGATCTAAATGCGGAAGAGTGTTCTGGTCTCTCGGGCTTTTTGGGAAGTGAATTTCCTCTAACCTCGTTGGAGGTTTGGCGAACTTACGCCGGCGATCTGGGAATCGGCTTTCCTCCGAATTTGTTTTCCACAAATGTTTCGAACAAGAACGTTCGCGAGCGAGTCGCCGCAGAGGATTTCTTCGCTTGGCCCAAATTTGGTGCACAAATTTCTCAAGATTTCCAGGCTCTAGCGCTGGAGATCGAGTCCGAATTCGAGGAGATACTTGCGAAGGATGGTGACGTAGAAAGATTTCGGGCTTTATTGCCCGAAAAAGAAGAAGAACTTGGGAAAGCCTTCTCTACGGTAGCCGCCGCACTATCGCAAGAACAGGCCTATATAGCTGCTCTCTCCGCGGAAGCAGAAGCTATTTTGGAAGCGATCGATAAGATTCAAACACCCTACCAAGATGCGATAGATTACGTCACTGCTAGAATTCCCACCTTCATTTACATGGATGACTATCGCGCGTTTTCAGGTACAGCTCGTTTAGATGAAGTGTCAAAGCGGATAAAGGAGAAGAGACCTACTTCAGAAGATCGAAGTCTTCTTACAATTCTGGAGCTCTCTGGCCTAGACCTCGAGTCCGAAATGGAGAAAGCAAATCTTACGAGCGCCGAAGATGCGGAGCAACGCCAATTTGATTTGGACGATGCCTCTGCGAAGCTAACAACAGAAATTGAAGGGCGATGGAAGCAGAAGAAATATGAAGTCGAATTTAGGGCCGACGGTCAGAGATTCATCACCTTTGTTAAGGATACCCTTGATCCGAGCTTGATTAAGCTCGAAGAGCGTTCAAAAGGATTTCAGTGGTTTTTCTCTTTCGATTTGCTCTTCATGTACGAGAGCAAGGGAGAATTCGAAAATTGTGTGATCTTACTTGATGAGCCGGGTCTTCACCTACACCCAGATGCACAACGCGACTTACTAGAACGACTAGAATTTTTTGCCGAAAAGAACACACTTCTTTATTCGACTCATTTGCCGTTCATGATAGACCTTCGTCATCCTGATCGAATACGAGTTGTCAGCGAAAGCCCATCGGGCACCGTAGTTACCGAAGACTTAATCGGCTCTCAACCGGAGGGGAGATTAACCGTTCAAGCGGCATTAGGAATGAGTGGAAGTTCCAGCTACCTTCTAGCCGCCAGAAACCTCGTCGTGGAGGGTGTAGATGATTTTTGGATTGTAAGCGAGCTCTCAAACATCTTGATTCGTTCAGGTGAAGATGGTTTGGATGAAGATATTTTTATAACTGCGGCCGGGGGTGCATCCGAGGCAACCTATATTGCCACCCTAATGATCGGACAAAAGCTGGAAGTGGCCGTACTTTTTGATACCGATAGGGCTGGAGCTTTTGAGAAGGACAGGCTGATCAAATCGTGGCTAGCCCTATACAACACTTCCAAAATGAAACTACTGGACCTGGCTTCATCAGTTCAGTCTGCTCAGACAGAATTTTCTATCGAAGATATGTTCCCCGACGATTTCTATTTGGATTCAGTGAAGGAAGCATACAAGAAAGAAATATCGGCGAACGGAATAAAGCTCAACTTGAAGGGCAAGGATCAACTGTGCAAAAAGGTTGAGCGTTGCTTTGAAGCGGCAGAAATTCCGTACAACAAAGGGCGGGTAGCAAAACTCATTCGTCGGCGGCTTAGTCAAATGAAGACGGTCAATGACCTACCAGAAGCTACGACAGTTAAGGCTAGAAATCTTATTGCGTCGATCTCAGCTTCCCTAAAATAATTGCTGGGTGCCCCATTCATCGCGCGCTTTTGCGCGATGAATGGGTTCCTCTCTGCCGAAGGCCGGAGCGCAGCCCGAAGCCCCGAGCAAGGTCGAGGGGGACTGATCTATTGCCGTTGTTTTTGCTATTGTATTTATTTTTCGCGTTTTCAGCCCAAAAATCGCATGTCAAGCCCCAAAACCACCTAACTCGCACAAACTAAACAAGATAGAGTTGGCGTATTAGTTCCACTCAAACTGCTATACTAGATATAGAGATCAAGAAACAAGCAAGCCCCAGGGGAAATCAACCACCCTCCGGGGCTAACTTGTTTGTTTGGACATATTTAGCGATAACCCCTTTGTTATGACATTTTTACAGACAATCTCATCCCCTAACCTCATGAATACAAGCAACTTACGCCCTGGCAATGGGGGGGTACCCCCCAGCAGGAAGCAGGAAACCTGCCGCCGTTTCTCCCAAGACACCCATCCAACCCGAGTGACACTCTTACCACCATGAGCAACCAAGCCAAAGCCTGCCGCTCCACCATCGTCCCCAGCCTCCGCTACCGCAACGCGCTCGCCGCCATCGACTGGCTCATCCGCGCCTTCGGATTCGAGAAGCAAGCCGTCTACCTCGGCCCCGACAACAAAACCGTCATGCACGCCCAACTCACCTTCGGCAACGGCATGATCATGCTGGGTTCGGTCGAAAACGGCAGCGAACACAGCAAACTCATGGTCCAGCCCGATGAGATCGGTCTCCGCGAAACCAAAGGCATCTACCTCGTCGTCAGCGACGCCGACGCCGTCCACGCCACCGCCAAAACCGCGGGAGCCGACATGGTCCTCGACATCCGCGACATGGACTACGGTGGCCGCGGCTTCACCTGCCGAGACCTCGAAGGCCACCTCTGGAGCATCGGCACCTACGACCCATGGGAGGCGACCCCGCCCCAGTAGTCGGCCCGAATCAAACCTCTGGCAGGCCTCTACGCGCCGTGATATTTTCTCCCAATGGAGCTAAACCCGTACGCCAGCTACCTTAACGGCCAGGACCCCGTCCCTGTCCTCGCCTCTACCGCCAATCGCCTCCGCTCCCTCACCGCCAACCTCACCGGAGCCCGGATCAATACCCCGCCAGCCCCCGGCAAGTGGAGCATCTGCCAGATCGCATCCCACCTCGCCGACTGCGAGATCGTCTTCTCCTTCCGTCTCCGCCAGACCCTCGCCCCATCGCTCGACCAGCCCCACGCCATCATCCAGCCCTTTGACCAGGACGCCTGGTCCAAACGCTACGGCGCCTACCACCTCGAACCCGCACTAGCCCTCTTCGACGCCGCCCGCAACTGGAACCTGCTCTTCCTCACCACCGTCTCCCAGGACGACCGACACCGCCCCACCACCCACCCCGAACGCGGCACCATGCCCTTCTGGACCATCGTCGAAACCATGGCCGGTCACGACATCAACCACCTGCAGCACCTCGAACGCCTCACCGCAAACGCGTAGCCTTCAAAAATTACAGCTCCAAAGCCTCATTGACATCCCGCACCAGGTTCCGCAGATAACTCCGCTTATTCAGCAACGTCACCATCGCCTCCTTCGCTCTAGCCTTCTGCGCCTCATCTTCCAAATCAACACCTAGATCCCACGCTGCCCAAAGCCCTTCCAACTCCGCCTGAGTCTCCACCATCTTCGCGTCGAAAGCATCCTTCGCCGTCATCAGATCGCGTCGCAACTCAGGCTCATCCTCACCCATCTTGTTCGCGGCGCGCATCTCCTGCAACTGCATATTCAGTTCAAACACCTCCTCCAGCAACTCTGGAGGAACCACCTGCTTCTTCTCCACCCCCGACGCGCGCGCCGCCTCCGTAGCCGCCTTCGACTGCTCCTCCAGCTCCACGCCCTCAAGCTTCAGCAGATACTGCGTCCGTAGTATGGGGTCCTTCAGCGTCCGATACGCATCATTCAGCAGCGACGACTGCGCCAGCGCCGCCTCCTGCTCCGCCACCGGCTTCGACGCAAACCGATCCGGGTGCAGCCGTCGGCTCATCGTGTAAAACTGCTTCTCCAACGCCACCACATCCAGCGTCAATTTGCGTGGAAGCTCGAAAAACTCAAAATAATCCATTGCTCTTATTCTAGGCGCGATCAGAACGGCCCATGCGTCTTCACATTCGCAATCACTGCCTCCAGTGGGGCCGTCTGCTTCTTATAAGCAGCCAGAATGCACGCTTTATCCATGCCGCATTTGTTGCGCACCGCCGGAAAAGCCTGCTGCGAATCGTAGAGATCGCCCCGCACACCCATCCCAACAAGCTGGGTCGCAATCTCAAAATACGCAGTCATCCGCGCATCAGTCTGCAACAACAACGGTGTGCTGCAAATAGTTTTTTCAGTAGGATTCGCAGCCTTCGCACAATCAATCGGCGAAGCCGCATGCGCAATCAACGAAAGAGAAGATGCAACCAAAGCAAGCGACACGAGGATCTTCATTGCGTTCCGTTAAATCATTCAAAGATGCAGAAACTAAGCCGTGAAGCTCGACCCGCACCCGCAACTCTTCGTCGAGTTCGGATTGATAAAGTTGAACCCCTGCCGCATTAGCGTCTCTTCAAAGTCCAGCACCATGCCACGCAGATAGATAAAGCTCTTCGGATCGACAAAGATGCGAATCGCCTTCCCATTCGTAGGGTCGCCGGCAGTCGCTAGACCCTCACCAAACGAATAAACCCGATCACGCTCGCGAGGCTGCGTATCGAACCGGATGTTATAGCTCAACCCCGAGCATCCGCCACCCTGAATCCCAACTCGCAAACCACCCTGCTCCGGCGAGACCCCTTCCTTCGCCATCGCAGTGCGAACTCGCTTCAGCGCCTTCTCAGTAATCTGAATGCCCTTCTGCCCAGGTTCCTGCCCCTGCGCTGTCAGCACATTCATCCCCGCGAGCGGATCCTTCTTCTCGCCCGACGCAGCTGCAGTCCGCGCTGCTTCCATCTCCGCCGCGGTTTGTAGGGTCACCATCGCCATATCTTTATCCTTGCCGCTAATAGAACACGGTAGCAACGCGACTCAGAAGACGCACCGCTACCGTTATCCCTGCGCTACCCGCTCGTTTAGTGAGCAGCGGCAGCAACTGCCGAACTCTCGGCAACATTATTCTTCTTCTTCCAGTCGCCGATCGCCGCCCGAATCGCATCTTCTGCCAGCACCGAGCAGTGAATCTTCACCGGAGGAAGCGCCAGTTCCTTCACAATGTCCGTATTGGTGATCGTGAGCGCCTCATCGATCGTCTTGCCCTTCACCCACTCTGTTGCAAGCGAAGAGGAAGCAATCGCCGAACCGCAACCGAAGGTCTTGAACTTGGCATCTTCGATTACGTTCGTCTCCGGATTCACGCGAATCTGCAGACGCATCACGTCGCCGCACTCCGGTGCCCCAACCAATCCAGTACCAACCTCCGTCGAAGCCTTATCCATCTGGCCGACGTTCCGGGGATTGTTGTAGTGATCAATTACCTTTTCGCTGTATGCCATGGTGTGTTCCTCGTCTCTACCTTTAGATGTTACTCCGACGCAATTTGCTGCGCCAAAAGTTGAAATTTAGGATGGTGAACTCGTCACAACCCTCATCGCGGCCGAATGCAGATAACGCTCAAGTTAGTGCGCCGCCCACTCAATCTTCGAGAGATCGATGCCTTCCTTTACCATCTCGTACAGCGGGCTTAGCTCACGCAACTTCTTCACCACATCGATGATCTTGTCTGCTACATAGTCCACTTCAGCCTTGTTGTTGAAGCGTCCCAGCCCGAACCGAATCGAACTATGCGCCACGTCGTCACCTAGCCCCAGAGCCTTCAGCACATAGCTGGGCTCAAGCGTAGCCGAAGTGCAAGCCGAACCCGACGACACCGCAATGTCGTTGATTCCCATCAACAGGCTCTCGCCCTCCACATACACAAAACTCATATTCAGATTGCCCGGCAGATGGTGCTCCATATTGCCGTTCAAATGAACATAATCGAGCGCCGACTCCAGCTTGTTCTTCAGGTAGTCGCGCAGCTCCTTCTCACGCTTCGCCTCGGTTTCCATCTCCTGCTGGCAAAGCTCGCACGCCTTACCCAATCCAACAATCCCAGGAACATTCAACGTGCCCGAACGCATTCCGCGCTCATGTCCGCCGCCGTTGATCTGCTCCGAAATCTGCACCCGCGGGTTTCTACGTCGCACATATAACGCACCCACACCCTTCGGACCATAGATCTTGTGCCCGCTCAGCGAGAGCACATCGATATTGTCCTTCTGCACATCGACAGGAATCTTCCCCACGGCCTGCACTGCATCGGTGTGGAACAAGACGCCCTTCTCATGGCACAGCTTCCCAATCTCCGCGATCGGCTGCACTACGCCAATCTCGTTATTCGCGTACATGATCGACACCAGAATCGTCTTGTCGTCCATCGCGCGTCTCAGGTCTTCGATATCGATCAACCCATCGGCCTGCACCGGCAGATACGTCACGCGGTATCCCTGCTTCTCCAGCTTCTTGCACGTATCCAGGATTGCTTTGTGCTCAGTCACCTGCGTGATGATGTGGTTCCCGCGCTCGCGATACATCTCCGCAATACCCTTGAGAGCAAGGTTGTTCGACTCCGTCGCGCCCGAAGTAAAGATGATCTCCTTGGTCGTCGCGCCAATCAGCTTCGCTATCTGCTCACGCGCAATCTCCACAGCCTTCTCCGCCTCCCACCCAAACGAGTGGTTGCGGCTCGCGGCATTTCCAAACGTCGACGTGAAGTACGGCATCATCGCTTCGAGCACACGCGGATCCAGCGGCGTCGTCGCATGATTGTCCATGTAGATCGGCAGGTGCACACCCTGCGGCAAAGGCTTCGACGACTCCGTTACAACGACTCCGACACCATTTCCATTAATGCTCATATCGTTCCCGCTCCCCAATTCCCGTTATTCCTAAAACTCTCACTGCGCTGCCAAACTCTGCAGCGCGAATCCTCTATACCGCAATCGAAACCAGCCCGCCACCCACCAGCGATCC
>JBDTEQ010000060.1:0-14009 GCA_039922475.1 Edaphobacter sp.
TGCCCCGATTGTCGGCGTTCGCCGCAAGAAGGACGCCGACGCCCAGAAGGACATCACCAAACAGAATGAACGGGTTCTTTTGGGATTCAGAAATGCCTACGTCTTCGATGTTTCGCAGACCGACGGCATAGACATGCCCGCACTAAACGAAGTCACCGGCGACCCAGGCGAAAACATCGAGAGGTTGACCGCGTTCCTCAACGACAAGGGAATTGCCGTGAGCTACAACGACAACATCGCGCCAGCGCTCGGCATGAGCTATGGAGGACGCATCGTATTGCTACCCGGACAGTCGAAGGCCGAAACTTTCAGCACTCTTGTCCATGAGGCGGGACACGAATTGTTGCACCGCAGCGAACGCCGCACGGCCACCACCAAGACAGTGCGCGAGACAGAAGCCGAGGCCGTGGCCTTTGTTGTCGGTAAGGCCGTTGGTTTGGTCAACAATGATGCCAGCGCCTCGTATATTCAGCTTTATCACGGCAATGCTTCGCTGTTAGCCGAGAGCTTGGAAGTCATCCAGCAGATGGCCAGCGTCATCCTTGCAGCATTGGAGCCGCTCATCGCGGACAAGGTAACCAACGAGGAACTTACCGAAGTTGCTGCATGAAAATCATGCCAACGATCATTTAACAATCGGGCGACACATGAAACCCAGACAGACGGGAAGCTGATGCTCCCGTCTGCCATTTTCAACGGCGCGGGAGACACCCTGCGGGTTTCTCCCGGCCCTCTTCCGGCGGTTTCACAGAGATTCCGCACAAAAAGCCTGCACAGTTCCTACACGGCTAAAATGATGGCATTTATCTCACGTAAAATCATAAGTTTCTAAAATATTCCTCATCCGTTCAGGATGACAAATCTCAGATGGTATGGCGCTCTTGAAATGAGTCTATGGTTTGGGGGCGGCGGGGTGGTGCTGCAGGTATTCGAGGGCTTCGAGGACGGCGGTTTCGAGTGCGATGCGCTGGTCGGAGTAGGAGTGGTCGGTGGTGAGGTGGACGGTGGTGAGGTCGGTGGAACCGGCTTTGCGTAGCGCGGCGACGAAGGCATCGTTGGAGGGTGCGAGGCCATCGTCGGAGGTGATGACGAGCATGGGGCGGTTGGCGAGCTTTGGCGCGAGATTGATGGTGTTCCAGGCGGCTGCGTTGGCGAAGATCTCTTTGGCGAGACTCTCCGGAGTGCAACCGGCGAGTGGGGCCAATCCGTTTGTAGCAAGGCTGGTGGCGAGACGGGCGATGGCTTCTTTCTGCTGGCCAGGTTGGGTGGCGTTGGCTTTGTCGACGCCCATGTCTGCGGCGGAGATCAGGCCGACGGCTTTGATCGCGGGGTCCTGCGCGCCGACGTAGCGTGCGATGAAGCCGCCCATGCTGTGGCCGATGAGGACGATATCTTTGGGATTGGAGCGGAGCTTCTTTGCGTTGGCGGTGTCGCGCATGTAGGCGATGGCTGCCTGCGTGTCTTCGATGGAGTGGGTAAAGGAGAAGTCGCCGGGCGAACCCCAGGAGCCGCGATAGTCGAAGTAGACGACGTTCCAGCCGTCGCGGCGAATAGCCTGGGCGAGGTCGAGATTTTTTTCGTTGCCGGGAAATCCGTGCAGCAGAAGGACGACCGGATGCGGCCCCGCTCCCTCGGCGATGTAGGCGAGGGCGTTGAGCTTGGCGCCGTGGCTGGAAATCTGGAAGGTCTCGATCGCGGCGGGATAGGCTCGGTCGGGTGCAGGATCGGTGGTGATGGCTGCGGGAAGCTGCTGGGCAGGAAGATGTAGCGAGGCGCAAAGGAGCGCGGAGACAGCGAAGAGGTGATGGAGGCGCATGGGTGATTGTTGTTCGGAAAGGCTTGCGTTGTAAAGCAGATATGCGAGAGAGCCTAAAATAGAGGGTGTGAGCTTTACGGAACAGTTCGATGTTGTTGTTGTGGGCGCTGGGCACGCCGGGTGCGAGGCGGCGATGGCGGCGGCACGGATGGGGTTGCGGACCGCAATCTTTACGCTGAATCTGGATCTGATTGCGCAGATGAGCTGCAACCCGGCGATTGGCGGGATTGCGAAGGGGCATCTGGTGCGTGAGGTGGATGCTCTGGGCGGCGTGATGGGCGAGGTGGCGGATGCTACCGGGATTCAGTTTCGGCTGCTGAATACTTCGCGGGGGCCGGCGGTGTGGTCGCCTCGGGCACAGTGCGATAAGGCGCTGTATCGGGTGAAGATGCGCGAGGTGCTGGAGGGGCAGAAGAATCTTTTTATCAAACAGGCCGAGGTGGTGGATCTGATCGTGGAGGATGGTGCTGCACCCGGTTCTGTGGTCCGCGGGGTTCGGCTGCGGGATGGGCGGACGATCCATGCAGTCGCGACGATTGTGACTACGGGGACATTTTTGAATGGGCTGATCCATTGCGGGGAGCAGCAGTACACGGCGGGACGGAGTGGAGAGCCGGCGAGCGTTTTGCTGGGTGAGGCTTTGAAGCGGCTGGGGCTGCGCGAGTGCAGGTTGAAGACGGGAACGCCACCGCGGCTGGATGGGCGGACGATTGACTGGAGCAGGTTTCAGGAGCAGCCGGGGGATGCGGATCCGACTCCGTTCAGTTTTCGTTCGAGGACGATTGGTGGCGGTTCTGTAGAGAACGGTCGTGTTCCGCACGATGCCCACATCTCAGAATCGAGATATGGGGCACCCGGTTTTTTGGCTGGCTCGTGGGTTCCTCCGCTGCGGCAGATCATGTGTCACATTGCGCATACGACTGAGGAGACGCTGCGCCTGATTCGCGAGAATGTGCATCGTTCGCCGATGTATACGGGACAGATCGAGGCGATTGGGCCGCGGTATTGCCCGTCGATTGAAGACAAGATTGTGCGGTTTCCGGAGAAGACGCGGCACCAGTTTTTTCTTGAGCCTGAGGGATTGAATACCCACGAGGTCTACATCAACGGCATGAGTACGAGCCTGCCGATGGAGATTCAGGCAGCGATGGTGCACTCGATTCCGGGGCTCGAGAATGCGGAGATGCTGCGGCCGGGATATGCGATTGAGTATGACGCGATCGATCCGACGGAGCTTGACCGTACGCTGAGGGTGAAGTTGTTTGCGGGGCTGTATCTGGCGGGGCAGATTAATGGGACGAGTGGGTATGAAGAGGCGGCTTGCCAGGGATTGATGGCGGGGATCAATGCAGCGCTGGCGGTGCGGGGCGAGGAGCCGTTTACGCTCGATCGCACGGAGGCGTATACGGGGATTCTGATTGACGACCTGATCAGCAAGGGAACGAACGAGCCTTACCGGATGTTTACATCGCGGGCAGAGTTTCGGTTGCATCTGCGAATCGATAATGCGGACCGGCGGCTGACCCCGCATGGACGGCGGCTGGGGCTGATCGATGATGAAGCCTGGGCGGAGTATGAAGCGAAGCAGGCTCGTGGCGCGGCTTTTGAGAGGCTGCTGCAGACGGTGCGGGTGCGGGCGGGGGAGTTGCCGGTCTCGTTGATGGAAAGGCTCGACGGCGATGCTGCCGGTGTGAGCGGGCAGACGTTTGCGCAACTTTTGAAGAGGCCGGAGGTTTCGGTGGAGGAGATTGCTCCGGTGTTGCGGGAGCGTCTGATTGGTGCTGGTGTAGCGCTGACCGTTTGGGTTGCGGCTATGGATGCTGTTTTGCTGGACGCGATGGAAGGCGGTCGTGCTGCGCACGATGCCCACATCTCAAAATCGAGATATGGGGCACCCGGTTCTGATGAGGTACAGGATTCTGATGGGGCACCTGGTTTTGATTCGTCACGGGGTTCTGATGAGGCGTCTGCTTCTGTGGCGCGGTTGCCGGCTTGGGTTCGCAACGAGATGAAGACGGTGGAGACGGAGATTAAATACTCCGGTTATCTGGACCAGCAGCGGCGGTCGATGGAGAAGATGCGGAAGGCGGAGAAGAAGGCGATTCCAGTCTGGTTTGACTACCTGGCGGTGAGTGGATTGTCGACGGAGATGAAGCAGACGCTGACACGGGTACGGCCGCTCACGCTGGGACAGGCGAGTCGAATTGCGGGGGTTACGCCGGCGGCGGTGAGCTTGATCCATGTTTATATCGAGATTCAGGGCCGAGAGCGAGTTGCTTAGAGCGGCCGCTTAACTTGTAACTGTTGGTGATGTTGCAGCGTCGAATAAACGCAGCAGGATGGAGAGATGCGATGAGGGCTGGAGCCAGGGCAGGTTGGATCGGGTTGGGGGTTGTTGTTGTGGCGGCGATGCTGATTACAGGCAGTTGGAGGACGATGGTCGGAACAGTGATGGGAGCGGAGACGACACGGAAGCAGCCGATTCCGGCTCCGGCGATGGACGAACCGAATACGGGGGCGAAGCATGAGACGGCGGTGTTTGCAGGGGGATGTTTCTGGGGTGTGCAGACGACCTATGAGCGGATCAAGGGCGTGACTGCGACTACGGCGGGTTATTCCGGTGGTTCGGCTTCGACGGCGACGTACGATCAGGTTACGACGGAGACTACAGGACATGCGGAGTCGGTGAAGGTGGTGTTCGATCCGACTCGGATTACTTATGGGACGCTGCTGCGGATCTTTTTCTCAGTGGTGCACGATCCGACGGAGCTGAACCGGCAGGGTCCGGATGTGGGGACCTCGTATCGTTCAGTGATCTTCTATACCAGTCCAGAGCAGCAGAAGATTGCTCAGGCGTACATCGCGCAGCTTGATGCGGCGCATGTGTTTTCAAAGCCAATTGTGACGCAGGTGGTGCCGCTGAAGGGGTTCTATGACGCGGAGGACTATCACCAGGACTATGCGGAGAAGAACCCGAACAATCCGTATATCCAGATCTGCGATGTGCCGAAGGTTGCGGCGCTGAAGGAACAGTTTCCTGAGCTGTTTCGGGATTACAAGCACAAGTAGGGCGCTGCGAAGGCTCTCTACTACTGATGGCTTCGCCTTCCGGCTCGTCTATTACTGGGTGACTTCGCCCTCCGGCTCGTCGGTGGGGTTGTCGATCTCGGCCTGGAAGCCTTCGAGGAGGCGGTGGAGGAAGGCGTCGGTGTCGGCGCTCTGGTTCTGCAGCTCGTGGGCGTGGGCGATGTGGCGGGCGAGGTCGGCGAGGACGATGCCCCAGGCGAAGGGGTCCTCCCACGCGCCGCTGCGAATGCTGACATGCTGGCCGTGTTCGGCGATCCAGACGCGAAGGACTTCAAAGGAGGCTTTATCGCGCTGCGCTACTGGCGGAATGCTCAATATTTTTTCGGCGCCCATCATCACTCCCTGACTGACTTGATTGCTTCGGCTTGCCTTAGCCTATAACGAGTGAGGGTTGTGTGGGTGCATGTTGTAGCGGGGTAGACTGACAATGGTTCCTTTGCCGATAATCCACAGAAAGATCGTGCAATCCGCAGGGCAGATTTCGCTAACGTAGAAGGTCATGGCAACCTATCCCCAAATCGTCGGCGACCAGGAACGGCCCACCTCCGTGCATGCCGAGATGACGATTCTCGGTGCGATGCTGGTGGAGCCGGTCGCGATTATCGATGCGACGATGTTGCTGAAGACAGATGATTTTGCGCTGGACTCGCATCGCAAGATCTATGCCGCGATGCTGCAACTGGTTGAGGTCGGCCATGGGGTCGACATCGTTACGGTCACCGACTATCTGAGCAAGAAGAAGGAGCTGGATTCGGTGGGTGGGCTGCCGTATCTGGCGTCGTTGAGCGAGGGCCTGCCGCGCAAACTGAGTATCGAGAGCTATGTTCGCATCGTTCGGGACAAGAGCCTGATGCGGCAGCTTTTGAGCGTGTGCGATATGGGGATGATCGAGGCGTCGGATCAGAGCCGCGAGGCGCTCGATGTGCTGAACCAGGTGACGGGCCGTCTGACGGAGATCTCCGAGCACGCGGTGACGGGGGGCTTCTCCGACATTTCGGCGATTGTGAAGGACTCGTTCGGCTCGATCGATGCGCTGTATGAGCAGGGGCGCGAGGTTACCGGGCTGGCGACGCACTATATCGAGTTCGACCGCATGACGAGCGGGTTGCAGGAGTCGGAGCTGATTATTATTGCAGCACGGCCTTCGATGGGAAAGACGGCCTGGGCGATCAATATTGCGGAGAATGCAGGGGTGCGCGGGGGCAAGGTGGTCGCGGTGTTTTCGCTCGAAATGAGCAAGGCAAGCCTGCTGCGCAGAATGCTGGCTTCGCAGGCGCTGGTGAACTCGAAGGCAATTCAGACGGGCATGTTGATGCGCGATGATCGCGTGAAGCTGATTCAGGGGCTTGAAAAGCTGATGGAGTCAAAGATATTTATCGACGACACGCCGGGGATTACGCTGGCGGAGATGCGGGCCAAGGCGCGACGGTTGAAGCAGCAGCAGGGGCAGCTCGATCTGATCGTGATCGACTATCTGCAGTTGATGACAGGATCAAACTCGAATGCAAGGGGGTTTGAGAACCGGACGCAGGAGGTCTCCGCGATCTCGCGCGGGTTGAAGGCGTTGGCCAAGGAGATGAGGGTGCCGGTGGTGGCGCTGTCGCAACTGTCGCGTGCGAGTGAACAGCGTGGCGGCGATAAGAAGCCGCTGCTGAGCGATCTCCGGGAGTCGGGTTCGATCGAGCAGGACGCAGACGTGGTGTGCTTCATCCATCGCGAGGAGTACTACGACCGCGAGAACGAAGACCTGAAGGGGAAGGCCGAGATCATTATCGCGAAGCAGAGAAACGGGCCGACTGGCGTTGTTCATCTGAACTACCTTGCCGACTTCACCCGCTTTGCAGATCCTTACCCAGGCGATGCTGCGGGCTACTGAGGCTGTTTCTTCGGCAGCATGAGATCGTCGATTGCCTTTCCTGCGTTGGTTGGGATTGCGTGCGCGGAGGTGGCGTGTGGGACCAGATTTGGCGGCCAGAGGGGATCGGCTGCTGCGACGGTGCCAAGCGCAACATCGGGGATTTTGCTGCTGAAGGCGGTGTTCATGGTGTCGATGAACTTGTTGGCGATGACGGCATAGCCTGTGTTGGTGGGGTGGATGCCGTCGAGCGCGAAGAATCCGCCGAGGAAGCTGGTGGTGCCGGTGTATCCGTTGATCGTTAAACCGGAAGTAGTGACCTGCTTGAAGAGGGCGTTGATATCGACAAGCGTGGCGTTGGCTGCCAGAGCCTGCTGGGCGATGACTTGATTGAAGGCTGCGACCTGGGCCTGGACGGTAACGACTTCGGCGGCGGAGAGAACGCCGGAGTCGGTGATGGGTCCTTTCTGAGTTCCGGCGAGGATGAGCGGGATCTGTGCGGTGCCGGTGGGGTTGACGTAGTCGCCGGGAACGATGCCGAGTATGCCGCTGAGTACGGAGGTTGGCAGACCAGTTTGATGGGAGACTTCGGCGAGGACGAGAGCGGCGGGTGTCAGATAGGGGATCTGGGTGACGTCGGGGATGTTGGCGATGACGAGGTGCGCGGGAGTCATGGTGGTGAGTTGCAGCATCAATGCCTGGTATTGGGTGGTGAAGGTGGTGAGGGGCGTCATCGTGCTGGGCATGCCGGTGAGGTCGGCGATGAGGGCGTCGTTATTGCCGATCCAGAGGAAGATGGTGGTGGGCTGGGCTTTGATGGCGAAACCGAGCTGGCTGAGCGCCTGTCCGTAGCCAAGGCCGGGGAAGCCGAGGACGAGCTGGTTGAGTTGCTGCTGGCCGGGGGCGGGGTTTACCAGAGGGACGGTGTTCATTACGTCGTTCAGGAGTGCTCCAGGAACGGCGAGGTCAGTGACCTGGGTGGCGAAGTTGTCGCGGCCGGTGGTAGTTCCCGGCGCTTTGATGATGACGGGTGGCGGGCCGACAGAGACGAGTTGCAGGACGTTGGGCGCGCCGGGGTAGGCGATGAGCGGTTGGATGATATTGAAGTTCGCCTGCGCGGCTACGACTGGCGCCCAGCCATGGACTTGCTGGGTGTCGAGGAGCGAACCGCTCTGGTAGCCGGCGGTGAGGGAGTCGCCCAGGAAGACGGTGTTGGAGAAGTTGCCTGCGTTCTTCGCCTGCGCAGCCTGGATGGGAGCGAGCGGGTTGGAACTGCTGCTGGAGCATCCGGCGATGGCGATGGCGAGGGCGAAAAGGGTTGAGAGCAGCGAGACTGAACGAGTATTCATTTTCATGGCGACGGACTGACCCCTTGGAGACGTCGCGCCTCCGGGTGGGAGTCGCGGCGGGTGTGCTTTCTGCAGACGTGGTTTTGTATCACACTCGGGGTGCGATGGGGAACGGGGGTGCTTTCGCGGCTATCTGCGGGGTGTGTTGTCGGCGATAGGATAAGTGTGTGAAGAGCTGGGTGGAGATCTCAGAGCGACGGCTGGCGGCGAACTACAGGTTGCTGTGCAATGCTGCCGGTCATGAGACCGCGGTACTTGCGGTGGTGAAGGCTAATGCTTACGGGCATGGGGCGGCGGTGTGCGCGCCGGCGGCGGTGCGGGCCGGGGCTGAGTGGCTTGGGGTTACGGATGCCGAGGAGGGCGTGGCGGTGCGTGCGTCGCTGGCGGCTGCGAGTGTGGAACAGCCTCGGATTCTGGTGATGTGTGGGTTGCTGGGCGACGAGACCGAGGCGATTGTGCGGAGCGGGTTGACTCCCGTGGTGTGGGAGCAGCAGCAGATGGAGTGGCTGGCTGCGGCGGTTTTGCAGCATGGCGGCGATGCGGCTCCGCTGCCGGTTCATCTGGAGATCGATACGGGGATGGCTCGGCAGGGCATTGTGCCGGGAGAGGGATTGCGCACGCTGCTGCACTGGATGAAGCGGCAACCGCGGCTTCGACTGGAGGGAGTGATGACGCACTTTGCCGCGCCGGAGGTTGCTGGGTCGGCGTTGACGGCGGTGCAGCGGGAGCGGTTTGAAGAGGCGATGGCTGTGGTGGAGGAGGCTGGGTTGCAGCCGGAGTGGGTTCATGCGGGGAACTCATCCGTTGTCGATACCTGGGGTGCTGAGGAGAATCTGGGCTGGGTGCAATCGGTGGCGAAGAGGGCTGGAGCGCGTGCGATGGTGCGGGCCGGGATTGCGTTGTATGGGTATTGTCTGCCGATTGAGCAGGCGTGTTCCGGCGACGACGTGGTTTTGGCGAAGGTTCGGCCTGGGCTTCAGCCGGTGATGACCTGGAAGACGCGAGTGATTGGGCTGCGCGAGGTGAAGGCTGGCGATACGGTTGGGTACAACGGCATCTTTGCAGCGGAGCGCGCGATGCGGCTGGCGCTACTCTCTGCCGGCTATGCGGATGGTTTGCGACGGGAGTTGTCGGGGTCGAATGCGCGGGCCGGTGGCTGGGTGATGGTGCGTGGGCAACGAGCGGCAATTGTAGGTCGCGTGTCGATGAATCTTACGGTGGTCGATGTGACGGAGGTTTCCGGCGTTGGTGTGGGAGATGAGGCGGTGTTGCTGGGTGATGGCGTAACGGCGGACGATCATGCGCGGTTGGCGGGGACGATTGCGTATGAGATTGTGTGCGGTGTGCGTGCGGCTTCGCGACTGGTGTGATTTGCGCGCACGCGTCGCGGCCATTAAGATCAGGCTAAGAGAAACGAGAGGGAACCCTTCATGGAATCGATCAATGCAGCGCGCCGGACGGAAGATATCGCGCTTGACTTGCTGAAGTTTGTTGCAGCGCAGGCCCACGTGGGGACCAAGGCCTTGGGGTCCACCGGCTTCGGCGTCTCTTCGACGGCCAAGGCTGAGGACCAGGTGGAGAGCCTGCTCGAACTTTATGCGCGCTGCCGCAAGGTGGTGGAGGCCCCACTCGAAACGAAGACCGAAACGAAGACCGAAAAGAAGTAGTGTCTACCTCGCATCCACTTCGCGTTGCCGTTGTCGGAGCGGGAGCCTTCGGGCGGAATCATCTTCGCGTCTATCGTGAGCTGGAACAGGCAGGTGAGGCGATCGCGCTGGTGGCTGTGGTCGATCATGACCCGGCGGTTGCGGCTGAGGCGGCTGCGAAGTTTGGCGTTCCGGGCTTTTCGACGATTGAGGCTTGCCTGGCGGCGGTGGGTTCGCTGGATGCTGCTTCGATCTGCGTGCCTACGGTGCATCATGCTTCCACGGCAGCGCCGCTTTTAGCGGCAGGTTTAGATCTGCTGATAGAAAAGCCATTGGCTGCGAGTCTTGCCGATGCCGACCGCATTCTGGGGCTGGCTCGCACGCATGGTCGCATCGTGCAGGCGGGGCATCTGGAGCGCTTCAACCCTGCGGTGACGGCGGCGCGGCAGCATCTGCATAAGCCGATGTTCTTCGAGTCGCATCGGCTAAGCATCTTTACTCCGCGCTCGCTCGATGTGGACGTGGTGCTGGATCTGATGATCCACGATCTGGATATTGTGTTGAGCTTCGTGCCTTCGGCTGTGCGCGAGGTGCGGGCGGTTGGGCTGCCTGTGCTCTCGAACAAAGTTGATATTGCGAATGTGCGGCTGGAGTTCGAGAACGGCTGCGTCGCAAACTTTACGGCGAGCCGCGTGAGCACGGAGCGGGTACGAAAGCTCCGGTTCTTTCAGCCGCGCCAGTATCTCTCGCTCGACTTTGCGCGGCAGGACCTGCTGATGATCGATGTGACCGCTGCGGCGGGGATGGACCCGGCGCAACTGGCTGCGCTTGCTCAACTGGCTCAGCAGTCGGGGCAACATCCTTCGGCGGGGTTGTCGTTGCAGAAGATCGACGTGGAGCAGGGCGAACCGCTGCGACTGGAGATCGCTTCTTTTCTCAATGCAGTACGAACGCGGACTAAGCCTGTGGTGTCGGGCGAGGATGGACGCGCCGCGCTGGCACTGGCACTTGAGATCAACCGGGCGATAGAGGCGCATGCGGAGCGGGCTGGACTTGATAGTGGTTCTTCCGGCGTCGGTTCCAATTAGAAGCACGATAGAGGGGAAACGAGAATGACTGACGACGGCTCAAAGGCGAACAAACTTGCCGGAATAGCTTTCGGGGACGCATTGCAGCAGTTTGGAGAGAGCCGTCTGGAGCTGAATCTAGGGTGAATGCGGCTTCCACAATATCACCAGCCTTATTAACGGGAGTTGAACAGATGATGGCTGCGGCTGGTACGGATTGGACGCAGCAGCCTTGAGAAGGTCCGTTCAGACTGCGCATTCCCAGGAATCCTGCCTTGACTGCGTATTGCGGTAACCCGGCGGTTGGGACTCGGCACAGCTATCGAGGTAGAAAAATAAAGTTCAAAAGAGTGGCATTTTTTTCAGCATCGAAAAACGTGCGCTTAAGCACCACGTTAAGCGCACATTCCACCACGTTTTCACCATCGAAATACCACGCTAAATACACTGTTTTTCTGGAAACCCCCTGTAAAAACGCCGGTTCGGCCCGCAGAAAAAATAATGATCCGAACCCCACAATCTAGGGCATGGTTTTGATGGGGACGCCTTCGGGGATCTTCAGTTCGAACTGGTCGTCTTCGAGCTTCTGGTTCAGGGTCATCCTGGTGATGACGATGGTGAGGCTGTACTGGTCTTTAGGACGTTTGATCTCGATCCGGGTGGGGAACTTTGTGTCGCCGAAGGTCTGGTAGTTGCTGTAGTAGGCGCGGGTGATGACGGTGCCATCGGAGCCGTAGATGTCTTGCTGGTAAGGGAGCAGAGTGGAGCGGCCGATGTGGATGACCCTAACGGTGTGGGCGGTCTGGCCGACGGGCTGATTGAGGAACTCAAGCTCGTAGTCGGGTTCTTCGATGAGGTCTTTTTTCTTTTTTTCGTTGGTGATGACGCGGCTGTCCTGGGTGAGAGAGACGACCTGGTCGGAGGCAAGGCCGTGAATGAGCAGGGAGTCGAAGATGACTGCGGGGCGGAGGCTTTCGAGGCCGTGCTGGGAGGGGTCGGCCACCTGGCTGGAGCCTTGCATCGCGAGGTCTTTCTTGGGGACCCAGAACTTCCAGTTGCTTCCGGTGCTGACCATGTCGAAGGCCTGGGAGCCAAGAACAGGAAGGCGGAGAAGGATTCGCAGGTCTTCGGGTTTGCGGATGAAGATGAATCCGCTGAAGCTGGGGTACTGGGTCTCTTTGCCCTGAAGGCCGCCGCCGGTGGTGAAGGTGACCTCGACAGAGGCGCTGAGGCTTTGGACTGCGTTGAAGCGGGTGTCGACCTGCTTGAGGAGTTGGTTGAGGGTCGCATTCCGTACGATCTCAGCCGGGCTGATTCTTGGGACACTACGGACGTGCGTCAGACAGCCGGTCAGCGCCGGAGCGAGCGCAATCAACCCCACCGCTAATGCCTGTCGTATCCTCAGTAGCACAAACTTCAAGTATATCTTTCCTGGGATGAAATGCCGGGTTGGCATCCCCGGGGTAAACCCATTGGCTATGGTGTTCTATACGTGTTGGATGAGTTGCCGTTCCGCTACGGTTCGCGGAGTTGAAGGCAAATTAGACACAGTTTTGTGGTTGGGGAGAGTCAGGGTGGTTTTCGGGGCAGGTCGGGGCTAGTGCTTTTCAGACTGTCGGTAAGCCTGAACCTGGGCGGCGTGCTCTTTGAGATCGACCGAGAAACGGGTGTGGCCGGCGGCGTCGCTGACGAAGTAGAGGTAGTCGGTTTGGGCGGGGTGCAGGGCGGCACGGAGGGCTGCGATGCCTGGGTTGCAGATGGGGCCAGGGGGAAGCCCGGGGTGCTTGTAGGTGTTGTAGGGCGAGGGCGACTTGAGGTCGGAGGCGTAGATGGTGCCGCGCCAGCGACCGTCGAGCAGGGCGGCATAGATGACGGTGGGGTCTGTGGCGAGCGGCATGGAGCGGGCGAGCCGGTTGATGAAGACGCCCGCGACGAGAGGACGCTCGTCGGCGACACCGACTTCTTTTTCGATGAGGGAGGCCATGATGACGGTCTGGGGGATGTTTTGAGTCTCGGCGAGGCCTAGCTGGACGGTGGCCTGGCGGAAGCGATGTGTCATGACGGTGAGGATCTGGAGTGGGGTGGCGTGGCGGGAGAGACGGTAGGTGTCGGGAAAGAGATAGCCTTCGAGCGAGGCGGGGTGGGTGCTGGGCGGGACCCATTGGGCGATGAGCTCGGTGTGCTGGCGCTCGGCGGCGAGGAATTCGTCTCGTTTGGCGAAACCGGCGGCTTCGACTGCTGCGGCGATGTCGAAGATGTTATAGCCCTCTGGAATGGTGAGGGCCTGGGTGTAGACGTCACCCTGAATGAGGCGGGCGTAGACCTCGGGCATGGTGACGGGATGGTCGAAGCGGTACTCGCCGGCTTTGAGGGTGCCGGGTTTCTGAAGTCGAAGGAGCGCGAAGCCATAACGGCTGCGGATGATGCCGGCCTTCTCCATTTGAGCGGCGATGGCGGAGGCTCCGGTGCGAGGTGCGATGTCGACGAAGGTTTCGGTGGAGGGGCCGTAGGGGGTGGAGACGACGTAGGCAACGACGCCGGCAGCGAGGAGGAGAAGAAGCAGAAGCGAGAGTAAGAACTTCAAAGCTGCGCCTCGGGCTTGGGAGTTGTTGCAGGCGGATTGGATGGTCGTCGATGCACCTGGTTTGCGACTATTTTACGGGAGGCCGTTAGACTCAGACGATGGGGCAGGATTCGATCAAACCGGAGACGCCGGATGTGGAGGCTGAGGAGCCAAAGCAGGGCGAGAGTGTGCTGGTACGGCGGGTTCTGGGACTGGATGTGGGAGACCGGCGGATTGGGCTGGCGATCTCGGATCCGCTGGGGTATACGGCGCAGCCGCTGTTTACACTGCACCGGACGGGACGGCGGGCGGATCTGAAGTCGGTGGGGCGGGTGCTGCGGAAGCATGGGGTGGTGGAGGCGGTGGTGGGGAATCCGCTATACATGTCGGGGGATCAAAGCCCGCAGGCGGTGAAGGCGCAGGCGTTTGCGGAGGAGTTGCGGGGGGAGTTCGGGATAACGGTGCATCTGTGGGACGAACGGTTGACGACCACGGAGGCGCACCGGCATCTGGACGATGCAGGGCATGCTGCGGGACGGGAGCGGAAGGGGATTATTGACCAGGTTGCAGCGGTACTGATTCTGCAGGCGTTTCTTGAGGCTCGGGGGAGTGCGAAGGCGCGTGGG
>JBDTEQ010000061.1:0-7461 GCA_039922475.1 Edaphobacter sp.
AGTCTTCCTCTTCTCCGATGGGAGTTTCGAGGGAGATAGGTTCCTGGGCGATCTTGAGGACCTTGCGGACCTTCGCGACTGGAATGTCCATTCGCTTCGCGATCTCTTCTGACGACGCTTCGCGACCAAGCTCCTGCACGAGCTGACGGCTGGTGCGGATGAGCTTGTTGATGGTCTCGATCATGTGCACCGGGATGCGAATGGTGCGTGCCTGATCGGCGATGGCGCGGGTGATGGCCTGACGGATCCACCAGGTTGCGTAGGTAGAGAATTTGTAACCGCGACGGTACTCGAACTTGTCGACGGCTTTCATGAGGCCGATGTTGCCCTCCTGAATGAGGTCGAGGAACTGGAGGCCGCGGTTGGTGTACTTCTTGGCGATGGAGACGACGAGGCGAAGGTTGGCCTCGATCAGCTCACGCTTGGCGCGCTCTGCGTCCATGTCGCCCTGGATCATCTCGCGCTGGGTGCGCTTGAGATCGGCGATGGAGATACCGGCGTCGGCTTCGACGCGCTCGAGGTCGGTGCGGCAGTTTTTCTGCTGACGTTTGTACTCCTTGCGAAGCTCTTCAGACTTGGAGTTCTCGTACTTGGCGTCGAGGGTCTTGATCTGGCGCTCGAGCGTGCGCATGGCATCGACAGTCTTGTTGACCTTGTCGAGGAGGCGCTTCTTCTCGGGGTTGGTGTACTTCAACTCGCGAACGATGCGGTTGATGTAGACGTTCTCGCGGCCGATGAGCCAGCGGGTCTTGCGGGTGTCGCGAGCCTTGGCCTTGGCGTCTTTGCCGTGGGGCGAGGCGAGTTTCTCTTCGAGCGTGTGGATCTTCTTCTGGTGCTTGAGGATGACGTCGATGCGGGTGGCGGTGGCGCGAACGCGGGCCTGCAGGATCTCTTCGGTGAGTTCCTCCTCGTCGAAGGTTACGACTTCCTTGATGTTGCGGACGCCGCGACGCAGGTCTTCGCCGAGGCCGACGATCTCGCGGATAACGATGGGCGAGCGCGAGATAGCTTTCATGACGCGCATCTGGCCGCGCTCGATGCGCTTGGCGATCTCGACTTCGCCCTCGCGTGTGAGCAGCGGGACGGTACCCATCTCGCGGAGGTACATGCGGACGGGGTCGTTGGTCTTTTCCAGAGTGCCGGGCGAGAGGTCGAGCTCTACGTCGTCGGACTCTTCACCGGCTTCGGGCTCGTATTTTTCGCGGTCGCCGGCGAACTTGTCGCCAGAGAGGACATCGATGCCCTGGGTGTTGATGGTGGTGAGAAGATCATCGAGATCGTCGGGGGTGGTGATATCACCGGGGAGAAGGTCGTTGACCTCTCCGAAGGTGAGATACCCCTTCTCTTTCCCTGTGTCGATGAGCTTTTCCATATCGTCTTCGTACTTGTCGATTTCTTCGGCCACGGCTATGCGCACTCCTGCGAGAGATTCAGATGATTGGGATGCCGCTGTTTACGAATAGTGGTTTTCAAAGCGGAGAAATCCCGGGGTTGTTACGTAATTGCAGGGAGCAGATTGCGGTTTAGACCGCGTTGGCAAGCCCGATGACCTCAGAAGGTCAGGGCATTCGAAGGCACACGTCCCCAGCGAATCACAGGATACCACAATCGTTAGACGTTCTGCGGGAGAGAAAAGATTCGTGGGTTGCTGAATTTACAGGGGTACCACGTGTTTGGTGAACCAGGCGGTGAGCGCTTCTTCGCTGAGGGAGCCGTCGGCGAGGTGGAGGAAGGTGAAATACTTTTCTTCCGGGTTTGACACGACTTTCATGCCATTTACGCGGAGAAAGCCCTCGGAGACGACCAAGGCTGTACGTTTATTCCCATCGATAAAGGCGTGGTTCCGGGCGATTCCAAAGGCGTAGGATGCCGCAAGCCGGGCAAGGTCGGCTGTGTCGGAGTATGCGAAGACGTTGCGCGGCTTGGCCAGCGCTGAGTCAAGTAACGTTTCGTCGCGGATGCCATCAGAGCCGCCATGCTCTGCCAACTGCATCGAGTGGGCGATGAGAACCTCCGGTTTGTCTATCCAGATTGGTTCCGTCATTACTCTGCGAGTTTCTTCAGAACATCGCGGTTTTCGCGCATCACCTGTTCGAACGCATCAAGCTTCCGTGCCAGTTCGGCATTGTAGGGCGAGAGTTGCACTCCACCGGGTGAGTCGGAGACATAAAGACTGTCGCCCTTTTCGACGTGGAGGCGGTTCAGCACTTCTTTGGGTAGGACGATGCCGACCGAGTTGCCGATCGTGGTGATTTTGACTGCAGTAGCCATGACGACGCTCCTGGTGCATTCTAACATGCGTTCTAACGTAAGGAGCGCGGGTACTCTACCGATTGCTGAATCGAAAGGGTTTGCCAAGGACCTATGAGCTTTCGAAGCCGGGTTTGGAACGGCGAATGTGGGCGAGAACCATGGAGGGGCGCAGGGAGTGGGGGTATTGGAGGAGGCTGGCGAAGAAGGCAGGCAGGGTGTCGCGGGCGATGCGGAGGCAGGCGGGCACGACATAGAGATTCATGACGATCTCTGAGATGAGGAGGGAGGCGGCTGCTCCGTAGAGGCCCCAGATCCGGGAGAAGACGTAGCAGAAGATGCAAGTGAGGCTGGTGCCGAGGATGTAGTAGGAGGCGAGCTTCTGGTGCTGGTTGGTGGAGGTCATGAGGGTGGCGCTGGTGGACCATAGCGCGTAGAAGAGGACCACGACGAGCAGGATGGTGAGCAGAGGACGGCTGGGGGGGACGTGGCCCGAGGTCCAGTGGGTGAGGAACCAGGGGCCGACGGTCAACATGATGAGGATGACTACGACGGCGACGATGAGGGCTAGCTGGCAGGCTCGGCGGAGGAGGGTTCGGGTGAGCTCGTAGTTTCCCGATCCGTAGGCGATGGACATCTCGGGCTCGAAGGTGCTGTTGACCATCTGGACCATCTGGAGGGCTACGCGGGAGACGGTGCGGGCGACGCTGAAGATGACGACGGCGACGGGGCCGAGAGCGTATCCGACGGCGAGGAGGCTGCCGTTGAGGCTGAGGGCGTTGCCCATGGGGAAGCCCATGAAGGCGATGGCGGGTCGAGTGAGTTTACGGATCTCGGCGACGCTGGCATGACGCCACCCATACTCCAGCCATGGAATGTCGCGGCGGACCAAAAGACACATGATGATGGTGGAGAGGATGTTGGCGGTGGCGTAGACGAGCGCTGCTGTTCGTGCGCCGCAGCCGAGAACGACGGCAATGAGGACGCTGATGAAGGCGAAGAGCGAGAAGAGGGTTCGGAGGAAGGCGCCGTAGGGGTAGCGACCGACGCTGCGATAGGCGGACTGGACGAGCTGCTCGAGTTGGCCGAAGAGGACGGAGACGCCGAGATAGAAGATGATCCACTTGGTGTCGGTCTCGGAGATGTGGGTGAGGTGGAGGAGCTTTGCCGCCGGGAGATAGTAGAGTGCACCGCTGAGGAGGATGATGAATGCGACGCAGATCAGGGAGATCAGCCACCAGCAGCTTTGGAAGACGCGGAGAGCTCCATCACGATCGTCGCGTGCGACCATCATGGTCATCTCGTTGCCGGCGACGGTGCCGAAGCCGCTGTTGGTGAAGCTGAGATAGCTGGGGATGGAGCTGACGATCATCCACTCGCCGTAGAGAGGCGTGATCCAGAAGTGGAGGAAGATCGGGATCTGGATGAACTGAATGGCCGAAGAGGCGATTTTGCCGATCCAGTTGACCAGGAAGCCGAGCAGGAGCCGCCGCTTTGTGAAGACATCCATGGGCATGAGTAAGGTGTGTGCGCTCTGGGCAAGTCTAACGGGTGGCTGGCGCGGGTTCCTAATTGTGAGAGTTAGTGTTCGCGGAGTTGGCGATCGACATGGAGCTTTTCTGCGGTGAGTTTGCGGAGCATCTCCTGGTCGCCGCGGCGGTCGGCTTCGGCGATGAGGGTGCGGAGTTCGCGCTGACGGCGTTCAAGCTGGCGATGGGCGAGGGTGTGGAGAGCGTTTTCGACCTGCTCGGTCATGGATTGAGAGTTTGCCGAGTCGTCGCTGTGCTCGAGTGCACGGACGAGGAGGATGCGGCTTTGCTCGTCGGGTGCGGCGTCGAGTGGGTTGGGTGGAGCGGGGGCGTTGGAGAGGGTTTCGAGGAGTGCGGCGGAGGGAAGACTGTCGTACCACTCGGGGTGGTCGATGAGCTGGGTTGCGGCGATGATGCGAGCGGCGTTGTCTTCGGGGAGGACGAGGACGCGAAGGAGGACGCGCTCGGTTTCGCTGGCGGGATCGTGGGTGTGGGCGCGAACACTTTCGACGCGCTGTGCAGCAGCTTGCTTGAGTTCCTGACGGAGGATGGCGGAGTCGATGCCAAGTTTCTGCGCGGCGTCGGCGGCGAACTCGTCGCGCTGGATGCGGTTGGGCATGCGGCGGATGTGGGGGAGAAGGAAGTTGAGGGCTTTGACCTTCGCGTCGGCGGTGCGGCCGGGGAACTGCTCGCGGGCGTGATCGATGAGGTAGTCGGAGTGACGACTGGCGTTGCGGAGTGCGGCCATGTATTGCTGGATGCCCTGCTCGCGGATGAAGCGGTCGGGGTCGAGACCGCCTTCGAGGGTGACGATCTTGACTTCGAAGTCCTCTTCGGTGAGGAGGGCGATGGATTTTTCTGTGGCGGCGATGCCTGCGGTGTCGGGATCGAAGTTGACGATGACGCGTTTGGCGAAGCGGCTGAGGAGGCGGATCTGCATCTCGGTGAAAGCTGTGCCGGAGGTGGCGATGACGTTTTTGATTCCGGCCATGTAGACGGAGATGCAGTCCATCTGGCCTTCGACGAGGAGAGCGAAGCCGAGGGTGCGGATGTCGGCTTTGGCTTTGTCGAGGTTGAAGAGGATCTGGCCTTTGCTGTAGAGGGCGGTCTCGGGTGAGTTGAGGTATTTGGCGATGTCACGGCCCTTTTCGTCCTGCGCGTCGAGGGCGCGGCCGGTGAAGGCGATGGTTTTGCCCTGCTCGTTGGCGATGGGAAAGGTGATGCGTTTGCGGAAGCGGGCGTAGAGCTGGCCCTGGCTGCCGTCGGCCTGTTCTTTGGAGCTGAAGAGACCGCTGGCACGGAGGACTTCGTCGGAGAAGTGTTTGGCGAGCTGTTCGCGCATGTGGTTGAAGTCGTCGGGGGCGTAGCCGATGCGGAATTTGACGATAGTGTCGGGTGTGACGCCGCGGCCGGTGAGGTACTCGCGTGCGCGGGCTGCCTCGGGGGCTTTGAGTGAGGCTTCGAAGTACTGGGTGGCGGCTTCGTGGATGTCGATGAGTTGGCGGCGGAGGCCGGCTTCGTGGGCCTCGTGAGGCGAGTTGAACTCGCGCTTGGGGAGAGGGATGTTGCACTTCTGCGCGACGACACGGATCGCCTCGGGGAAGCTGATGTTCTCCATCTTCATGACGAAGGTGAAGACGTCGCCCTTCTCGTGGCATCCGAAGCAGTAGAAGTAGCCGTGGGTGGCATTGACGGAGAAGGAGCCGGTCTTTTCCTTGTGGAAGGGGCAGAGGCCGGTGTAGTTCTGAGCGCCGGATTTGCGGAGCTTGAGGTAGTCGCCGATGATACGGACGATGTCGGCCTGTCCCTTTACGAGTTGGGTGAAGTCATCGGACATGAGAGGAGCCTGGCGGGATTAGTGCCCATGACAAATTTACAGGCTATTGGAAGGAGGGCTGAGGTCCATCGCTTGTGGAACGCTGGAGAGTACGAGAAATACCGAGGAGGGTTTGCTGCCAAAAGTTTCCAGCGCTTCTCAGGAATCTTCTGGAGAGCGCACGAGAAAAATGGTAGGCACGAGGAGACTCGAACTCCTGACCTCTACCGTGTCAAGGTAGCGCTCTAACCAACTGAGCTACGCGCCTGTGCGTTCTCTCAGTCTAAACGGAAGAGGAAGCAGGAGCAACCCACGATGACTTAGGTTAGGATTGGTTTACTCTGCACAGTGCCTCTCCTGAGCCAATTTCGAGCGTTGCCTAATCTGCTTACGCTGATGCGGCTGTTCATCATTCCATTTCTGATTATTACAATTCTGGACGGCAACTACAGGGTCTCGTTTGCGCTCTTTATTTTTGCGGGCGTCAGCGACGCGCTGGACGGATTGCTGGCTCGGTGGTTGAGCCAGAAGACGACGCTGGGGCAGTATCTCGATCCGATTGCGGACAAGCTTATGCTCAGTACGCTGTTTGTGGTGCTGACTCATGTGGGGATGATTCCACAGTACGTGACGGTGCTGGTCTTCAGCCGCGATGCAGGGATTTTGTTGATCTCGACGCTGCTATTCGTGACTGGAGCGCTGCGTGACTTTCGACCGAGCCTGCTGGGGAAGCTGAATACACTGGTGCAGATTCTCGGCCTGACTGCGGTTCTCTGCCAGAAGATCTTTGTTTCCGCGCCGCTGGCTTCGGTACGGGACATATTGGTGCGCGCGATCGCTGTGCTGGCACCTCTTTCGGCGGCGCAGTATGCGTGGATCGTGCTTCGGCGGATGAATACTCCGCCGGCACAGACGATGGGTTAGGTATTTTTCTCCTCGGCGGGAGTTTCGGCGAGGGACTCTTTCTCTTCGATGGCGATGTCGCTAAATTCTGCTGAGTCAAAGACTTCGCCACACTTCTGGCACTCAACAAATTCTACGTCTTCCTCGCGGGCGACGATCTTGACGATTGGATGTTTGCACTTTGCGGTCATTGGGGGAGGAATTCGCGAATGGTATGGATTCTGCCCGTCTTCGGCCACCTTGTCAACTGGATTTCGGAAGGTTCTTACTGCGGGAATTCGCGGTGAAGTTGTGGGAATTCATGCTGAGAGTGCTGGTACCAATGTGGTTGCAATGTACGGGAAGATGGACGTACACTATCTAGGACTGGAATTGTCTGATTTAGGGCAGTTTCAGGGGCGGGAGCCTTTAGCGACATGCTGCGTCTGACCAAAAAAGCGGATTACGGTCTGATGGCTCTGAAGTACCTGGCGGAGCAGACGGACGGCGGCGCACGCAGCGCCAAGGATATCGCCGAGGCTTACCATATACCGCCGCAACTGCTGGCAAAGATTTTGCAGACACTGGCCAAGGCTGGGCTGCTGGTTTCACATGCAGGGACAAATGGCGGCTATGCGCTTTCGCGTTCGGCCAAGGAGATTACGGCGTTTGAGGTGATTCGGGCGATCGACGGGCCTCTTTTTATCACCAGTTGCATTACGATTCACGGAGCTTGCGACCTGACGAGCACCTGCACCATCAAAGAACCGCTGCGCAAGGTGAACGACAGCATCAAAGATTTGCTGAACGGAATCCATATTGGCGACCTGGTTGAGACGAGTGAAGGTGAGACTGGTGGATCGCTGGTGGGTGGCGGGCTGGTTTCGATTGCGGTATAGAGGATTCGCGCTGCAGAGTTTGGCAGCGCAGTGAGAGTTTTAGGAATAACGGGAATTGGGGAGCGGGAACGATATGAGCATTAAT
>JBDTEQ010000062.1:0-8572 GCA_039922475.1 Edaphobacter sp.
GACGCGAAGCCTCCCAAGAGCCGGAAGAAGGCTGTGGTTGTGGGTGCGGTTACGGATGTAGCCGCTGTTGCGGTTGCAGGGGAGATTAAGCCTGCGGAGAAGGCGGCCAAGGGTGCTGCAGCGAAGGGTGCCGCGGCTCCAGTCAAAGCTGCTGCGCCGAGCAAGGCGGTTGTTCCTGCGAAGAAGGCTGATGTTCCTGTGAAGGGCAAGGTTGCTGCCAAAGCTCCTGCGAAGAAAGCTGTTCCGGTGAAGAAGGCTGTGGCGAAGAAGGCTCCGGCCAAAAAGGCTGTGGCGAAGAAGGCTGCTCCAGTCAAGAAGGCCGCGAAGAAGGCTCCGGCGAAGGTAGCGGCGAAAAAGACGTCCGCTAAGAAGGCCGCTCCTGCGAAGAAAGTTGCTCCGAAGAAGATTGCGAAGCCTGCGCCTAAGAAGAGGCGCTAAACCCGTAAAAGCATCAGCAAAAGCAAAAGGCGAAATGCGGGGATCTCTCCACTGCGCTGTTCACGATGAAACTGTGAACAGCTTCGGTCGAGATGACAATCCTTTTATGGTGTCAGAGAGAGTAACTGCAATAGCAGATTTCTCGGCTGCGCTTTGCTTCGGTCGAGATGACAATTCTTTTGTGGCGTCAGGGTAAAGAAGGTTGTGGCGAAGAAAGCTGCTCCAGTCAAGAAGGCCGCTAAGAAAGCTCCGGCAAAGGTAGCTGCGAAAAAGGCGTCCGCTAAGAAGGCCGCTCCTGCGAAGAAAGCTGCTCCGAAGAAGATTGCGAAGCCTCCGCCTAAGAAGAGGCGCTAAACCCGTAAAGGCATCGGCAAAAACAAAAGGCGAAATGCGGGGATCTCTCCACTGCGCTGTTCACGATGAAACTGTGAACAGCTTCGGTCGAGATGACGATTCCTTTAGGGGTCAGAGAGAACAACCGCAATAGCAGATTTCTCGGCTGCGCTTTGCTTTGGTCGAGGTGACGATTTTGTTATGACGTCAGGGTGAAGAAGGTTGTGGCGAAGAGGGCTCCGGCCAAAAAGGCTGTCGCGAAGAAGGCCGCTCCGAAGAAGATTGCGAAGCCTGCGCCTATAAAGAAACGTTAACCCGTAAGAACAACAGCAAAAAACGAAATGCGGGGATCTCTCCACTGCGCTGTTCACGATGAAACTGTGAACAGCTTCGGTCGAGATGACGATTCTTTTAGGGGGGTCAGCGGCGAGAGCGAACTGCAACAACAGATTTCTCGGCTGCGCTTTGCTTGGTCGAGATGACAAGTCTTTTATGGCGTCAGGGTTAAGAAGGTTGAAAAGGCTGTCGTGAAGAAAGCTGCTCCAGTCAAGAAGGCCGCTAAGAAGGCTCCGGCAAAGGTAGCGCGAAAAGAGCTCCGATAAGGAGGCCGCGGCAGAAGCAAAAAGCGAAATGCGGGGATCTCTCCACTGCGCTGTTCACGATGAAACTGTGAACAGCTTCGGTCGAGATGACGATTCCTTTAGGGGGCAGAGAGTAGCTGCAACAGCAGATTTCTCGGCTGCGCTTTGCTTCGGTCGAGGTGACAGACAAAAGTGTTTGTGCAGCGTGCTTTTATCGGCTAATGTTTGCGTTCGCCATATAAGCGGTTGCGTCAGCGTGGGGAAGGGCATCTTTTGCGTAGGTGAAGGTTCCTTTGTCCTTTACTTCGCGGGCTGCTCGAACGAAGGCTCCGAGAGCGACGCGGGCGAAGGAGCCTCCGACGCTGATGCGTTTGACCCCTACAGTCGCCAGTTCTTCTACGGAGAATGTTGCTCCCTTTAGCCCCATCAGAACATTTACTGGCTTTGTGACGGATGCGCAGACTTCACGGATGGCCTCCATGCTGGAGAGTCCCGGTGCGTAGACAACGTCTGCGCCCACGTCGGCGAAGGCCTGCAACCGCTTGATTGTGTCTCCGAGATTGTTCCTGCCGTAGAGAAAGTTTTCCGCTCGCGCCGTTAGAAGGAACCGATGCGTGTGTGCTGTCTCTGCCGCAGCAGCGACGCGCTCTACGGCAAGCTGGAAGTCGTAGATGGGTTCTGTGGTGTTGCCAGTCGCGTCTTCGATGGAGCCGCCTGCGAGGCCGATTGCCGCTGCCAGTCGAATGGTCTCGGCGCAGATTTCAGGCGCTGTGCCGAAGCCGTTCTGTAGGTCGGCTGAGACGGGCAGGTGTGTGGCGGCGACGATCTCTCTTGCGTTGGCAAGAGTTTCGTCGCGGGTGATCTCGTCGGGAGAGTCGCGGTGCCCCGTAGCAAATGCGTAGCCCGCGCTCGTCGTGGCGAGTGCCTCGAAGCCGATCACAGTGAGAATCTTTGCGGTGCCTGCGTCCCATGGGTTGGGGATGAGGAAGACTCCTGGGCGTTCGTGGAGGGCTTTGAATGCTTCGTACTTTTGCTCGCGTGTCACAGGTTCTCCTTGAGGAAGGTCTGATTTATGTTTCGGGCTATTTGTATCTGCCGGGTTGCGGAGATTTGTTCAGCGATGGCGCTTGAAGATAGCGAGGGTGCCGACGAAGATGCCGCCTGAGGTGAGGGTGAGGAGGATGATGGCGTGACGGTAGGCTCGCTGGGTTGCGGGTGGTGTGGCGGCGGTGTTGTCCAGACACTGGGTGCAGCCCTGGGCATGGAGCGGGTTGGGAAGGAACGTGAGGGCGGCAACCAGGAGAATTGCTGCGGATAGATGACCTGGCGATGTGAGCCTTCCGCGCGAATGTCGTGCCGGCATGGTTTGAAAAGCAGATTTCTCCACTACGCTGCGCTCCGGTCGAAATGACGATGTGGGAGTATTCAAGTTTATTGGAAGAACATTAATAGAGTGAAGAGGAAGAGCCAGAGGAGACCCATGGCGTGCCAGTACCAGGCGGCGGCGTCGACCATGATCTGCCTGATTTCGAGTTGTTTGGAGACGTAGAGGCCGGCGAATGCGGCGATCAGAGCGGCGATGCCGATGAAGAGATGGACGGCGTGGACGCCGGTGATCAGGTAGAAGAAGTGGCTGCTCTGATTGGTGCGGAAGAAGATGTGCTGCACGGCGAGTTCTCGCCATGCGATGTACTGGCCGGCGAGAAAGACCAGGCCGAGAACGATGGTTCCGGCGAGCCAGGGGATGGCGCGGCGGGTGATGGGTTTGCCGAGGCCGAGCCACTCGTCCATGACGTCGGGTTCGCGGAACATGGTGCGGCGGGCCATCTCCATGGTGGCGCCGCTGATGAGCAGGATGAGGGTGTTGAACCAGAGGATGCGTGGGATGACGGTGGGGACCCAGTCGTTGACGTAGTGGTTGTATGCGTCGATGTGGCCTGTGGACTGATTGACGAAGAAGGTGGTGACGATGGCGACGAAGAACATGAGGTCGCTGGCAAGGGCGAGAAAGATGCCCATGCGGTAGCGATGGAGACGCTCGTAGGGGCCGTGGCGACCGTTAGGGCGTTCGTTCCAGTTGTCGTTGTCGCCTCCGCCGCCGGTGCGCTTGTCAGTTGGCGGGCGACGACCTGAACCGTTGTCGTTGTCTTCGAGATGACGCCGGTTTCGTTCCTTGTCGGTTTTATTGGGCGTTATAGTAGCGGGCATAAAGGTGCACTTTTAAAACACGCGATGAAGACAGCTTACTCCGGTTTTGGATCGGGGGCGGCGTCCGTCGAGTTCTCGACTACGGTATCTGCAATCCATTGAGGCAGGAACGAATCTGTAGCCGCAGTGGATTTGTAATGGCACGGGGAACGGTAAACGACGATCTCTGATACATCGGATGCCGATAATGGGGTAAAAGGATTCATCGTCGGGTGCCACTCGAGCGTAGTCGCTTGCCATGGGTTGGACGGAGCAAACGTTCCTTTGCTCAGGCTGCGGACGAGATTGAAGAGAAAGAGGAGCTGGGCAGTGGCAAGAAAGATGGCGGCGCAGGTGATGAAACGGTTGAGCGGGATGGTGTGTGCGAGGAGCGCGCCGGTTGGGCTGAGGGCTCCGTTGGCGCCGGGGATTCCGGTGAGCTGGGCGTAGTGGCGAGGCTCGCCTGCCAGACCGGCGAGGTGCATGGGGAGAAAGACGGCGTAGGCTCCGATGAGGGTACACCAGAAGTGAAGGTGGCCGAGGGGTTCGGACATGAGGCGGCCGGGATGTTTGCTGGTGGCGGTGAGGAGAGGGAACCAGTAGTAGGTGGCGGCGTAGAGGCCGAAGATAGCTGCCATCGCCATGATGAGGTGGAAGTGGGCTACGACGAAGACGGTGTTGTGGAGGTATTCGTCGAGGATTGGCTGGGCGAGGATGGGGCCGGTGAGGCCGCCGGCGATGAAGAGACTGACGAAGCCTAATGTGAAGAGCATCGGGGTCTTGTAGAGGGGTTTTGCGCGCCAGATGGTGGCTAGCCAGCTTAGGACTTTGGCGGAGGCGGGGAGGGCGATGGCCATCGTCGAGATCGAGAAGGCGGAGCTGGCGAAGGGGTTGAGACCGGCGACGAACATGTGATGTCCCCAGAGAAGGATGCCGAGGAAACCGATGAGGAGGGTAGTCGCGATCATGGTGCGGTAGGCAAAGACTCTGCGGTGGGAGAAGTTGGCGAGGAGCATGGAGGTGAGGCCGAGTCCGGGGAGGATGCTGATGTAGACCTCGGGGTGTCCGAAGAACCAGAAGAGATGAAGCCAGAGGAGCGGGCTGCCGTCGCCGCCGCGATGGATGACGCCGTTGACGATGTCTCCGGTGGGGAGGAAGAAGCTGGTGTGGGCGTGGCGATCGCAGAGCAGGAGAAGAATTGCTGCGAGGAGAACGGAGAAGGCGAGGATGCTGAGGAGGGCGGCGGTGAACCATCCCCAGACGGTGAGAGGGAGCCGCTCCCAGGTCATGCCCTCGCAACGGAGGCGGATGATCGTGGTGAGAGTGTTGATGGCGCTTGCTGTGCCACCGATGGCGAAGATGGCGATGGAGATCAGCCAGAGATCCATGCCGAGGCCTTGACCGGGGCCGGCGTCGGGGATTGCGCTGAAGGGTGGGTAGGCTGTCCAGCCAGAGATGGCTGCACCGCCTGGGACGAAGGAGGAGCTTAGAAGCGTAAGGAGCGCCAGGGCTGTGAGCCAGAAGCTGGCGGCGTTCAGAACCGGAAAGGCCATGCGATGTGCGCCGATTTGTGCGGGGAGGATCAGATTGCCGAAGCCTGCCTGGGGCGCTGTGGTTAGAACGAAGAAGAGCATGATGGTGCCGTGGATGGTGACCAGGGCTAGATAGTCTTCGGGGAGGATGGGACCGTGGAGCCAGAGATGCCAGGCTGGCCAGACTAGATGGATGCGCATCAGGAGTGAGAGGAGGGTTCCGATGATGACAGAGACCAGAGCGAGGATGAGGTACTGGATGCCGATGACGCGGTGGTCGGTGGAGAAGACAGCGGTTCGTGGGTGGTGATTAGTGGTTGGCAGATTCGTTGTTTGGCGGGGGGTGGGGTTCATGGCTGGACTACCTTTTGTTTTGCGGCGAGCCATGCGGCGAATTGGCTGGGAGGGAGGATGCGGAGCGTGGCGTTCATGCGATAGTGGCCGAGGCCGCAGACCTGAGTACAGAGGATGGCGTAGGTGCCCGGTGTGGTGGGGGTGAAGTGGATGTGGATGGGTTGACCGGGAACGGCGTTTTGTTTGAGGCGCAGCTCAGGGATGGAGAAGCCGTGGATGACGTCCTGGGCGTTCAGGCGGAGGTCTACTTCGCGGTTGGAGGGAAGGACGAGTTCGGAGGTGACTTCGTCGTCGGCGGAGTGGGGATCGGCGGGATCGAGGCCGAGGGGATTGCCTTCGCCGGGCGCGATGAGCTGGGGGCGGGTGATGCCGAAGGTGGCGTCGGGGCCGGGGTAGCGGAAGTACCATGCGAACTGGACGCCGGTGACTTCGACCTGCAGGGCGGTGAGCGAGGCTCCGGTGTACCGGGCGTCGGCCCAGAGCTGCTCGGCTTTGATGGTGAGGGTGGCGAAGAGGATCGCGAGGGCGGCGAGGGGAAGGTACTCGATGCGCCAGAGATCGGTGGCTTCTGTGCGGCGGCGTGCAAGAAGACCCACGAGGAGGACGAGGTGTGCGAGGGCGAGAAGGGCGAGGGCGATCCAGAGGTTGAGGAGAAGATGATGGTCGAGCGCAGGGCCGTGAGCGCTGGCGTCGACGGGGAGGAACCATGATGGGGCGAGGAACAGCGCGGAGCTGGAGATGGCTGGTTGCATCGCGCAGAAGTGAGACACAGAGTAAGGATAGCGCGTTCGGTTGGCTCAGTCTTTTGAGGGTGTGTGCAATGAAAGAAAGCGGTCGAGTTTCACTCAATAACTCGCCCTTTGCAAGGGCCAAAGGACGGGCCACATGGATTGATGGGGTAGGGTCTCTGTGGATCCTCAGACTTCAGGCTTGTTTTTTGCGGATGAGATCGAGGAAGAACTGGTGGACTCGCAGATCGGCGCTCAACTCCGGATGAAATGTCGCGGCGAGAAGATGGCCTTCGCGGACGAGAACAGGGAAGCCGTCGCGGCTGGCGAGGATTTCGACCTTTGCGCCGGTGCGTGTAATACGAGGAGCGCGGATGAAGACCATCTCCAGAGGAGCGCCTTCGAGCTTTGTCGGAGCGGTGAGGATGGCGGAGTCGATCTGGCGGCCATAGGCGTTGCGTTCGACGGTGATGTCGAGGACTGCGAGGGATTTCTGTGTGGGGTTCTCCACATTTTTAGCGAGCAGGATTGCGCCGGCGCAGGTGCCGAAGGTTGGCTTGGAGGCGACGAAGGATTGGAGAGCATCGAGGAAGCCGCCGTGCTCTAGAAACTTAAGGAAGGTGGTGGATTCGCCGCCGGGTATGATGAGGCCGTCGAGGCTCGCGAGTTCGGCTGGAGTGCGGATGAGTTTTGCGTTGACACCTAGAGCGGTGAGGGATTTGGCGTGGGCGTCGTATGCGCCTTGCAGGGCGAGGACGCCGATGGTGAGAGATGTCTGAGACATGATGCTTTGATTGTAGAAGAGGCGCGATGTTTAGAAGCTATATCCCAGCTCCGGCTTTGAAGAGGATAACGGGGCATTTTAGGGGCAAATCAGAGGATGATGAGGGATACGTCGTTTGGGGGATATCCGGGCGGCGTGGGTGCTTCTATACCGAAGGAATGCGGGTTTCATGGGCCAGATATTCTCTGTTTGCAGGGGCTTTGACGGCAGGGTTGCCGCTTTTGGCGTCGCAGGTGCCGATGACGAAGCGCGATCCTCTTGTGTCCCAGCGAATCGTTGTTGTCGAAGCTGTAGACGACGCAGCGGTGATTCAGCAGAGCCTTCGACGAGATGTGGCGAAACACCCGAACGACTTTGTCGTGTTCGCGACTGAGACCGGAGCGAACCACTTTTTAGTTGAGCATCAGGACGAGGTGGAACGCGAGACGAACGGGCGGCTGGTGTGGCGGGGAGTGGTGGGGTATTGGCAGGGCAAGACAATCGTAGTCTTACCCTGGGAGCCCGTGAAAAGCGCTCAGTAGGGATTCAGCTTCACTTTCAGTTATGACCCCGGGCGGAAGCAACAGCCCGGCCTAGTGGCACGAGGCAGATTCAACTCCGTGCGCAGATTGTCTTCTGACTTCTAAACTGAAAATCCGCTGCAAGCTCATGGTAGCTTGCAGCGGATCTTTCTATAGTCAAAGGCAAAAGCACGTTTCCGTATCTGGGATTGTTACCAGCCACGAGTTTGCATGAGTTGGGACTCTTCGATGCTTGCGGCTGCGAGACCCTTCATGGTGCCGGTGACGGATTCGCTGGCTTCTGCGACGATCTTTGGGTCGTTGAAGTGTGTGGTGGCGATGACGATAGCGCGAGCGCGAGAGACTGCCTCTTCGCGCTCCTTTGGATTGTTTTCGACATCGAGCGGCGTGGCACGCTCCTTCATGAAGATGCCTGAGCCTACAAAGATGGTCTCTGCACCAAGCTGCATCATCAGAGCCGCGTCGGCAGGTGTGGCGATTCCGCCTGCGCTGAAGTTGGGGACGGGAAGCTTGCCGGCTTTGGCGACCATCTTTACGAGTTCGTACGGGGCGCTGTGGACTTTGGCGGCGTTGTAGAGCTCTTCGTCGCCGAGAACGGTGAGGGCTTTGATCTCGCGGACGATCTGGCGCATATGCTGGACGGCGTGAACGACATCGCCCGTTCCGGGCTCGCCTTTGGTGCGGATCATGGCTGCGCCTTCGGAGATGCGGCGGAGAGCTTCTCCGAGGTTGCGTGCGCCGCAGACGAAGGGAGTAGTGAAGGCGTGCTTGTCGATGTGATAGGTCTCGTCGGCGGGGGTGAGGACTTCGGACTCGTCGATGAAGTCGACACCGAGATGCTGGAGGATCTGGGCTTCGGCGAAGTGGCCGATGCGGGCCTTGGCCATGACGGGGATGGTGACAGCGCCCATAATCTGTTTGATGAGTTTGGGGCTGGCCATGCGGGCGACGCCGCCTTCGGCACGGATCATTGCGGGAACGCGCTCGAGCGCCATGACGGAGATGGCACCAGCCTCTTCTGCGATGCGAGCCTGCTCGACGTTCATGACGTCCATGATGACGCCGCCTTTGAGCATCTCGGCGAGGCCGAGTTTGAGGCGGAGGGACGAGGTGC
>JBDTEQ010000063.1:0-4977 GCA_039922475.1 Edaphobacter sp.
CGCCAGCTTCTCGTACAACTCCCGCGACGACACCACCGCTACCTTCGCACCCGAGTCCCGCAGCATATAACCGATCTGTTCCGGCGTCAGCGTCGGATACAGCGGCACATCCACGCCTCCAATCGCCAGCGTCGCAAAATCCGCCACCGCCCACTCCCAGCGGTTCTCCGACAGAATCGCCACGCGGTCGCCCTTACCCAAACCCCATCCGCGAAACACATCCGCCAGCGCCCGCACCCGTCCATACAGCTCATTTGAAGTGATCGGCTTCCACCCGCCATCCGCATCCTGCCACAACATCACAACAACATCGCCACGACCTGTGACCTTTCCCAGAACATCATTCACGCTGCTCAGATCAAACATTCTCATCTCCAAACTTCTGTTCTTGTCATTCTGACCCTGAGCGCAGCTAGCCGAAGCGGAAGAATCCCCGCATTCGCTTTTGCTACTCCCTACTCCCTATTTCCTATTCCCTGCTCTTCCGTAATTCCATTCAGCACAACATCCATCACCTGCGCAGCGGTCGCCTTCGCATCATAAACGCGCCCGGTAAATACCGCAGAACTCAGCAGCTCATCGATCGCGCCGAACATGCAGTGCGCCACCACCCCATCGGAGACATCGCGCCGGAAGATCCCCTCCTGCTGCCCCCGCCGAATCACCTCGCGCACCACCTGGATGTACTTCACCAGATGATGATGCGAAAACTCAGCTATAAACTTCGCGCTCTGCCGCATCTCGGTCTGCATCAGGATCGCCATGTTCCGGTTTACCGCATGGCTCTCCAGATGCACGAACGCGATGTACTCCAGTTGCTCGCGCGGTCCCTTCAGCGTCCTGAACTCCTCTTCCACCAGGCGATAAAACCTATTGAACGTCGCATCGATCGCCGTCCGCAGCACATCATCCTTGTTCTTGAAGTAGAGATACACCGTACCGTCTGCCACCCCGGCCCGTTTTGCAATCGCGCTCACCGGCGATTTGAAGTAGCCGCGCTCCGCAATCACCTCCACCGCAGCATCCAAAATGCGCTGATACTTCACACTCCCCGGCCCTGTCGCAGGCACTGCCGCCCTCGGTGCATCAGGCACCCCCGTCATCATTCTTCGCTTCAGTCCGCGCCTCACGCCGGAAATCTCCGGTGCCGTCACTCTAATCAATTGCTCCGCCTTTGCCAACAATGAACCCCGATTCAGTTCCCGGAAATTGCATCTTTATGCATCTCAGGCGTCGCCCGAACTGTCGCACTCACGAACCTGCATCAAATCCGCATTAATCTGTTGTTGCCTTTTCCCTAACACCCACCACAGAACCATCATCTCGACCGAAGCTGTTCACAGTCTCATCGTGAACAACGCAGCGGAGAGATCCCCGCATTGCCTCTGCCGTTGCTTGTTCTTGATCCGTTCAATCTGTGAAGATCCGTGCTAAGCCGTTGCCGTTGTCCCTGCTTTTGCCCAGCCCATATCCTGCCCAAAACCCACCTCAAAATTATTTTTCGCGTTTTCAGCCCAAAAAACGCATGTCAAGCCCCAAAACCATCCAACTCGCTCAAACGAAAGGAAATAGAGTTGGCGTATTAGTTCCACTCAAACCGCTATACTAGATATAGAGATCAAAACAAGCAAAGCCCCGACACCCTCCGGGGCTAAATCGTTTGTTATGACATATTTAACCCATAACCCTTTTGTTTGGACATATTTACAGCACATCGGCTACGCTAAGCCACTGAAAAAAAACAATCTCATCTTCTACATAGGGGAGGGGGGGTGTACCGCAGGATGCAGCCGATTGGTTGCGGCAGTTAGGCGAACTCCTCTTGAAGGAGCAGGGTGTGGACCTTCAGCCCAAGATTGCAGCACGAACGATACGACTGCTGGAAAACATCTATTTATACGCGGTTAAGCTTCATTATCTTTCGCTTCAACCTGCATTGGCGACGAAAGTGTGAAAGAACAGGTAAAACAAACTAATGAAACAACAACGTCACGCTGTGATCCTGGAATTGCTGGTAAAGACCCCAGTCGCCAGTCAGGATGAGTTACGGCGAAAACTTGCAGGGCGTGGGTTTCATGTTACTCAAGCTACCTTGTCCCGCGACATTCACGAGCTGCGCCTCAATAAAGGACCAGAGGGCTACTCCCTTCCCTCAAGCGGAGATGACGATGCAGATGGGCTGCCGGGAATCCGCGAAGTTCTCGGAAGTTTTGGAATTGAAGTGCGACAGGCGATGAACCTGCTCGTCATGGTCACAACTACTGGAAGCGCCCAACCCATCGCCGCTGGGATCGACTATGAAGACTGGCCCGAGGTCGTCGGCACCATCGCAGGAGACGACACCGTCCTCATTATCTGTCCTGATGAGAATCAGGCAAACCTGTTAAAGGCACGAATTGAAGGGTATCTTGGCTAACCTCGCAACAATCCATTCCGTACAGCAGTCTGATACGCAAGACGAAGATGCGGTGTTTACGCTACGCACAGCCGTCGCTGGTGTCAGTGGCTACGCCGGTGGCGAACTTGCTCGGCTACTGCTCCACCATCCGGATACCCTCGTCTTCCTCACTGAGGTTCCCGGAGTCAAAGGAGCGGACGGCAATGTCATGCGCTGGCTCACTCTCGCACAGATTCCCGCACTGGAGAAACAACAGGTTGTCTCCGGCGGCATGTTACCCAGACTTAACGCTTGCCGCGAGGCTCTGACTCACGGCGTCAAACGTGTACGCATTCTTCCCGCGGAGGCGGCCTGGCTCCTGACAGACCTCGTCTCCAGCCGAGTCAACGATGGAACGGAGGTTATGGTCGCATGAATCTTGCATCCACCCAGGCGGCAGAGAAAAAGCTGCTCCTCAACACTTACGAACGCAATCCATATCTATTTGTCAGCGGCCACGGCGTGTACCTGCGCGACGAGAACGGGCAGGACTATCTCGATCTCCTCAGCGGCATCGGCGTCTCTGCGCTCGGCTACGCGCATCCCGCCGTCGAAGCAACAATCGAGCGCCAAAGCAAGCGCCTCATTCACACCTCCAACCTCTTCTTCCATGAGCACACAGCAGAACTCGCACTCCATCTTACTGAGATCAGTGGCCTTGACCGCGTCTTCTTCACCAATAGCGGCGTAGAAGCATGGGAGACCGCGCTCAAGCTCGCCCGCGCCAACGCAGGTCGTCTCCGCGCCTCTGGCCGTAAGATTGGAACGAAGTTCCTCGCGCTCGAACATAGCTTTCACGGCCGCACAATGGGTGCTGTCGCTACCACTCACAAGCTGAAGTACCGCGGCCCCTTCGAACCCGTCATGCCAGGTGTCGAGTTCGTCCGCTTCAACGACGTCGCCGATCTTCGCTCAAAGTTCTCAGAAGAAATCTGCGGCGTCTGCATCGAACCCGTTCAAGGCGAAGGCGGCATCCACCCCGTCTCGCGCGAGTTCTTCACCGCCGCGCGCGAACTCTGCGACTCCACAGGCGCTCTCCTCCTCGCCGACGAGATTCAGAGTGGTCTCGGCCGAACCGGAAGATGGTTCGCTTACCAGCACTACGGTGTCCTCCCCGACATCGCCACCCTCGCCAAGCCCATCGCCAACGGCATCCCCATGGGCGCAATGCTCTGTACCAACGCAGCCGCTGAAGCCTTCACTCCTGGGATGCACGGCACAACATTCGGCGGTGGCCCGCTCGCCTGCGCAGTCGCCATCACCGTCATCGATACCATCAAGCAGCAAAACCTGCTCCAGCACATTCAGGACACCGGCAACTTCTTCCACGAAGAACTCTCCAAACTAGCAGCGCGCCACGCCGCGATCGTGGACGTTCGCGGAATCGGCCTTATGCTCGGACTCGAACTTAGCTCAGCCGACTTAGCCAAACAAGTCACGGCGCAACTCATGGACCGTCACATCATCGTCAACCGAACCAGCGAGACGGTCCTTCGCTTCCTTCCTCCATTCATCCTCGAACGCAAACATGTTGAAGTCGCCATCAAGGCGCTCGACGAGATCTTCAGCACAGCATATGCCGGCACAGCGTCAGCAGGAGAACAATCTCATGGTCAGTAGAACCGTGATGATGGCTTCGAAGCCGGTATCAACACTCTTGGGGGCAACGCAATCTTCGTCGACCCGATCCAGTTACCTCTCGACGAACGCGAATCCCTCGCCGACATGGCCCACAACGTTGAGCGCTGGATGCCTATCATGGTTCTCCGCACTTATTCGTACGACCGCAAGCGCACCAACTAGGCTCCATCATTGAGGGCTGCATTACTATGTCCGTAATTCTCGAATCCCTGCCCGTCGGCCAGAAAGTTGGCATCGCCTTTTCCGGCGGCCTGGACACCAGCGCCGCGCTTCACTGGATGAAGCAGAAAGGTGCGCTGCCATACGCCTACACCGCCAACCTCGGCCAGCCTGACGAAGCCGACTACGATGAGATCCCGCGCAAAGCCCTTGAGTACGGCGCTGAAAAAGCCCGCCTCATCGACTGTCGTGGTCCGCTCGTTCGCGAAGGCATCGCCGCCCTGCAGTCCGGCGCATTCCATATCACTACCGCCGGCGTCACCTACTTCAACACGACGCCAATCGGCCGCGCTGTCACCGGAACCATGCTCGTAACAGCCATGAAGGAAGATGACGTCAACATCTGGGGCGACGGCTCGACCTTCAAGGGCAACGACATCGAACGCTTCTATCGCTACGGCCTGCTCGTCAACCCGGACCTCAAGGTCTACAAGCCGTGGCTCGACGCTGCCTTCATCGACGAACTCGGCGGCCGTGCCGAGATGTCCGCCTTCATGACCAAGGCCGGCTTTGGCTACAAGATGTCCGCCGAAAAGGCCTACTCGACCGACTCCAACATCCTCGGCGCAACTCACGAAGCCAAGGACCTGGAGCTGCTCACAACCAGCATGAAGATCGTCACTCCCATCATGGGAACTGTCTTCTGGTCGGACGACGTTGTGATCAAACGTGAAGAGATC
>JBDTEQ010000064.1:0-5894 GCA_039922475.1 Edaphobacter sp.
GAACCCGCGACAGGACTGCTACCTGACACTGCATGGGCTGCCGTTGAGCTTCGAGAAGTTTACGTGGCCGTTCCATGGGTCGACCTCGGGCGCGGATACGTTTCTGGTGCATGGCGAGGTGCGGCTGGCAGATGGCGAGGAGAGCGTGTTGCATGCGAAGGTTGCGGCTTCGATGACGGTGACGTTTGCAGAGATCGTGAAGGCTCCGGAACAGCCGTTTGCCGAGGGATTTATTTATAACGCGGTGCGGAAGACGATGGACCAGGGACAACTGGAGCTGGTGAAGAGCGGCAACCGGCAGCCGGTTCCGGTAACGACGCGGTTTTATAGCCCGTGGAAGAAGCGGTTCAGTTTTAATGACACGACAGAGGGGCAGCGGCAGGAGTATCTGGCGGCGAAGGTGTTCTGGTTGTCGGGCGTGCTGGGCGGAGGGCAGCCGGTGTGGTTGCTGGACCCGCGGGATGCGCAGTATCTGAACACGACGGTGGAAGAGCTGAAGAAGAATGCTACGGCGCTGGCGGGCGAGGGGATTGTGCGACTGGCGACGGACACGGAGTATGCGGTGCCGACAGAGGCGCTGATGGGGCATCGGGCCCAGTATGTGGCGGAGGTGGCGGCGGCGCTGGAGTTTATCAAGCCGACGTTCAATGAAGAGATGCGCGGCGGACATACGAATATGTAGGGTTTGTCGGGGAATGGCAACAGCAGATCCCCTTCGGGGATGACAACAAGAAAAACAACCGCAACTGCAAATGCGGGGGTTTCTCCGCTGCGCGACGGACGATGAGACTGTCCGTCGCTTCGGTCGAAATGACGGTTCTTTGGTGGAGCGAGAGTTTAGACTGCGGGTTGGGTGGTGAGGCCGGAGTGAGTGACGGCGGTTCCGCAGCGAGTGCAGAAGGCGGCGGCCGGGTCGAGCGGGGTTCCGCAGGTGGCACAGTGCGCGGATGCCGATGGGGCGGTTTGAGGCGACGAGGCGAGGATCTGGCTGGAGATGTACATTGCCTGCATGGCGTTGTACTGGCGGACGCGGCCGGGCATGAAGAAGCACTCGAAGAAGCCGAGGATGGCGGGGATTCCAGTCCAGAAGAAGATGAGGTAGAGGGTGCCGACGCCATCGCGACGGAGATAGAAGTGGTGGACGCCGAAGTCGCCGAGGAAGAGGGCGAGAAGGACGCCGATGACTTCGTCTTTGCGGGCGCGTTCGTATTCGGCGTAGAACCAGGCGCGCTGCTGATCGTTCATGCCGGCGGTGTAGATGGGGTCGATGGGATACATGTGTCGATCCTCCTCGTACAAGGTACGCGGAAGTGCGTGGAGGAGTTCCCGTGTGCGATGTCTCTCAGAACCTGTTTAAAAGCTATGGGGCTTGTGGCACTGCGACGTGAACAGACGAGCAAAGGCAAGAGCGAAATGCGGGGATCTCTCCGCTGCGCCGCGCGATGAGACTGCGCGACTTCGGTCGAGATGACAGCTTCTTTTCAAGTTTTTACAGGTTCTCAGAGGGAGAGCGTGGGCTCCGGCGCTTTTTTGCTAGCGGCGGTTCATGCCTAAGAGGCTGAGGAAGAAGCTGCCGAAGATGGCTTCGACGCCGAGCATGAAGCAGGTGGCGGAGGGCAGGGTGAGGCGGAGCATGCGCTGGGGGGAGAGATTGCCGAAGCCTGTGCCGTGCCAGATGTGGATGGCGTAACCGAGGATCCCGAAGCCGATCAAAAGAAGAACGCCGCCGAAGAGGAGACCTACTTCGAGGTTGATGTATTTGAAGATGCGTTCGAACTTCGGGTTGGGCGGGAGGAAGCCTTCCTGGGTGCCGAAGACTCTGGCGCTTACTGCGAAGACGGAGATGTGGGCTCCGATGAGAACGAGGCCGAGGGAGTAGGTGAGGGTGTCGACGTCGAAGGTCCATCGGCCGATGGTTTGCGGGCCGGGAAGAAGCCAGAGGGAGACGAGAAGACCGGCGACGAAGGCGAAGATTCCGGGGTAGAAGAAGAGCCAGCGTGGGCTGTAGAGAAGAAGAAAGCGGAGGTGACGCCAGCCGTCTCGCCAGGTGCGGAGATGAGGGGGGCGGCTGCGGCCATCGGGAGCGAGGGTGGCGGGGACTTCGGCGAGGCGGAGGCCGGCGAGGGAGGATTTGACGACCATCTCGCTGGCGAACTCCATGCCGGTGGTGCGGAGATTGAGGCTGAGCATGGCGTCGCGGCGGAAGGCCCGGATGCCGCAGTGGAAGTCGCGGGCGGGGATGCGGAAGAAGAGACGACCGATGTAGGAGAGGACCGGGTTGCCGAGGTATCTGTGAAGCGGAGGCATGGCTCCGGGTTTGATTTCACCACTGAAGCGGTTGCCCATGACGAGATCGTTGCCGGCTTCGAGTTTGGTGAGGAAGCGGGGGAGCTGGCCGAAGTCGTAGCTGGCGTCGGCATCGGCCATGAGGATGTATTTGCCGCGGGCGGCTTCGATGCCGGCCATCAGGGCTGCGCCGTAGCCGCGGACGGGAACAGGAACGACGCGGGCACCTTCGTCGGTGGCGATCTTTTGCGAGCCGTCGGTGCTGCCGTTGTCGGCGACTACTACTTCGCCGGCGATGTTGTTGTCGCGGAGAGCGGCGACGGCTTGGCGGACGCAGAAGGCGAGCGTCTCTGCTTCATTGAGGCAGGGCATAAGGATGGTGACGGCCAGCTCGCTCATTGTTTGAATGCTACCAAAGCGATGCAACGATTTTTGTGTGAGGGCGAATTTATGGGTGCGCGGTTTCAGGCCTGGCAGGCGTGGTGTCCGCGGGGAGGTTGAGGGGAAGGAAGTAGAAGTGGGTCTGATCGAGTTCGTGCCAGTTTGCGGAGATGGGAGTGGTGCCAGTCATGAGGCCGGGTTCGAGGAAGTAGCCGATGAGAACCTTGGCTCCCTGGCGACGCGCGATGTCGTAGGCCTGATCGCGGTTGGGCATGGCGGCGAGGCTGGGATAGAGTGCGGGGTCGGGAGCGTAGATCTCGGTGAGGACGCGGACGCCGGCGAGACGAGCCCAGTAGTGATCGTAGACGCAGGCCAGGGTGCCGATGCAGGCTACTGTGTCTCCGGGGCCGACGCCGAGGTTGTTGAGGGCGTGGGCAGCGCCGAAGATGTCGTGGTTATACCAGCCGGTGGGGGATTGGGCGAAGACCAGGCTGCGGCGGAGTTCGCCGACGATGCGAGCGGACTCTCCGATGGCAAGAAGAGCGAGAAGGATAATAGCGGCGGAGGCTGCGGTGCGGGTGGTGAGGATGTGGGTGCCAGGGGTTTGAGCATCGTTCTCGGTTTTGGGGGAGATGCGCATGGCGGCAAAGATGGGGAGGAGCAGCGCGAAGAAGGCGGCAGTGAGGTAACGGTCCTCGACGTTGACGATGGCGTAGGTGCAAAGGGCAGCTAGAGCGATGAGGACGGGGGCGAGCCAGAAGGCGTTGGCCGTGGGTTTCCAGTCGAGGGGAAGGCGCGCTCCGGCAAAGAGCAAGAGGACGAGGAGCGCCCAGGCCTCAGGATGGTTGGCCATGTAACGGAGGAGGCGCATGAAGGATTGGCCGAGCACGATGATCTCGAGATGCGGATTCATGTGGGCCTTGATCTGGTCGTTGAAGTACGAGGCGTCGAACCAGACGGGATAGGTGCCGTAAGGGAAGGGTTTGTAGCTGTATGTGGGAGGGGATTTGAGGAGTCTGGTTTCAGGATGTTTGAGGTGGACTTCGGCGGCACCGAAGCTGGAAGTCATGTCGGGTTCGAGATGCATCTTTTCGGTACCGGAGACGAACCAGACGTAGTTGAGGTTGCCGGAGTCGCCGAAGTCGAAGCGGCCCTTTTGTCTGGAGAGCGCAGCGATGTAAGGGCCGGCGACGATGGAGAAGCAGACAAGGACAAGAAGTGCGGAGGCTGCGACGCGCGCGATGGATTGCTTCTGCCAGATGAGGCGGAAGGCTACGAGCGCGAGAATGCAGAGGAGAGTGAAGACGAAGGCGAAGGATTTAGTGAGATAGCCGAGGCCGAGAGCGAGGCCTATGAGAGCGGCATAATGAAGGTATCCCGTGGCTAAATGGCGGAGCAGGGCGGCGAGCGCGAAGAGGAGGAATGCGGTGAGGAGAGCGTCGGGGCGGACCTTGCCCATGCTGAGTTCGCGCTGGGTGGCGATGATGAGGATGGCGATGCCGAGGTAGCGGAGGGTGTAGCGGTCGAGAAGATACGGGATGGGGTTTGCGGTCGTGGCTTCGCGGCGTTCGCGGAGGTGAATGAGGGCATCGGTGAAGGCTACGGCGGCGAGCATCTCGAGGAGGAAGATGCCGAAGTTGACCATGTAGTAGGCGTGCAGCTCGGTGTAGCGGGTGGGGTGGAAGAGGATGTGGCCGAGAGAGAGCGCGGCGGGGTAGAGGGGGTTCCAGTAGCCGTTGATGACGGCGTGCCAGTTGTGGGCGCGGAGGAGATCGCCGAGGTCCATGTAGGCTACGGCGTCGCCGTCGATCTGGTAGGAGTCGAAGAGGGCGTAGCCGAAGGTTACGAGGGCGGCGAGAAAGCAGTAGAGCGGCCAGAGGCGGCGCAGCCAGTGGGCGAGGCGAGTGGACTCCGGGGCGGTTGCGGTCATGCTGAGGGTCTTCCTCCGTTTTTGCTTGGTTCTATCATCGCAGACGAGGGTGAGGTGTTATCAAACTTTGTTGGGGAAGCTGGGTGCAGAAATTTGGAGGTGGGCATTAGTAACGGTTGACATTACTAATGAGTAGCGTTACTATAGCCCATGATCCTGAGCTTCCGCGATGCAGATACGAAGCTGCTCTGGGAAACTGGAAGAAGCAAACGGATTCCGGCAAGTCTTCGTAAATCTGCATGGAAGAAGCTGGCTATTCTCAATGCCGCAGTCGAGCTGGAAAATCTTAAAATCCCACCGGGCAACAGGCTTGAGGCTTTGAAGAAGGACCGTAAAGGCCAGCACAGCATTCGCGTCAACGATCAGTACCGCGTGTGCTTCGTCTGGCGCGACAGCAATACCTATGATGCAGAGATCGTCGATTACCACTGATGGGAGATACATCCATGACCAAAGCATTTGCAATACATCCCGGGGATATTCTCCTTACCGAGTTCATGGAACCGCTCAACCTGACTGCTTATCGGCTGGCGAAGGAATTGCATGTCCCTCTGCCGCGGATCAATGATGTGGTGCGCGGGAAACGGGCTATTTCCGCGGATACAGCGCTGCGTCTTGGCATCTACTTCGGTCTGCCGGCTCAGTTCTGGCTCAATCTCCAGAACGATTACGATCTGCGCCTGGCGAGAACTCCGATTCTCAACAAGGTCAAACCGCGAATCGCAGCCTAAGCTGTGATCCTCCACTCGGGAGCTTTGGTATGCGCGCCGCAGCGTGCCGGAACCATGGCGGCAGCATAGAAAACGAGCGGCAGTTTTCACTGTCGCCCATTTTTGTTGCATGATTTTGTTTGTAACCTTGTTTGTTACATGTCTTTGACGCCGTCGACGAAGGCCTTTAGTTTGCGGCTGCGGCTTGGGTGACGGAGCTTGCGGAGTGCCTTGGCCTCTATCTGGCGGATGCGCTCGCGCGTTACCTGGAAGGACTGGCCGACTTCTTCGAGGGTGTGTTCGCTGCCGTCTTCGAGGCCGAAGCGCATCTTGATGACACGTTCTTCTCTCGGCGTTAGCGTTCGCAGCACTTGAGACGTGTACTCCTTGAGGTTGACGCTGATGACGGCGTCTGCCGGGGAGACGGCCATGCGGTCTTCGATGAAGTCTCCGAGGTGCGAGTCTTCCTCTTCTCCGATGGGAGTTTCGAGGGAGATAGGTTCCTGGGCGATCTTGAGGACCTTGCGGACCTTCGCGACTGGAATGTCCATTCGCTTCGCGATCTCTTCTGACGACGCTTCGCGACC
>JBDTEQ010000065.1:0-4309 GCA_039922475.1 Edaphobacter sp.
CGAAAGATGTCCAGTCGCTTCGTCGCCGGCATGTCGGTCGATGACGCTCTCGCCGCCTGCGAACAGGTCAACCGCGAAGGCATCGCCGTCAGTCTCGACTCGCTCGGCGAAAGCGTCACCACCGAAGCCGAAGCGCAGAAATCCGTCGACATCTACCATCAGCTTCTCGATGCCATCGAAGCCCGCAATCTCAACGCCAATGTAAGTGTGAAACTCTCGCAGGTCGGCATGGACTTCGACCCTGCTCTGGCCGAGCGTCTCGTCGGCGAGATGGTCGAACACGCCGTCCACGCAAAATCCTTCGTCCGTATCGACATGGAAGGCTCGCCCTACACCGAGGCGACCATCGCCATGACCGAGCGCCTCGCCGCAAAGTATCCCGGCAGCGTCGGCACCGTGCTGCAGGCCTATCTCTTCCGCACCGAGGCCGACACCGAGCGCCTGTTAGGGCAGGGAATTCGCATGCGTCTCTGCAAGGGCGCCTACAAGGAAGGTCCCCAGATCGCATTCCCCGCCAAGCCCGACGTCGACGCAAACTACGTCAAGCTGATGAAACGCATGGCCAGCTTCTCCAACTCGCAGACCGGTAAGGGCGTCTTCTGCGGCATCGCCACCCACGACGAAGCCATCGTCGACCAGATGCGGACCTTCGTGCGCGAAAACAAGATCGACAAAAGCGCCTTCGAGTTCCAGATGCTCTACGGCATCCGCCGCGATCTGCAGCGCAAACTCGCCGCCGAGGGTTTCGGCGTCCGCGTCTACATCCCCTTCGGTCCCGAGTGGTACCCCTACTTCATGCGCCGCCTGGCCGAACGCCCCGCCAACGTCCTCTTCCTAGCCAAAAACTTCTTCAAGAACTGAAGCCGCTGGCGCACCTGGCATTTGCTGTTGCCCAGTCGTTGTACCCAGAGAGAATCGTCATTTCGACCGAAGCAGCTCACGGTTTCATCGTGAGCTGCGAAGTGGAGAAATCCCCGCATCTCGCTTTTGCTTGTTCTTCCGACCCCCAATCTGCTCTGCCTGCAAATATTCCCAATTTGGGAATGCCGTAAAAATAAAGTTGAAAAAAGTGGCGTGTTTTTCGCGTCCTCAAAAGCGGCGCTTAAGCACCACGATAACCACACACTCCACCACGATTTCACCATCGAAAAACCACCCAAAAACACCCTCTTTTCCCGGACCCCCCATTAAAAACACCAGTAAAATCAACCGATTCGAGCCACGACGGGCCGCTCCACCACGCTCAGAAAATTCTTTCTAAAAACTGCACCCCCAGCCATTGTAAAAAGTGAGATCGTCCAGCAAAAGTTGTATAGGCACCGCAGTCGCATGCGTGCACACTACAACCACTAAGGAGGAAGAAGACCGTTCAGAAGATTTACCGGATTGCCTAACCGTTACGATCGCTTTGCCGCACCTCTGATCGGCTTGATCGTATCCATCCGATAGATATCTTTTGTAGCCGGGCCAAACAGCAATCGGTGTTCTTCCTCCGTAGCCCCATCCACTCCCCGCAACAAAAATAGCCGCCTTCGGGCGGCTACTTCTCTTAAGAAACAAAGGGGTTATTTGCCAGCAGGAGGCGGTTCATTCGGCGGATGAAGCGCCGGAAGATAAGGCTCAACAGTGAGCAAATTCGATAGAGTCCCGCGCTCCCGATCGGAGAACTGGCTGCGGAAACGATCTGAGTTGAGGATGGTCTGTCGCTGCTGCTCCGGCATATCGCGCAGATCGCGGAACGCGCGCGCGACCATGCGACGGCGGTCCTCAGGAAGGCTGTTTACCCACGCCGCAGCATTGCGAACCTGCTGCCGCTGCGGTGGCGTCAAACGCTCCATCGCTTCAGTTCGAGCAAGCACGCGCTGGCGTCGCTCGGGCGTCATGCTGTTGAGCTGGGTGACGCGATCTCGCATCGCCTGCTGTGTCTGCGGCGGAAGATCGCGGAAACCGGGTTCGTTCTCAAGCGCTCGCTGCTGTTCTGCAAGAGGCAAGTTGCTATGGCGATCCATCCATTGCCCCAGATGCCCTGGCTTCGGCTTTCCGCCATTCTGCCTCATCCCGGGCCCTTGGCGAGGTCCATTCATCGCAGGCCGGCCACGCGCCTGACCCGCCCTGCCCATGAATGCAGGCTGAGCCGAGACCATCGCTGTGGTGGCCGACAGCAGCACGGCAGCGAAGGCTGATCGTAAGATGCGCCGTAAATGAAGTTGAGATGTCATGGTGTTCAGCCGAAAAAGAGCGCGCACGTCCTGCCAAATCCAATTCTGTTACAGCAGCTTACTGCGTTCTATCCCCTTTCAAAGGTTAGAAGTACCGTTATCTTACATAGACTAGCTGCTGGGAGGCAGGGGAGTAGCGGAATTATCAGTTGAGCCCTCGTCCTGCAAAAGCTGATCCATAGCCTGAAACGCCTGATCGTTCCTGTCGAGGATCTGAAGGTCCTGGACCGTAGCGGAGATCTGGGGCTTAGGATGAAGCATCCCGGAGACATCGGCGAAGGTTCCGCCTCCAACCACAAGAGCCAAGGCTAGAGCCCCAGCCAGCGCAGGCCGAAACTGTCGCCCAGTATTGAACAACAGCCGGCTCTTCAACTGCTCAAACCAACCTGCGGGAGCCATGGTCTGCTCTTCACGCAAACGTACCGCAAGCTTCTGATCAAAGTAGGGCGACGGCTCCGGTGCCTTCCACTCACCGAGCAGTGCGAAGGTCGCTTCAAGAGATTGGAACTCCCGGTTGCATTCGGCGCAGGATTCAATATGGTTCCGCGCTGCAGCATTCGAGGCTGCTTGCCGATCAAGCAGAAGATCGAGGAAAACGGATTGACAGTCTTTGCAGTTCATGGTGAACCTTCCCAACTTCATTTACGCTTGTCGCTGCGACCGATTGTGTCGTGCGTGCAATTTTCGTAGTCCTAAATAAAAGCCTTCAACTTCTCGCGCAATGTTTGATATGCGCGAAAGAGTAAAGATTTGGTAGCGGACTCGCTCAATTTGAGTACGTCACCGATCTGTTTGTAGTCCATCCCTTCGTACTTGTGCATCAGTACCGCCATACGTTGCCGCTCCGGCAGCGCCATCACATGTTCGCGGATTGCATTCAGCCGTTCCTGCCGCAGCAGATTCGCCTCAGCGCCTGGAGTAGTATCCGCAACGTCCGGCGTTGTCCCTGTCTCAGAGTCGGTCTCATCCAGATAAACGGTGGAGGCCGTACGTTCATGCCTCGTATCGCGAGCATGGTTGACACCGAGGTTCGTAGCGATTCGATATAGCCAGGTACTGAAGCGGGCTTCTGCGCGATAGGTCTCACGCGACCGGTAGACGCGCAGAAACACCTCCTGCGCTAGCTCTTCCGCAACGGCCTGGTTGCGAACCATCCGATACATGAAATGAATGATCGGCTTGCGGTACTTCTGAATGAGGTAGTCGAAGCCGGCCATATTACCGGCACGAAGCTCCAGCATGATGGTGGCATCATCCATCTGCCCAAAATCGCCGACGGCATGATGATTTTCAGCCGCTTCCAGGTTCGCGAGAAGTCTCGGATTGATCGCCAGGGTGGCCATATCTTCCATAACCCCATCTTCGCCTTCGGGTTGCGCTTTTTCATCAATTTCTGGCGGGATCTCATTGCCGTCAGCAAGGAAAGAGCTTTTAGGACTGCTCTGTTCCCCGCTTTCGGGGCCAGAACGACCGGGATTGGGAAAGGGGACGGACATCCTGCTCGCACGATTGTAACGCCTGGGAAATAGAGCTACCAAAGGCATCTTCAGTCACTTGCGAACCACTCGCGGTTCCCTGAATCAGCGCCGAATGCGGGTTTGGTAGTCAGAAGAGGGAGATGCTATTCTGGGACGGAAGCTTGGACGGAGAAGGCATAAAAGACCTTTGTGGCGACTCCAGGGCGCATAACTCAGCGGTAGAGTGCCACCTTCACACGGTGGAAGTCGTAGGTTCGAATCCTGCTGTGCCCACCATATAAATCATTGAATCTGCATGGTTTGCTGCTTTTGTATCTTCGGCCAAATGGCCAACTCGTCACCATTCGACTAAATTTGTTCGTTCGATCTATTTGACTTTCGGCACTTCGGTAAACATACGAGATAATCTATACGTTTCTGAACGGATTCCGGTTGGCCTCACCTTTGCTGGTTCGTCACAATATTATTAAATTTCCTTGCTTTTCCCTGATATCTGATATATACCTGCTCCATTCGAATAAAGGCAGTAGGCGTGCCTCGGTCATTAGCGCGCACCCGATGTGCCGGTTCTGCGCGCAAGGACTCTGTTGTCGTTTGCAGTTCTGACGTTTG
>JBDTEQ010000066.1:0-11157 GCA_039922475.1 Edaphobacter sp.
GGAGTTACCGTTACACCCATGCCGCTGAGTTTGCTGCGAGCCTGCATGGCTTCGGGCGAGTTTGGGAACCGCTGGATCAGGGTGCGGAACTCACGCACGCCAGCCTCTTTCTGATTGAGCGCCACCAGCGCCATGCCTTTGTGAAGATGCGAAACTGGGACTTTGTTGCTGTCGGGATACTGCTGAAGGACACTGTCGTAGGACTTAATGGCGCCAGCGTAACGACCTCCACGATAGTCGATCTCAGCTTGGTAGTAGTAGGCATTACCGGAGAGAGGGTTGTCGGGGTAGTTCTTTACGACATCTCCAAACTCGGAGGCAGCCAAACTATATTTTGCGGCCATGTAATCGCCGAGCGCCGTCTTGTAGAGTTCGTCGGCCGGCGGAGCACCAGAATCCGCGGGCGTCGCAGGCGCTGCAGCAAGAGGAACGTCGGCAGAAGGCTTACCTCTCCGCACGATTGGGGCTGGCGTCGTTGTCGGGGGAGCCGGGATGGGATTCACCGGGACAGGGGAAGCCGAGGTGGAGCCAGAGGTTCCGGACGACGGTGTGCTCGGCATGTTGGCGTTCATCGACTGCTGTTGGCCCTGTACATCCTGCATCAGTTTTTGGAGCGAACCGAGGCGTGCTTTAATTTCATCGATAGAATCGTTCAGAGACTGAATCTGGCCCGAAAGCTGGTCGAGCTTACCGTTCTGGGCGTCCTGCTGGGTTTGCATCTGGTGATGCAACGCATCGAGGGTAGCAGCCATTTTATTGACTGAATCGGCGCTCTGCTGTACGAGGTCCTTCAGAACGCCCATGCGCTCGTCGTTTGATTGCTGCAGACGGGCAACGGCGTCCTGCAGTTGCTGAACCTGGGTTTGCAACTGCACCATATCCTTGTTGACAGCGAAGGCCTGGGGGGAACAGAGCAGGCTCGAAACAAACAAGGCTGCAGCTGCGAAATGGATCGATCTAATGGCGATACTGGACTTCTTGTGGTGATTTGGGTGCAGAGTCATTGGCGTGGCACGCTCGACTTTCTGTTTTCCGTCTCGGCCCTCGCGCGTTGAAATGCGAAAGGGCCGGGCCGGAGTGGGATCACGAGAGTTAGCGATCGAGTGAGAATTGACCTCGGCGATTCTGCTGCCAGCAGGCTTCATTCTCTTCTGTGCAGAACTGCTTTTCTTTGCCGTAACTGATGACCCGCAGGCGGCTGGCTGATATGCCTGCCGACACCAGCGCCGTACGAGCAGCATTGGCGCGGTTCTCGCCGAGGGCCAGGTTGTATTCAGCCGATCCACGGTCGTCACAGTAGCCTCCGATGATGACCTTGATTGCCGGATGAGCGTTGAGATAAGAGGCCGCCTGCGAGATGGATGCTGTTGCGTCGGGGCGGAGATCGTAGCTGTCATAGTCGAAGAAGACGTCCTTGACATTCTGATGGAAGACAGCATCGCTACCCATGTCCGCTTCAGTGGGTGCAGGCGCGGTGGGAGCAACAGGCACGCGAACAGTGACGCGCACGTTCGCTTCCGTGGTACCTCCATCACCCTTCGCGGTGAGATGGAAGTTGGTAGAGTTCGAGGGCGATACAGTCTGAGTACCGTTCAAATTAACGGGCCCGATCCCGTCAATTGTGACGGAAGTAGCATTTTGACTTCGCCAGTTGAGGACGACGGACTGACCAAGGTCTATGGCAAGTGGATCTGCTGTGATAGTAGCTGTTGGCGCAGGAGCTGCGGCCGGTTCGGGGCCGAGTGCGCTTGGGTTGATGCCGCTGGCTTTCTTGTGGCAGCCCGTGACTGCACCGAGTGCGAAAAGGGTTGCAACCAGAACCAGGGACTTACGAAAGTTAACTTGCACTGCGCTCATCGGATATCTCCTGCCGTCGTTAGTATTTCAAAGAATCAACGTTGCCTGCGAAGCAATCTCGCAGGAAAAGCAACCTGCTACTTCCAACTCCAGTTCGGCATGTCTGCGCCGGGCCCGGTCAATGCGCGTTTCTGCGTCCCGTCAGCAAGCATGGTCATGATCTTGGTATGGCCAGCTTTGCCATCTGCGCTATTTGCGTAGACGATATGCCGACCGTCGGGCGACCACGATGGGAAGTCGCAGCGGCCTCCATCGTGGGTCAACTGAATCCACTTCTTGGTGGCGATCTCCATGATGTAGATGTCCTGTCCACCGGGAGCACCGGGGCCATACTTGCGGTCCCAGGCGAAGACGAGAAACTGGCCGTTGGGAGACCATGAGACGGATGTGGCATAGCCGCCGTCGGTCATGCGCTGCACGGCGGAGCCGTCTGTGTCCATAATGTAGAGCTGAGGCAGGCCAGTACGCCCGCTGATCCAGGCGATCTGCGAACCGGTGCGTGGATTGTAAGTGGGTGAGACGTCAGGACCCCGGAAGCTGGTAATGCGGCGAGCGAGGCTGCCGTTAGCATCCGAGATCCAGATCTCAGGGTCGCCTGAGCGGGAAGAGGAGTAAGCAATGTCCTTGCCGTTGGGTGCCCAGGCTGGCGAGAGGTTAGTCCCACCGACGCCCTGAAAGTTGACCATGCGGCCGAGGACGAGAGAGAACATGCGAATCTGAAACCCCTGTTTTCCTAAAGAAGAAAACGCAACACGGGAGTTGTCGGGCGAAACACGCGGGGAAAGCGAGATCGTGCCGAGATGGGTGATCGGGTGTTGATTTGCACCGTCGTAATCCATCTCCCATATCTCTTTGTCGGCTCCGATGATCTTGACATAGAAGATTTTGGATTCGGCGATGCCCTGGCTCCCGCCACTGAGCCGGAAGATGATCTCGTCGGCGAAGCGATGGGCGGTCTGGCGCGCGGCATCCTCGCTGGCCTCATCGGTGTACTGTTTAGCGAGAATCTGCGGGTTCTGCAGGTTCTTCGCGTCGAAGAGGTATCCATTGCAGGTGATGTGGCCGCTCTGAACTGTAAAGCTGCCAAAGGCGATCATCGCAGCAGACGCCGGCGCCACAGACCATTGCGAGATGTTGATCTCAGCAGGAGCGCCGGGAGTCGATTGAGGCAGGAGACTCTTCGAAACGATGTCGAAGATTCCTGCATTGGCAAGGTCTGCAAAGAGCGTCGTATCGAAAACAGCTTTCAGTGTTGGCGTCTGCGGGTCGGCACCAAGCGGCTTGAAGTCGGGGACGGCAATTCGAATGTTGGAGACACCGGTGGAGGTCTCGGTGTGAAAACCCTCTTGTGCGTGAAGCGTCACCGCGCAGGATAGCAGCAGGAGAAAGAGAAAGCCTGCGAAACGATGGAACTGAACGTGGTGAGGGGGTGACTTACGTCGCTGACTAAGCATTCTGTCTAATGTTAGACGCAAAGAAGGCCTCTCAGGGTATCTGAAATGCAACGCCAAGGTAATCAAACGAATACCGCTTAGTGCTAAATAATTACTGCGGGCGAAAGTGAAACGTAAATTCAACGGTGATACGGTTGCCCTGGGGCAGAGGACCGAAGCCGTCAACGCGCTGCACTGCACGCTGGGCAGAGAGGTCGAGAGAAGGTGATCCGCTGCGGGTTTCGACGCGGATGTTGGAAGGAACGCCTTCGCGGTCGATGTCGAAGAGGATGGTCGTGCTCTTATCCATCGAGGCGATGGGATCGGCCTCAGATTTGTACCAATTCTGCGATACCTTCGCGTTGACGATGTTCACATAGTAAGAGTAGCGCTCGCCGAAGCTGCGGTCCTGTACGGAGATACTGGAGGTGCCGTTTTTAGTCTCCAGCGTGGACTGGGCGATGCGGATGCCTGCGGTCTCACCGGTGACGGCTTTTGTAGGAGGCGGCGTGATGGGTTGAACGTGCTTCGGCGGTGCCGGTGTTGGCTTGTCTGCAACCTTGGGCGGCTTAATCTTCTCAGGAATTGCGACTGTATTAGGGCTTGGTGGCGGCTCCGTCTTCTCTTTGGCGGTGACAGGTGCGGGACTCGGCGCCTCCGAGGTCAGGACGCCGGTATCGAGCGTGCGCTGCGTCGGGGGCAAGGGAATGGATGAGACCATGGTTGCCTGAATCGCCCCGGCATTTGAAGCGTTCTGGCCCCAGTTGACAGTCCTGCCGTGAAAAAAGAAGGCCCAGCCGACGATGAACGCCGCAACCACGCCATGCAAAGCAAGCGAGCCGGCAAAGTTGACGCCGAGCCGTTCGCTGTCGCGGGAGTCGTCTCGTCCGAGATGGGGGTTAGTGGCTATGGCACCCTCCTCACGGCTTCAACGGCTGAGTAACGATGCTGATGTTGGTGATGCCTGCCTGTTTGACCGCGTCCATAACCGAAGCGAAGGCACCGAAGGGAACACGCTCGTCGGCCCGCAGGTAGATGATTCGCTTGGAGGCATCGGCGTTGCGGGGAACCTTCAGTAGAGAAGGCAGTTGATTCACATTGACCGGCTTGTCCTGCAGGAAGACATTCTGCTCGCGATCGATGGTAACAACCATGCGCTCCTCGGTAAGTTGATTGACGGAGCGGGTCTTCGGAATGGCCACCTCCACACCGGACTGCAGCACAGGAGCCGTCAACATGAAGATGAGCAGGAGCACGAGAACGACGTCGACCAGCGGAGTGATGTTGATCTCGGCGAGCGCGGTCTGTGTGTGTCCCTTTGAGGAGAACGCCATGGCTAAAAGGACCTCCGTCTCGCCTCTTCGGGCTGCTGCGTCGGCGGTGCGGGAGGCGTCATCATGGCAGCATTCTCAATGGCGTTGAGCAGCTCGCGTCCGAAATCGTCCATACGTGCTGCAAACTCGCGCAGCCGTGCGGTCAGCTGGTTGTAGCCCACAACTGCAGGGATCGCAACCACCAGGCCGGCGGCTGTGGTGATGAGTGCCTCCGAAATACCAGGTGCGACGGCGCGCAAGGTTGCCGCTCCCGCTGTGCCGAGGCCGTGGAAGGCGTCGATGATGCCCATGACGGTGCCGAAGAGCCCGATGAACGGAGAGATGGCTGCGATAGTGGCGAGCCAGGTCATCCGACTCTCCATCGCTGTCAGCGCTTCGCTCGAGGCCGTCTGCGCTGCTCGTTCTAAAGCAACGGGATTGCGCGGAAGACCCCGCCCGCCGTTCTGCCGCTGGTACTCATCATGGATCTCGTTGAAGACGGCAACCAGAGGGCTGGGCCGAAACTGTTCGGCAACCGTGGCAATTTCGCTGAGTCGGGTCGATTTGCGGAAGGCGCGGATGAAGCGCGCGCTCTGCGTCTGAGCTTTGCCGAACCGCGACCACTTGGAGATCATGATCGTCCACGAGAAAACGCTTGCGATCAGGAGAATGACAAGAACCGTAAAAGCTACGGGGCCGCTATTGTGAATCATCTCCAGGAGAGCGCTGCCGTTGGCTGCCGCAGGGGCGGCGGTTGAGTCATCCTGAAGCAGGTACAGTGCAAGGGTCCAAACCATAGTCGTTGTCCACCAGTCTTTAGTGTAAATCGCGATTTAGCCTCGGGCATCTGGCATGATGCGGGTTTGGGTGCACAGCGTGGTTCCTGACAGAATCTCAACGAGGTTTGCTATCCTCGCGATACGTCTTGCCTGAGGACCTTATGCTGCTGGAGTTGCGCGCAGAAAACTATGCGGTGATCGACCGTGCCGTCGCTACGTTTGGGCCTGGGCTCAACCTGTTGACGGGGGAGACAGGCGCAGGCAAGTCTATTTTGATAGATGCACTTGCACTTCTGCTCGGTGGCAAAGCGTCGCCGGATGTGGTTCGTCATGGAGCGGACAAAGCTGTTGTCGGATGCGTGTTTGAGCTGACTCCCGGCGCGGCGGCGATTCTTGACGCGAACGGGATCGACTCGGAGTCGGATCATATTTTGCTGCGACGCGAGATCGTTGCGAACGGCAAGGGACGCGTGTTCGTTAATAATCAGCCGGCGACGGTAGGGGTTCTGCGGCAACTCGCGCCTGAACTTGCGTTGGTTCATTCACAGGGAGAGACGCTGGGTTCGTTCGATCAGGCGCAGCAGCGGGGTTTGCTGGATCGTTTCGACGGATTAAATCTAGAAGCTGTGGCAGAGGCATTCGCTGAGTGGCGAGCGACGACAGACAAATTAGAGGAGCTGCAGTCTGCGGAACAGGACCGTCTGCGGATGGCTGACCTGTGGCGATTTCAGAGCAAGGAGATCGATCAGGCAGGGCTTGCTACGGAGGATGAAGACATTCAACTAGACGCGGAGAAGCGCGTCCTGGGCAATGCGGAGAAACTGCACACCGCTGCGATGAGCGCGCACGAGTTGTTGTATGAGTCGGAGGACTCAGCCGAAGTTGCGTTAGGTGCGGCGTTGAAACATCTGGAGGAGCTGGCACGCTATGACACGCGGTTTCAGGAGCCGGCACAGCAACTCGCCGCCGCAAAGGCAATCGTGGAGGATGTCGATGCAGAAGTACGCGATTTCGCGGACAACATTCATGCAGCGCCTGGGCGACTGGAGGAGATTGAGGACCGACTGGCTGCGCTCGACAGACTGAAACGGAAGTATGGTCAGACGCTGAAAGAAGTAATGGCCTTTGGTGCCGACGCTGCGCAAAAGCTCGCCGAGGTGGAGAACCGCGACGCGCTGCTTGCCGAGCTTAAGGTCAAGGAAGAGCAGGATGCCGCAGCATACCGCAAAGCTGCGGCACAACTTACTACTGGCCGGACGGAAGCGGCGAAGCGATTAGAAAAACTGGCCGAGGCTCAGATCAACGATCTAGCCATGAGCACGAAGTTCCATGTGCAGGTGGCCGCGGAAAAGTCTCCTGATAACTGGGCAGCCCATGGCTGGGACCGCGTGGAATGCCTGATCGCAACTAACGCCGGTGAGCCGTTGAAACCGTTGCACGAGATCGCATCTGGCGGCGAGATGTCGCGCGTGATGCTGGCGTTGAAGGTTACTGTCGAGGAGGCGGCTTCGGGCAGTTCGGGAAGGAAGAAGAAGATGCCTCTGCCGCGAACGCTGGTCTTCGACGAGATCGATATCGGCATCGGCGGGCGGGCGGCGGAGGCAGTAGGCCGCAAGCTGAAAACGCTGTCCAAAGGCCAGCAGGTGCTATGCATTACCCACTTGCCCCAGATTGCCGCCTTCGGAGACCAGCACTTTCTGATCGAGAAGACGGAGAAGCGCGGACGCACGCAGACCGAGGTTCGTCGCATGGAGGACTCCGAGCGGACCCAGGAGATCGCTCGTATGTTGAGCGGAGCCAAGTTGACCGAGACCAGCCTGAAACACGCGGCACATCTTCTGGAGAGCAGCCGTTAGAAATTCTGGTGAAACCACCTTGACTCGCCTACGCCGAAAGGGAGTATGATTCCCCGCAAAGGTTGGCTCATGGAGGTCTGACTATGGCAGATGCGAAGAAATGTGCGATGAACGGGTGTCTTTGTATGGCGCCTCCTGGCCAGAAGTTCTGCTCCGCATATTGCGAAGCAGCGAAGAATACGACCAAGCTCTCCTGCGATTGCGGACACCCTGCCTGCGCGAGCCAGAAGCTCTAACGCTGGCGCTTTGTATCGATCGCGAAGATGCTGCAACACCGGGAAAAGCTCCATTTATTTCATGGTGTTGCAGTATTTTTATGCGCACCAATAGCTGCACCTAACTTGGTTCAACCGGACCCCGACGGTGGGTTGAACGCGGTATACTGGTCAGGTGACTACAACCACTCTCGAGCACGTCTCTGACCGGAGCGGCAACAAAACGAAAACCAAACGTGTCCTTCTTCTCAAGCCTCGCGGCTTCTGTGCTGGAGTTGTGCGCGCCATCGATATCGTGCAGATTGCACTCGATACCTTTGGCGCCCCGATCTACGTCCGCAAGGAGATCGTTCATAACAGCTATGTTGTGACCGACCTGGCGAAAAAGGGTGCAATCTTCGTCAACGAACTGGACGAAGTTCCCGAAGGAGCGCGGGTTATCTACTCAGCGCATGGGGTATCTCCCGCCGTCCGCGACCGGGCAAAGGAACGTGGTTTGAAAGTGATTGACGCAACCTGCCCTCTGGTGACCAAGGTCCACGTCGAAGCGATCAAATTTGCCAAGCAAGGCTATTCTCTGGTGTTGGTGGGGCATCGCGACCATGAAGAGGTGGAAGGGACCCAGGGCGAGGCTCCGGACGTAACCCAGGTGGTCTCGACCGTTCAAGAGGTAGATGCGCTCGTTGTTCCCGATCCAAACAAGGTGGCATACCTGACGCAGACGACGCTCTCGCTCGACGAAGCGCGTTACATGATCGAGGCGCTGAAGAAGAAGTTCCCAAACATAGTCGGGCCTCATGCCCAGGACATCTGCTACGCCACGGAAAATCGACAGACGGCGGTAAAGAATGTGGCGCACGGTGCAGACCTGGTACTGGTCGTCGGTTCGCGCAACAGTTCCAACTCGAACCGATTGGTAGAGGTTTCGAAGAACCTCGATACAAATTCATTCCTGATTGATACGGCAGATGCAATTCAGCCGGAATGGCTGGAAGGCGTTGACACCGTTGCTGTGACTGCGGGGGCATCTGCTCCCGAGGTGTTGGTGAAGGATGTTGTCGAATATCTGCAGACCATGGGCTATGGCTCGGTCGATGAGGTCGAAGTAATGCCGGAGAACGTACGTTTCGGCTTGCCGGCAGAGATCGTTCAAGCCATTGCATCCGCTCCACCCATTAGCCGGTAACGAGATTCGCAGACAGAGAGTTTGTTTTCATGGGGACATTTTCAAGCAATCCGAAGGGTGCCAACCATCCGGCGCAACCGCGTTTTGGACGAATGGATCTGGGCCTGGAGCATGTTGTTGAAGGGATAGACCGCGCCCGGGACTGGCTGCTCGGCCTGCAGCATCCCGACGGATACTGGTGTGGAGAGCTCGAAGCCGACAGTATGCTCGAGTCCGATTACATCTTTGTCCATACGCTGCTGGGTACAGGAGATCGCGGCCGCATGGAGCGTGCTATCAACGAGATCCTCCGTCAGCAAAATGAAGATGGCGGCTGGAGCATCTATCCCAATGGGCCTTCCAATATCTCGCTTGGTGTCAAAGCGTACCTTGCCCTGAAACTGATGGGTTGGTCGAAAGATCACCCGGTCCTTGTCAGAGCGCGCGAGTGGATTCTGGCTAATGGCGGCGTGACCGAGGTCAACACCTTTACCAAGATCTATCTCTGTTTCATGGGACAGTATGAGTACGATGCGGTGCCGGCCGTCCCTCCTGAGTTGATCCTGTTTCCGAAGTGGTGCTACTTCAATATCTACGAGATCTCCGCCTGGTCGCGAGCGATCGTTGTGCCGTTGTCGATCGCTTATGCGAAGAAGCCGTTCAAAAAGCTCACGCCAGAGCAGGGAATCGATGAACTCTTTGTCGGCGGACGAGAGAACGCGCATCTCCATCTGAAGTGGGACAAAAAGAAGATCTTCGGCTGGCGAAATATCTTTCTCGCTGCCGACCGTGTTGCTCACTGGGCTGAACGCGTGCACATTCGCCCTCTTCGCAAAGTCGCCTTGAAGAAGGCCGAGAAGTGGATGCTCGAACGATTTGAGAAGTCCGACGGTCTGGGCGCAATCTACCCTGCCATGCTGAACGCTCTCATCGCACTGGCATGCCTGGGCTACACGCCAGATGATCCTCAGTTCATTCGCGCGATGGACGAGTTTGAAAAGCTTGGAATCGACAACCCTGAAGGCGAACCACACTACACGACGCCTACCTTCCGGATGCAACCATGTTCTTCTCCTGTGTGGGATACGGCACAGGCTGTTTACGCGCTGGGTGAGGCTGGCCTGCCCAAGAACGACCCCCGGATGATCAAAGCAGCCGACTGGCTGATGTCCAAGGAGGTCCGCCACAAGGGTGACTGGTCGAAGAGCCTCCCCAATGTCCAGCCGGGTGGATGGTACTTCGAGTTCAACAATGAGTTTTATCCGGATGTCGATGATTCAGCACAGGTTCTACTTGCTCTAAATTGTGTCAGTCATCCTCGCGAACGCAACCAGATCGATGTATCCCAGCGCGCGTTGGACTGGATCTTCGCCATGCAATGCAAGAACGGTGGCTGGGCCAGCTTCGATAAAGACAATACGAAGATGATCTTCGAGTACATCCCGTTCGCCGACCATAACGCGATGCTCGATCCGCCGACAGTTGACATTACCGGCCGCATTCTGGAGATGCTCGCGAACTACGGCTACACGCGCCGCGATAAGCGAGTAGAGAAAGCGATTCAGTTCGTCCTCAAAGAGCAGGAATCCGACGGAAGCTGGTTTGGGCGCTGGGGTGTCAATTATCTGTACGGCACGTTTCTAGTGCTGCGTGGTCTGGAAGCCATGGGCGTATGGAACCATGAGCCTGCAATCCAGCAGGCAGCAGAATGGATTCGCATGGTGCAGAACGCCGACGGTGGCTGGGGCGAGACCTGTACCAGCTACGACGATCCCACCCAGCGCGGCATCGGACCGAGCACGCCATCGCAAACCGCATGGGCCATTCTTGGGCTTCTCGCGGCAGGCGATACGCGCAGCGACTCTGTGGCAAAGGGCATCCGCTGGCTGGTTACGAAACAGACAGAGAGTGGAACCTGGGATGAATCGGCAATTGGACGAAACAGCGAAGCGGTCTACACCGGAACAGGATTTCCGAGAGTGTTTTATCTCGCCTACCATCTGTACCGTGACTATTTTCCGCTGCTTGCACTTACAACCTATAGGCGTCTGATGGAAAAAGAAGCGGCAGCAGCGTAAGACCATTTCCGCAACGGCGAACATGTTGCGCATATTTTTTTAATGGAGGAGACACCGGATGGCAGTCCCAGTCTCACAAGCCTGGACGGTTGCAACGTATGTTTTGAAGCAGAAGCTCAGTGGCCGGAAGAAGTATCCGCTGGTACTGATGCTGGAGCCACTGTTCCGCTGCAATCTGGCGTGCGCCGGCTGCGGCAAAATCCAGTACCCCGCGCACATCCTGAAGGCGGAGCTTTCGCCCGAGGACTGCTTCAAGGCGGTCGAAGAATGCGGCACCCCGATGGTCGCGATCCCCGGAGGCGAGCCGTTACTGCATCCTCAGATGCCTGAGATCGTTGCCGGACTCGTAGCACGCAAGAAGTACGTTTACATGTGTACCAACGCTCTTCTGTTGAAGGAGAAGCTCCACCTCTTCAAGCCAAGCAAGTATCTTTCATTCTCCGTCCACGTCGACGGACAGC
>JBDTEQ010000067.1:0-16296 GCA_039922475.1 Edaphobacter sp.
TCGGCAGAGCGGAACCCACTCATCGCGCAAGAGACCGCTCGATGAATGGGGCACCCGGCACCCGGCGGAGGGGGGCAGTGGCGAAGGGGCCGCGGGTGATCGATCTTGATCTGTTATTGTTTGGGGATGCGGTGATGGAGGGGGAGGAGTTGACGCTGCCGCATCCGGAGATGCAGGGGCGGGCGGTTTGTGCTCGAGCCGCTGGCGGAGATTGCGCCGGAGTGGGTGCATCCGGAGTTGGGGGTGATGGTCGCGGAGTTGCTTGAGCGGTTGGGGTAGGTGATTGGCGAGAGAGGTGGCCGGATCGAAGAATGCAATTCAGTCGTTGCGGCTGCGCCTTCACTCCGGCCTTCGGCAGAGCGGAACCCACTCATCGCGCAAGAGACCGCGCGATGAATGGGGCACCCGGCGGGAGGGGGCTGTGGCGAAGGGGCCGCGGGTGATCGATCTCGATCTGTTGTTGTTTGGAGATGCTGTGATGGAGGCGGAGGAGCTGACGCTGCCGCATCCTGAGATGCAGGGGCGGCGGTTTGTGCTGGAGCCTCTAGCGGAGATTGCGCCGGAGTGGGTGCATCCGGCGCTGGGTGTGACGGTGCTCGCGTTGCTCGCCAAGTTGGACCAGCATTCTTGATCGTTCGTTAGAGATCGTGGCTGGATAGAAAAACAATTCAGTCGTTACGGCTGCGCCTTCACTCCGGCCTTCGGCAGAGTGGAACCCACTCATCGCGCAAGAGACCGCGCGATGAATGGGGCATCCGGCAATTGTTAGATGAGGGAATCGAGATTGTTCAGGATCGGTGATCGAGGCTCTGCATCAGATTGTATCCGTCACGTATGACGCTGCCCCTAACTCTCTCTGCAATTCATCAAAATCCTTGATTGGCTCATCGCACTCTGGGCAGACACCATGTGTGGCTTGGTCAACGACTGCTCCACATTCTAGGCAAAGCTCTTCCGAGTTAGACGGCTCAATCTCTTTGTTGCAGCTGGGACACTTTTCGTTGCACGTGCAGGACCAGGTTGAGTTCCACTTCTCTCCGCACGGACATTCGTAGTAGTTGCGAAATTTCTCGGGTTCGAAATCCACAAAGAACCTCCCACGTTTGGTGCAGTGGCCACTTGAATTTATGTCGGTCGCTAGAGCAGAGCCTAGTCGTTATGCTGTCTGTAGTCTACAAGCTGGTATTTTCCTCCGCCCAGAAAGTTAAGAATGCCAGCGTCTCGGAGCAACTGCAGTTGCTGGCGAATTTTTGGTTTGATGTTATTGTTCTCTGGGTAGATGATTTTTAACTCACCTTCAAATTCGTACGCGTCGGCCAACTTAAACGAGCCTTCTGGAAGTTTGCGGATCAGGTTGAGGATTGTTGCCACCCAACTCCGTCTTTCGTGCGATAGATGAGACAGGTTTTCTAACTTCTTGAAGGAAGCTCTCACCGTTGCTGGCGGCTCAATGCGCTCATTTCTGACGATTGGAATCTTCCCGTCTATGGCGATCGTTGGCATGACTATGCTGCAGCCTATCCAACCTGCCCGCTTTGCTGTTTGAGCTAGAGGTTTCCTCGCAACAATCGATTTCTCCGTGATCAGCGAATGGTGGATCGCGGTAAAGCCGGTGATTGACCAATTCCTCGAGTACTCCAGCAATAGGAAAGTGGGTGTTCGATTTGCGTGAATCGTCCTGAGCATTGCAGCGTATGCTCCATCAATCACTCTCGTCGTAAACACACCGCACTTGCTCTTGAGTTCATAACCGTGTTCACACTGAGGGCACACAAAGTCGCACGCCTCGGTATTTGCTGATGTTGGGGTGATTTCATCGGATTCGCACCTAAGACAGTAAGCATAGTGCGCCACCCAGTCTTCGCTTATCCGTCGTGCCTGTTGCGTTCGGCTTGTATAGCCAATTTGCAGGTCGATGTTGCCGTATAGTCGCATAATTATCCGTGCTCGATCTTCGCATAGGCGTGAAGGATTGGGCACCCGATTGTGGTGCCGGCCAGAAGGTTTGAGGCTGAGAAACGGGTTTCTCTTATACGGAGTGCACGCGTTGCTTTGGTCGAAATGCCCCATTTCTTGGTCGGGGAAACGTTCTGGTTCGCTTCGCGAATGCCCACCTTAGGCGCAAAATACGCGCCGAAGGTGGGGCACCCGGCAGCGACAAGCTTGTTACACGCGGTCTTTTGCTTGTTTGAGGAGGAGGTCGAGTTCTCGGACGTTGCGGGTTAGGGTGGCGGCGCGTTCGAACTCGGTGCGGCTTCGTTGGGCGGTGGTCTGGTCCAGTCGAAACCGGGATGTTTGGGCGGTTGGGGGAGAAAGAGACTGAAGCAGATCCCTACGGGATGACAACAAAAGGGCTAATAACAGCAACCCGAGGCGGATGACGGCCCGTGATCTTTGTGGCGGTTAGGGAGAAGATGCGGGGATTTCTCCACTGCGCGGCGCACGATGAGACTGTGCGCTGCTTCGGTCGAAATGACGATTTCCGGGTGGTGGGCAGAGGAGTACGGTTTCGCTTCGCTCGATAGCCCGGATGACGATTTTCGGGTGGGGAGAGGAGTATGGCCTTCCCATTTCTGGCTACGCTTAGGGTCGATAACCCACCCTTTTCGATAAAGCCGAAAAGGATGGGCCACTCAGTTGTGTCCTGGTCACAGGTTTTGAAGGTTGGAGATCAGAAGCAAAGGCGAAATGCGGGGATTTCTCCACTGCGCAGCGCACGATGAGACTGTGCGCTGCTTCGGTCGAAATGACGATTTCCGGGTTGGGAGAGGAGTGCGGTTCGCTTCGCGAATGCCCACCTTAGGCGCAAAGTGCGCGCCGAAGATGGGGCACCCAGTTTCGTGGCTCTGAGAGTTATTCGGAGTGGAGGGATTGCGCGAAGTCTTTTGCTTGTTTGAGGAGGAGGTCGCGTTCTCAGACGTTGCGGGTTAGGGTGGCGGCGTGTTCGAACTCGGTGCGGGCTGTGGCAATAGATGGTCTTGAAGGATATTGAAGCCAGAAGCGAAGGCGAGATGCGGGGATTTCTCCACTGCGCAGCGCACGATGAGACTGTGTGCTGCTTCGGTCGAAATGACGATTTCTGGTGGTGGGGAAAGGAGTACGGTCTGATAACCCGGATGACGATTTTCGGATTGGGAGAGGAGTTCGGTTCGCTTCGCGAATGCCCACCTTAGGCGCAAAGTGCGCGCCGAAGATGGGGCACCCGGTTTTGTGGCTCTGAGGTTTATTCGGAGTGGAGGGATTGCGCGCAGTCTTTTGCTTGTTTGGAGGTCGCGTGCTCGGGCGTTGCGGGTTAGGGTGGCTGCGCGTTCGAACTCGGTTGTGGATTTTGTTGGGGAGTGGGGCGGGGTACACTTGGTGCATCGCCGTTAGTGGCTGGGTCGCTTGCGGGAAATCTTTTTGGATGGAGTTGGCTATGGCTTTGATTGCGGCTGGTGTGGTGGCGGGAAGTGGTGGGTTCTGGAGCCGTTTCGAGGAGCGCGTTGCTCCTTATGACTTGTTGAAGCACCCGTTCTATCAGGCCTGGTCGAAGGGGGAGCTGACGCGGGAGGATCTGCGGGAGTATGCGGCGGAGTATTGGCACCATGTGTCGGCGTTTCCTACTTATTTGAGCGCGCTGCACTCGCGGCTGCCGGATGGAGAGATGCGGCTGGAGGTTCTGCGGAATCTTGCTGAGGAAGAGGGTGTGGATTCGGCGACGGCGCGTCCGCATAGCGATCTTTGGATGGACTTTGCGGCGGGGATGGGGGCTTCGCGCGAGGAGGTTAAGGGGCGTGCGGTGCAGCCGGAGATGACGGCGTTGATGGGGACGTTTCGCGAGTTGATGCAGGAGAAGACGGCTTCGGCGGCGATGGCGGCGTTGTATGCGTATGAGTCGAAGGTGCCGGAGATTGCGAAGACGAAGGCCGAGGGGTTGGCTGCGCACTATGAGACAGAAGGTGTGGCGGCGCGGTACTTTACGCTGCACCAGACGGCGGATGTGGCTCATGCGAGCGTTTGGCGGGAGTTGATGGATAAGGAGCTGGCGGGTTCGCCGGAGAGCGAAGAGGCTGCTCTGGATGCGGGAGAGCGCGCGGCGAAGGCGCTTTGGGTTGCTCTGGATGGTGTGGAGCGCGGGCGTCTGGCTGTGAACTAGTTTTTTTGCGGGAAAAGAGAAGGGACTGGGCTTGATGCCTGGTCCCTTTTTCTTTGGTTGCTAGGCCTGGGAAACAGGCGAGAACAATTGCGAAATACGGGGATCTCTCCACTGCACGACAGACGATGAGACTGTCTGTCGCTCCGGTCGAGATGACGATGTTGGGATGAAGGGAAAAGGGAGAAGCGGAGCTCTGTCAGGTGCGGATGGAGGGGTTTCTTGGAGGTTGCTGGTGCCATTGGGTGACTTGCTGGAGGGCCTGGGCTAGCGTGTTGACTATAGCGGTGGGTTTGCCGGGGCCGAAGCGCTCGAGGGCGATGTCGGGGGATTGGTCGGGTTCTTCGGGTGTGTTCCAGAGGCCGATGACGATGCGGTTGTGCGGGAGGTGGGAGCGGACGCGCTGGCAGATGGCTCGTGCCTGGGAGAAGGCGAAGGGCGGGAGGGCGGAGATGAAGATGACGGTGTTGGGTTCGTGGGCGAGGGAGTCGAGGATCTCGGCGGAGACGGAGTTGGCGGAGAGGAGGAGGGTCTGGTGGGAGGCCTGCTCCATTACCTGGCCGAGCATCTGGGTGGTGAGTTCGTCGGCCTGGTCGCTGGCGGAGATGCAGATGACGGCGAAGTCGGATTGCTTTGGGGGTCGCGGAGGAAAGAGTGGGATAACCGCGTCGGCGTCGGCGATCTCTTTGGGGTGGTAGTCGGTGAGTTCGGCGACGAGCTCGCCGATGGAGAGGAAGAAGAAGTTGCAGCGGACGTCGTCGAGGACACCCTGGTGGCGATCCTGTTCGACGAGGGCGAGTGCGGGGATGAGAACGGAGTCGTAGAGCTCGACGAGGGATTTGCCTTCGAGGAAGCGGTTGGCGACGGCGTGGGCTTCCTGCTGGTCCATGGCGAGGAGGCGCTCGTAGAAGAGAGCTTCGGCGGAGAGCTCGGCGTCGGTGCCGAGAAGAGTGTGGAGGAACGACATCTGCGGGACGTAGCGGCCGAGGACGACGATGCAGACGGTGAGTGGAGTGGAGAGGATGAGTCCGGGCCATCCCCAGAGAAGCGCCCAGAAGATGGCCATGGCGAGAAGGGCGAGCGAGGAGATGCCGGTGCGGCTGCTGAAGAGCCACGGTTCGACGAAGTTGGTGGCGGTGAGTTCGAGCACGAGGAAGAGGCAGACGATGAGAACCGGCGGCAGCCATGAGGGAGAGATGGCGATGGAGACGACGAGAGGAAGGACGACGCTGGTGGCGGTTCCGACGTAGGGGATGATGCGAAGGATTCCGGCGAGGACTCCCCAGAGCGTGGCGTTGGGGACGCCGATGAAGTAGAGACCGAGGCCGAAGAGGATGCCATAGGCTGCGTTGACGGCGGCCTGGAAGAGGAGATATTGGCTGATGCGGGTTGCGGCATCCTGAAGAGCCTGCGTCATGACGCTGATGCGGCCCATGCCGGCGAGGAGAAGGATGCGGTGACGCAGGTCCTCGCGCTTCATGAGGAGGTAGATGGTGAAGACGATGATGACGCCGAAGGTTCCGATGGGGCGAAGGAACCGCATGAGGAGCTCAGCGGTGGATTCGAGCTGAGTGCGGTCGGGGTCGATGACACGGACGGGCTGAGGTTGAGCTGGCGGCAGTGCGTGGGCTGAGGTGCCGGTGGCGAGATCGCCGCTGATGCCTTCGACGGCAGTGAAGGCTTTTTGCAGGGATTGCTCGGCAGGGGAGTGGACGGAAGAGATCTTCTGCTGGACGCTGACGCGGTAGGCGGGGAGGCTGCGAGCTACGTTGAGGAGCTGGCCGGCGACGACGTATCCGACGGTGCAGATGATGGAGAAGGCGAGGATGCCGGTGATGGCTACGGCTAGGACTCGAGGGACGCGGCGGATTTCGAGGCGGCCGACAGCGGGGGCGAGCAGAAACGCGAGTGTGAGAGCGAAGGCGAGAGGGATGAGCAGCTCGCGAGCGAAGTAGAGGATGAGGACGGTGACGGCGAGCACGAGAAGGGGTTCTACCCTGGGGAACTCGTTGCTTCGCGTGCGGGCCATACGACCTCGGGGAGTTGAAGGATGGAGCGTGGTGTCGGGGCAAGGATACATCAAGAGAGTCAGGTGTGGTTGGGCTTGAGTCTGCGAAAGATGCGCTGGGATGACGTAGGCTAGAGGCCGTGTATCAGGGTTGGAGGAGACGATGGCGCTGAGCCGGTTGCCGAGTATGAAGGAACGGTTTGATTTTGGACGACAGCAGAGGCGTAAACAGATGCGGCGACCGGAGCACGGGATATGGAAGGCGAAGGACCGGCGGGAGAGTCCGCTGAAGCTGCTGGAGGCTTCGACGCGTGGGCGAGTACCGGCGCTGGTGGCGTTGAAGAACGAGATGATGGCTGCGTCTCCGTTTGGGTACTTTCGCGGAGCTGTGCCGGTGATGGCGTACGATTTGTCGCTGATTGCGAATACGGGGATTCGCAACCAGTTGTGCGGGGATGCGCATGTGCGGAACCTGGGTGCGTTCGCGGCTCCGGATGGACGGCTGGTGTTCGACATTAATGATTTCGATGAGACGATCGTCGGGCCGTTCGAGTGGGATGTGAAGCGGATGGCGACGAGCCTGGTGTTGGCGGGGCGCGGGGCAGGGGTGAAGAGTCCTGCTTGTCGAGATGCGGCGGCTATGTTTCTGGAGAGCTACCGGGCGGCTATTGCGATGTTCGCGCGGATGCCGGTGCTGGAGATGGCGCGATTTCAGGTGCGGCGTCTGCAGAGCGTGTCGGCGGTGGCGGGGATTTTGCGGATGGCGGAGCGGGCCACGCCGATGCATACGCTGTCGACGCTGACGGAGGTTGAAGGAGGTGCCTCTGTCGCGAAGAAGAAGGACGCGAAAGAGAAGATGAAGAGAGCGGAGACTGGACAGCGGGTGTTCAAGACTTTGCCGCCGCGACTGAAGCGCGTGAAAGGGGAGGTTGCGGATCGGGTGTTGAGTTCGCTGGTGAAGTATGCGGAGAGTCTGCAGCCGGAGCGGAGACATTTTCTGGCGCAGTACAGGCCGGTGGATGTGGCGTTCAAGGTGGTGGGGACGGGGTCGGTTGGGCTGCGGGATTATGTGGTGTTGATGGAGGGGAACGGGGCGAAGGACCCGCTGTTTTTGCAGATCAAGGAAGAGGTTGCGTCGGGCTATGCGCCGTATGTTGTGATGAAGGGACGCGGGGGAAAGATGCATGAGGGGCGGCGCGTGGTGGATGGCGAACGCGCTATGCAGGTACAGTCGGATCCGTTTCTGGGATGGACGACGATGGAGGGGCGCGACTACATGGTGCGGCAGTTGAACGATCACAAGGCGTCGATCAAATTAGAGAGTTTGAAGGCGGCGGGGTTGCTGGAGTATGCGGCGGTGTGCGGTGAGATGCTGGCACGAGGACATGCGCGGGCGGGCGATAGTGCGGTGATCGCGGGGTATCTGGGGCGGTCGGCGCGATTCGACGTGGCGGTGGGCACGTTTGCGGAGGCTTATGCGAACCAGACTGAGGCGGACTGGAAGCAACTGGTGCAGTCGTTGAAGAAGAGTGGGAAGAGGGCTGCAGCGAAAAAAGTGTAGAGGCAGGGGAACCGGAAGGGCTCGATCTTCGTATTCCTTCGTATTGTTGATTATCTGCAATTGCTAGTGTAGATAGTCATAGTATGGGCAAGCCAAGCGATCTGGTGCAGGGCACTCTCGACTTACTTATTTTGAAGACGATCTCGCTTGAACCGAAGCACGGTTGGGCGATCGCCAAGCGCATTCAACAGATTTCGAACGAGGTGTTGCAGGTGCAGCAGGGGTCGCTGTATCCGGCGCTGCATCGGCTGGAGCAGCAGGGATGGATTCGTGGGAAGTGGAGCGAGACGGAGACGGGCCGTCAGGCGAAGTTCTACGGGCTGACTGCAGCGGGACGCACGCAGCTTGAACGGGAGAAAGAGAGCTGGAGCAGGTTATCGACTGCCATCAATCTGGTGGTTGAGGCTGGTTGACGATCGGGTTGAGTTGCGCGGGAGGTATCGATGCGCTGGTTGGAACGATTCCGCATGGCTGTGTTGGCACTGTTTCGGCGTGAGAGGGAGACAGCGCGGCTGAATGATGAACTGCAGTTTCATCTGGAGCAGCAGGCTTCCGAGAATGTCGCGAAGGGTATGAGTGCTGCGGAGGCGCGGTCTGCGGCGCTGCGGAGGTTCGGCAACCCGACGGTGCTTCGCGATGAGGCTCGCTCTACATGGAGTTGGAACTGGTTGGAGACTGGTGTGCGTGACGTTCGCTATGGTGTGCGCACTCTCGCTCGGTCTCCAGGGTTTGCGCTGATTGCGATTCTTGTGATGGCGCTTGGCATTGGGGCGACGACTTCCCTGTTCACGATTGTGCGTGCGGTGTTGCTGAAGCCTTTGCCGTTCCGTGATCCGGGCAAGCTGGTGATGGTCTACGAGCGCTTCCGCGCCAGCACAGGGGATGGATTTAATGTTGTTTCGCCGGCGGATTTTCTGGACTGGCGGGCGAAGACTCATGGCTTTGAGGATATGGCTGCGTGGCGTGACTATGGGTTCAATCTCACCGGGGAGCATCAGGAGCTGCCGGAGGTGGTGGTGGCGGCAGGAGGGTCTTCGAACCTGTTTTCGGTTCTGGGTGTAGCGCCTGCTCTTGGCCGAACTTTTACGACAGAAGAAGACCAAGTGGGCGCCAATCACGTTGTGATGTTGTCTTGGAGTTTGTTTCAGAGGCGATTTGCGGGAGATCCTTCCATTCTCGGCAAGACGATTCGTCTCGATACGAATTCTTACACTGTTGTGGGTGTGCTGCCGCGATGGTTTACCTATCCTGATTCACTCACTCAGCTATGGGTTCCCTATGCCCAGACGTTTACGACGGACGAGTATGCTGCGCACGATAATCACCAGAGCCATGTGATCGCGCGGCTGCGGCCTGATGTGAGCGCTGTCGCCGCTACCAAAGAGGTGAGTGCGCTGCAGTACCGGTTGCACGAGGCAAACGCATCGAAGCCTGTGGCTGAAGATGCGGTGTACCGGCCGATGATCGACGATGTGGTGCGGGATGTGAAGACACCTTTGATCGTTCTGTTGTGCGCGGTGGGATGCATGCTGTTGATCTCGTGCCTGAACGTCTCGAATCTACTGGTGGCACGGAGCGCGATGCGGCGTAAAGAGGTTGCAGTGCGCGGCGCGCTGGGGGGCAGTCGGCTGACTTTGATTCGCGAGCAGATGACGGAGAGCCTGCTTATCTGCTCGGCGGGTGGATTGCTGGGGCTTGTGATTTCGGTACTGGCGACGCGCTGGCTTGCGGGCCACTGGCAGGCATTGCCACGCGCGGACGCAGTTCAGATGGATTTCGGTGTGATGGCATTCTCGATCGGGCTGATTTTTCTGACGGCGTTGCTTGCTGGATTGCTGCCTGCAATCTCTTCGACGGGAAGTGGAGTTCTTGCGGCGTTGCAGGAGTCGTCACGATCGATTGGAGGGAGTGCTTCGCGGGCTACGCTTCGCAAGGTGCTGCTGACTGCGGAGATTGCGCTTACTGTCATCCTGCTTGTGCTGGCGGGGCTGCTCTTCAAGAGTTTCCTACATCTGCGAACTTCTAATCTGGGCTGCGTGACGAATGGCGTGCTCACGATGAAGTATGGCCTGCCGGAGAAGCAGTATGACACGCGGGAGAAGGTTACGGCCTTCCATGAAGCGGTGCTGGAACGGGTGCGGCATCTGCCCGGCGTCCGCGCTGCGGGGCTTGTGTCCAGAGCACCCGGCGATGGCTGGGAGGGTGACAGGGTTTTCACGATTCCTGAACGTCCCAGCGTTAAGTTTAATCTGCAGAACGACGCGTTGACCCGTGTGGTTGACCCCGGCTACTTTTCGGCGCTGCAGATTCCACTGATCAGCGGGCGCTTCTTCACTGCGCAGGAACGTCTCACGCACGATAGCTACATCATCGTCAGCAAACAATTTGCGATGCAGTTCTTCTCTGGTGACAGGGCGGTCGGCAAACATATCGACGTGTTCCGGGGTGGAAAGACTGGAACGTTCGAGATCATCGGGGTGGTGGGAGACACGCTCTGGGATGTTACGCAACCCAGCAAGGCGACGATGTACTTTCCGATTCTTTCCGGGATTCCCAGCGAGACCAGCGGGGCGACGATTGTGGTTCGCACTGCCGGTGATCCGCTTGCTCTATCCGTGCCGATTCAGAAACAGGTTGGCGCGCTCGATCCGGCGCTGCCCGTCTATGATGTTCTGACGCTGCAGCAGATCGTTGGCAACAGCACGGCGAGCCAGAGCTTCAGCGCTACGCTTGTGCTCGCATTCGCTGCACTGTCTCTGCTGCTTGCGGCCATTGGCCTCTATGGAGTGCTCTCGTATCTGGTGACGCAGCGCATTACGGAGATCGGCATTCGCATTGCGTTGGGGGCGCAACGATCCGAGGTGTTGCGTCTGGTGCTGCTTGATGGGCTGCGGCCGGTTGTTGTCGGGTTGCTGATTGGTCTGGCGGGAGGCGCGGCGGCTGGAGCGTTGATTCGGTCTGTTCTTTATGGGACGAGTCCGCTTGACCCTGTGGTCTTTGTGACGATGATCGGCAGTCTTTTGTTGACCGCGATTGTTGCTTGCGCGGTGCCGGCGATTCGAGCTTCGCGGATCGAACCGATGCAGGCGTTGCGGACGGAGTAGTAGAGCAAAATTTTTGCGCAGAGGGCGAAAGAACAAGCAACGACAAAGGCGAAATGCGGGGATCTTTCCACTGCGTCGCGCGATGAGGCTGCGCGACTCCGGTCGAGATGACGGTTTCTTTGGTGGTGCGAACGAGCAAGCAACGTCAGCTCAGGATTGGAGTGCCGGCTTTGGGTAAGATACCGGCGGATGTGAGCCTGGGGTATGGCCTGCTGGGGACGGTGCATGCCGGAAGCAGCTTCAGCACAGAATACGAGGAAGAACCGGGCGATGAGTGGAAGTCTTCAGTGGTGACGACAGCGATTGAGGGGAGGGTATTGCTGTTGAAGGAGATCGGCAGGAATGAGCACACGGTGCATAGTGAATTTAAGGAGTTGCCGGAGGGAATTACGGTGGTCCAGGCGGTGGGGGTGTTGCTAAGATAGGTTTTTCTGCTAGACTTCCGGTCATGCGAAATCAGTGTTTGTTCCGTGTTGGACTTTGTCTGCTGCCCCTGTGCGCCTTAACGACGTTTGGATTCGGGCAGAAGAGGGCCATGGTGATCGACGACCTGGCGAAGCTGGTGAACGTGGGCGGACCGCAGATTTCGCCAGATGGGAAGTGGATCGCCTACACGACTTCGCAGGTGGATGTGTCCGACGACAAGAACGTCTCCTCACTCTGGATGGTGAGCTGGGATGGGACGCAGGATATTGAAGTGACCTATGGGACGGAGAGCGCGGGGTCGCCGCGATGGAGTCCGGATGGAAGGTGGCTGGCGTTTACCTCGGGGCGGCCAGGTAGGGCGAAGGGTTCGCAGGTGTGGGTGCTGGACCGGCGCGGAGGCGAAGCGCACCAGTTGACCGATGTGAAAGAGAACTTGTCGGACTACCGATGGTCGCCGGATTCGAAGCAGTTGCTGCTGACGCTGAAGGCGAAGGACGAACCGGAGCCGAAGGAAGGCGCGAAGCCTGCGCTACCGAAGCCAATCGTGATCGACCGGTACCACTTCAAGCAGGATGTGCAGGGATACCTGACGGACAAACGGAACCATCTTTATCTGTTCGATATTGCGACGAAGAAGGTGACACGACTGATTGGCGATGACAAGACGGAAGACAAGTTCGAGGAGCGGCAGGCGGAGTGGTCGCCGAATGGGAAGTGGATTGCGTTTGTGAGCGATCAGGAGGAGCCTGATCCGGACCGGTCGAATAACACGGATGTGTTTGTGGTGGCGGCGAAGGGGAACTCAACAGCAAAGAAGCTGACGAGTTTTACTGGCGCGGATGACGGGCCGCTGGCGTGGAGTCCGGATAGCTCGACGATTGCGTATCGGCAGGGAGTTTCGCCACGATACTCGATCTACGACATGCAGCGGCTGGCTTTAGTGCCGGCGGCTGGCGGTACGCCGGAGATTGTGACGGCTACAGCGGAGATGTTAACAGGGGCTCCGGAGTTTACGGAGAATGGCAAGTCGCTGCTGACGACGATTGGCGAGGACCGGGTCGAATATGTTGCGGAGGTTCCGCTGAAGGGCGGAAGCGTGACGCGGTTGACTGTTGGGAAGGGTTCTGCGGGAGCGATGTCTTCTGCCGCCGGTCATGTGGCGGTGGTCTGGACGACGGACCTTACGGCTCCGGAGATCTATGCTCTTGATGGAAAGACGCTGCGGAAGCTGACTTCGCACAATGATGCACTGATCGCTCAATTGGACGTGATGCCGGCGGAGGATCTTTCGGCGAAGACGTCGGATGGAAACGATGTGCATAGCCTGCTGACGATGCCGGTGGGGTATGTGGCGGGATCGAAGGCTCCGATGCTGATGTGGATTCATGGCGGCCCGACGGCGCAGGATACGCATCGTTTCGAGTCGGACCGGCAGTTGATGGCATCGCATGGGTTTGCAGTGTTGCAGGTGAACTATCGTGGGAGTACAGGTCGCGGGCATGACTATAGCTACGCGATCAATGCGGACTGGGGCGATAAAGAGGTGAAGGATCTGCTCGGCGCGGTAGATGGCGCGATCGCTACGGGCAAGATTGATCCGGATCGCATGGTTGTGGGCGGATGGAGCTATGGCGGGATTCTGACCGACTATACGATTGCGTCGACGACACGATTCAAGGCGGCTTCGAGTGGCGCAGGGACTGGAAACCTGCTGGGGATGTATGGAGTGGATCAGTACATTCTGCAGTATGACAACGAGCTGCAACCACCGTGGAAGAATGTCGAACCGTATTTGAAGCTGTCGTATCCGTTCCTTCATGCGGACAGGATCAAGACGCCGACGATGTTCATGGGCGGAGATAAAGACTTCAACGTGACGCTGGTTGGCGGCGAGCAGATGTATCAGGCGCTGAAGAGCGTGGGTACGACTGCGGAGCTGGTGGTTTATCCGGGGCAGTTCCACGGATTCTCTCGGCCGAGTTTTATTCGGGATCGCTATCAGCGCTGGTTTGACTGGTACGACAAGTATCTTGGGATGCCTGCGGCAGTGAAGCCTGCGGCTGCTGCGAAATCGTCCACAGACTGAAGAGGATGTGGCGGAAGAGCAGTGAACTGCTGATTCGGAACTTGTCCGGTCTTCCTGCGTAATGCATTTTGTAGATAATTTACAGAATGCAGGTGGTATGGAAACCGGACAGGTGACGGTATCAAAAGCGGATCTGCGATCGATCCTTTGGCTTAGTGTGTGCTTTGCGGCGCTGAAGCTTGGGATTCAGATTGTGGGCAATGTTCTTTCGCAACATGCCGGCTACGGAATCTTCCGCGACGAGCTGTACTACCTGGATTGCGGACGGCATCTTGCATTTGGGTACGTGGATCAACCGCCGCTGGTTGCGGTGCAGGCTCGTGTGAGCGAGATGCTCTTTGGGCATGACACGATGTGGTCCCTGCGGTTGATCTCCACGATGGCCGGTGCGGCGAAGGTGTTTCTGACCGGGATACTTTGCTGGGTGCTTGGCGGGGGCCGAAGAGCGGCGGCGCTTGCCATGCTGGGTGTGGTTGCAGGAGCGGGTTATCTTGGCATCGACGGATTCATGTCGATGAACTCCTTCGATCCAGTCTTCTGGATGCTCTGCGTTCTGGCGCTTGTCCGCATCGTACAGTCCGCTTCACAAAGCGAGATTCGGAACTGGTGGATTGTGTTCGGGCTGAGTGCCGGGCTGGCTTTTGAGAATAAGGATTCGATTGCGTTCTTTCTGATTGCGATGCTGATTGCGTTGCTGCTGACGTCGCAACGCCGCATTCTTGCGAGCCGTTGGTTTGTTGTTGCGGTGGTTCTGATTGTTCTGGTGGCTCTGCCGAATTTTCTGTGGCAGGTACACAATCACTTCCCTACGCTGGAGTGGCTGCGTAATGTGCAGGCCTCCGATAAAGACGTCAAGTTGGGCACTCTGCAGTTTGTTGTGGCACAGATGGTGATGCTTACTCCATACAGCTTTCTTTTATGGGGGACAGGGGTGGTGTGGCTGCTGCTGGGGAAGACGACGCGCAGCTATCGTTTTCTCGGCGTCTTCTATCTTGTCTTTCTTGCAGTGATGATAGCGATGCATGCGAAGGATTACTACCTTATGCCTGAGTATCCGGTGTTTTTCGCTGCGGGCGCGGTTGCGTGGTTTAGGTGGGCGAAGAAGATTCCGTGGCGCAATGGGCTGATCGCGGTCTATGTGGCGGTCACGATCGTTGGCCTGGTGGTTTTATTTCCGCTGTCTGTTCCCGTGCTGCGGCCACAAAAGTGGCTGGCTTATACAGAGAAGCTTCACTTCAAACCAAAGGACACGGAAAACCACGCTGCTACTTTATTGCCGCAGTTCTTTGCCGACCGTTTTGGTTGGCAGGAGCTGGCGGAACAGGTGGCCGGAATTTATAACGCGCTTCCGCCGCAGGAGCGCGCGAAGACCGGCATTCTTGTGAGGAATTATGGGCAGGCGGGTGCGATCGATATTCTCGGAGCCAAGTATGGTTTGCCGCCTGCGATCAGTGGGCACCAGAGCTACTGGTTATGGGGGCCGCGTGGCTATACCGGCGAGGAGATGATTGTCGTCAGGTACGCGACTCTCTCTGAGATGAGCACGGCTTACGATTCATGCACTGTTGTGGGCGAACGGAACGGGATGTATACGATGCCATCGGAGCATGGCCCTATCTTTCTATGCCACGGTAGAAAGAAGACCTATCAGGAGGACTGGAACGAGATGAAGCTGTACCGCTGATGGGAGTGTGACTGCAGTTTGTGGCCGGAGCCTCAATTAGAGATTCGAAGCGGCGCTGAAGGAGGCTGTTTTTGAGTAGCGGCTCGATGAGGCGGGCGTGCCCATACAATTCGAGAGATGGCATTTTCATTTGAAGTTCACAGGACGGCGGAGAGTGGCGGCCGCAGAGGGCGGTTGATGTTGCCGCACGGGGTGGTGGAGACGCCGGTGTTTATGCCGGTGGGGACGGCGGCCTCGGTAAAGGCGGTGGAGCAGGGGGTGCTGGAGAAGATTGGCGCGGACGGCGTGGGAGCGCAGATCATTCTGGCGAATACGTATCACCTTTATTTGAGGCCGGGGCATGAGTCGATTGCGCGGATGGGTGGGGTACACCGGTTTATGAGCTGGGAGCGGCCTATGCTTACGGACTCGGGTGGGTTTCAGGTGTTCAGCCTGAGCGGGCTGCGGAAGGTGACGGCGGAGGGAGTGGAGTTCCGGTCGCACCTGGATGGGAGCAAGCACTTCTTTTCTCCGGAGCACTCGATGGATGTGCAGATTGCGCTGGGAGCGGATATTGCGATGGTCTTCGATGAGTGCGTGGAGACTCCGGCTAGCTGGGAGAGAACGCGGGAGTCGATGGGGCTGACACATGCGTGGGCTCAGAGGTCGAAGGATCATTTTGACAGCCATAAGCATTTGGTGCCCTGGTCTGAGGGTTTGCAACCGCAAAAACGAAAAGCAGATTCTTCGACTGCGGCGGCAAAGAGCACCGCCTTCGCTCTGGATGACAACTCTGAAGAGGGTCAGAATGACGAGTTGAAGGGAGCTACGCAGAGTTTGTTTGGGATCGTACAGGGTGGGATGTATGCGGATTTGAGGAAGGAGTCTGCGGAGCGGCTGGTGGAGATGGAGCTGCCGGGGTATGCGATTGGAGGGTTGGCTGTCGGTGAGCCGCGGGAGGTGACGCGGGAGATGATTGCGCGGACGCTGGAGTTTTTGCCGAAGGATAAGCCGCGATATGTGATGGGGGTGGGGTATCCGGATGAGATTGAAGAGTACGCGAAGATGGGTGTGGACATGATGGACTGTGTGCTTCCGACGCGGGCGGGACGGCATGGGTTGCTGTTTGCCCGCGATGCGGAGGGGAAGATTGTTCGGATGAATATCAAGCGCAGGGAGTATGCGGAGGATTCGGGGCCGATCGATGCTGCGTGCGGATGTATGGTCTGTGCTCGGTACTCGCGGGCCTATCTGCGGCATTTGTTTGTGGCGGGTGAGGCGCTGGGACTGGCTTTGAATTCGGTGCATAATCTGCA
>JBDTEQ010000068.1:0-7514 GCA_039922475.1 Edaphobacter sp.
GCCACCGGGGGTCCAGGTCAAAGTCACTTCCATCGACAAAATTGAAGACTATGAGCAGCCTCTCGTCGCTCACCTGCAGGTCACAGGAACTCTCGGCTCCTCCACAGGCAAACGCGTCCTCCTTCCCGGCGATATCTTCGTCGCCAGCGCCAAGCCCGCCTTCACGAATGAGAAGCGCGAAATCGCAGTCTACTTCGATTACGCCCACATCACTCAGGATGCAGTCCGCATCAAATTCCCGCAGACGCTCTCTATCGAATCGCTCCCCACAATAGAGAAAGCCTCGACCTTCGAAAAGGCGATCACTTATAGTGTGACCGTTGAATCCACGCCAACCAGCTTCACCCTTCGTCGAACCTACGCACTCGGCGACATTATCTTCCAGAAGGATAAGTACCCCAGCTTCCGCGCCTTCTATTCAAAGATGGAGAACAAAGACCAGGAGTCCGTCGTCCTTACCAACGCCCCCGCGACTGCCAGGGCAGCAACTCCCGCAGCGAATTAATTCCAAACGCCGTCTGCCTCGCAACTCAAGGCAGGCGGCACACCTTCACTGCATCGTTTGCATAAGCGCACGCGAACCCAGTCGCGGGACTCGTCTCCAGCACCACCCACGTCACCCCAAGCGGTCTCAAAGCAGCAATCCGCGCGGCATCCGGCTCTGTATTCAATCCCGTCTGTGCCACCTGTCCCTGCATCCAGGCTGCAGCAAGCTCTGGTTTATTGGTCACCACGCCGCCATCCTTCGAGTAATCCGGCAGCACACTTCGCTCCGCAATCGCCCGAAAACCCTGCGCGTCTTCTCCCGGCTTCGTGATGTACTGCGCATCCATCGCGAAGACCGCATTCCGTGGCGTATTCCCTCTGATCCACACAAAAGCCCGCTCATACTGATTCCCCTCATTCGCAGAAGCATCTCCAGCCAGCGAGCCCGGCAGTTCAAGATGCCTCGAAGCAGGGAACGTCCTTCGTTCTGCCGTCACCATCACCGCCGCCAGCGCCGAGAACACAACCAGCCACCGTAACGTCTGCCGCCGCAACACCCGCTCCCCCAGCGCTCCCCCCAACACAACGATCATCACCACGTACACCATCTGAAAGATACGCAGCGGTTGCATTCTCGCCACCAGATGCGTCGTCATTCCAATCCGCGCAAACAGGATCGCCACTAAGGTTGCACTGACTCCGGCGGCGACGGCCATTCGTGCCAGCCCAACCCGTGCGTCGTCCCCGTCTCGTCGCCGGCCTGCCGCAACCGCTGAAAGAATCGCCAGCGGAGCAACCAGCCCAACCCACTCATACCAGTGCCACCGGCTCAAAAACCAGTAGTCCCGTGTCAGCATGATCTTCTGATAAGCCGCGCTCTCCGCTGGAGCCCACACGTGCAATGCGGCCGCCATCGCCAGAGCAGTCAACCCCAGCCCCACCGTTCCCCAAACCCTCACCAGCCGGCTCTGCGACAGCAGCGCACCCAGCAACAACACCAGTCCAAACGCATACGCTCCCATCAAAGGATGCATCATCCCTGCTCCCGCCAGTGCCGCGCAACATAGCGTCAACCCACGCCATCGCTGTTGTGTCCGTGCTTCCTCCATCTTGAACTGAGGTAGCAGAAATCCCAGCGCACCCACCAGCGCCAGCAGCGCACAGGGAGTAGAAAAACTCCGCGCCGTCACATAAGGATCCATCAGCATCAGCGACGTTCCCGCAATCGGCAGCGTCATCCACACCGCCAGCAGCGCCACCGCACCTCCGCGCGCCTCTCGCGACTGATAGCATCGAGCCGCCAGCAGCCACGCCGCAAACAACGTCATCCAGAAGCTCGTCAGGTGTACCAGTAGAAGCACCATCTCCACACCAAGATGTGACTCGCGAACCAACCCCGCCATCATCGGCGCAAACAGAGAGTACTGCAGGTGCTTCACCACAAACTCTGCGCCATACGGATACAAGCCTGGATGGAGTAATCGCTTGATCTCCGGCAGGTAAATGCCCCCGTCTTCGGCATACGGGTGGTAGCCATGCACCAGCAGCGCAAAAAGTGTCAGCGCTGTCACCAGCACAACCGCAAGGCTCCGTTCCCGCCTGTACTCCTGCTGCCGGAGCTGTTCCGAACTGATAGGTGATGCTAACGATGTGGCCAAATACCTATTGCTCCCGCCGCGAAATGATCGTCGTTCGTCGTGCCATGCTTTGCCGTCCCGACCCTGCGATGAGGCGGCTCATCCAGATTTTATTCCAGCCGCAGAGCCATGAAGAAGCCTCATTTCGCAGCATCTTCTTCTCTGCCTAAATCCGATAAGCCCAAACGATACAATCGAAAGTGCATGTATCCTCTGCATTCGATCCGATCAAAACGCGGCGTTAATGCTTCTCGAACCTCGCCGTTCTGGGCATCTGCATGAGTGCCACACCCCCAGCCGGCAATAGCCGCAACCTCCTGAAGACCATTCCCGGTCTGCTCATCAGCGCCTTCTTCCTCTGGTACACCTTCCGCGGAATCTCCTTCGCTCATATCCTGGCTCTGCGTGCAGTCCACCCCATCTGGATACTCGGCGTTCTAGGCTTCACCTTTGCCAGTTACACTCTGCGTTGCGTCCGCTGGACCCAGATGATGCCTCGCGGCAACCGTTCCCTCCGCGCTCACTTCTTCGTCTGCGCTCGTGTTCTGATGACCTCCCTCGCCGCGAACAACATCCTCCCGCTCCGCATCGGCGATATCATGCGTATCTTCACTTACGCCGACGACCTCGGCACCTCGCCCTCCGTCACCCTTAGCACCATCATCCTCGAAAAGCTCCTCGACATCTTCGTCCTCGTCCTCATCTTCGTCACCACCGTCGGTCGCGTCGCCACCCCGCGCCTGCGCCTCATCGCCGACATCTCTCTCGCCATCTCCGCCGTCGGACTGCTCATTCTTCTTGTCGCGGCGCGCAGCCTGCAGCCGCCAATCCAACGCCTCTTCGCCCGCTTACCCACGAACCCCAAACTCGTAAAGATCGAGCACTGGATCACCCTCGCCCTCGACGCCACGGGCCGCCTCGGCGTCACAGGCTCGCTTCTCCTTCTCCTTCAGACGATCATCATCTGGGCCTGCGAAGGAATGATCTTCGCCTCCGCACTCTTCCTTCTGGCGATCCCTATCGACCGCATCGCCCCCTGGCTTGCCGTCTCCTTCGCCAACCTCTCCTATCTGATCCCCAGCTCCCCGGGAGCTATAGGCCCTTTTGAACTCGCAGTCAAAACCGCGCTGGCAAATCACGGTGCCTCTATCTCACAAGCCGCCATCTTCGGTCTTGCCATCCACGCCTGGCTCCTCGTCTCCATCACTGGAGCAGGCGGCATCATCTTCCTCGCCCATCGCGTCCGCAAGCACAATCAACGTCCGCTCTTCGTAGAGATCGAAGAACTCCCCACCCAACTGCCGTGAATCAATTTCAGACCATAGTCCGCAGCAAGGATCAAAATGCGTAACGGTGATCAATAAGATAAAAGTCGATAAGAGAACAACACCGACAATCAGCATCAACTAACACCCAGAAATCTCTCTTATCCGTTGTTATCCTTCTGATCACCGTTACGCCTTGTCTCAAGCCCTCTAGTAAACTGAAGTCAATCCACACGCGGTGACCCCAAAAGCATGTATCGCACAATCCAGCAGTCTTTATTGGCCCGCATCCAGGCCCTCCTCCTCGCCAAGTACGACATCACCCTCGCGAACCTCGTCGTCGAGCAGCCTCCCAGCGTCGCCCTCGGCGAACTCGCCCTCCCCGTCGCCTTCGAACTCGCCAAGCGTCTCCGCAAAGCCCCCCGCGCCATCGCCGCCGAACTAGCCGCCGAACTCAGCACGCAACTTCCCGAAGGCGTGACCAGCGTAGAAGTCGCCGGCGCAGGCTATCTCAACATCCGCCTCGACCGCGCCGCTACCGTCCGCCGCATCGCTGCCGACCAGCACGCCGACATCGGCGGTTCCGGCTTCCGTCTCGTCGAGCACACCAGCATCAATCCCAACAAAGCCGCCCACATCGGCCATCTTCGCAACGCCATCCTCGGCGACACCTTCCAGCGCCTCCTCCGCCCCGACAACTTCAAGACCGGCTACGAAGTCGGAGTGCAAAACTATATCGACAATACCGGCGTTCAAGTCGCCGACGTAGTCGTAGGCCTAGTCCATCTCGAAGGGAAAAATCTCCCCTCCACACGCGAACTCCTCACGCAACTCGCAGCCGCCAATCAGCGCATCGACTTCTACTGCTGGGATCTCTACGCCCGCGTCTCCCAGTGGTACACCGCTGACCCGGACCACATCGCCGCACGCAAACAAATCCGTCTCGACACACTCCACGCCCTCGAAACCGGTAACAACGACACCGCCGAAATCGCCGATCTCATCTCCACCGCCGTCCTCCGTCGCCATTTAGAAACCATGCAACGCCTCAGCATCGAGTACGACTTCCTCCCCCGCGAGAGCGAGATCCTCTCCCTCCACTTCTGGGATGCGGCCCGCCAGCTCATGCTCGAAAAGGGTGTCCTCTACCTCGAAACCGCCGGTAAAAATAAAGGCTGCTACGTCATGCGCCGCGCCGGAACCGAAGCGCTCATCGCTCACGAAGGAACCGACCCCAATCAGCCCGACGAAGACGCCAAGGTCATCGTCCGTTCCAACGGCACCGTCACCTACGTCGGCAAAGACATCGCCTATCACCTCTGGAAGTTCGGTCTCCTCCCCGGCAAGGACTTCGGCTACAAAAAATTCTACGAATACCCATTCGCGGAAACTCTGTCAGGTGTTGTAGAGCCACTCCATACCGGTCAACCTGCGCCCCGCGCAACCCACACCTGCTGGATCTCCACCGACGGCTCCAGCGAACCTGGCATCCACTCCTTCGGCCACGCTGACCACATCTACAACGTCATCGACTCGCGCCAGAACGACCCACAGAACAACGTCATCGCCGCCCTCCGCGGCATGGGCTACATCGAAGCCGCCAACAACTACACTCACTTCTCCTACGAGATGGTCGCCCTGACCCCGCGTTGTGCCATCGAACTCGGCTACACCATCAGCGACGAAGACCGCAGCAAATCTTACATCGAAGTCAGCGGCCGCAAAGGCTTCGGCGTCAAAGCCGACGACCTCCTCGACCGCCTCACTGTCGCCGCAAAGTCCGAAGTTGACACCCGCCACCCCGAACTCACCGCCACCGAGCGCGAGACCATCGCCAAACAAATTGCTGTCGGCGCACTCCGCTACTTCATGCTTCGTTTCACCCGCAACACCGTCATCGCGTTCGACTTCAAAGACGCCCTCAGCTTCGAAGGCGAGACCGGCCCCTACGTCCAGTACGCCATCGTCCGCGCCGCCAACATCTTCCGCAAGGCCAACACCACCGAAGCCGAATCGCTAGCCGCCATCGCCAGCCTCGACCTAAGCAAGCTCCTCGACGCCGAAGAGGGAAGCAGCCTCTGGGAGACCTGGCTCCTCGCCTCCAAACTCACACTCCTCATCGACCAGTGCATCAACACCGCCGAGCCCGCCCACCTGGCCAAGTACGCCTTCCAGCTAGCCCAGCAGTTCAACAACTTCTACCACCGCCACCACGTCCTCAACGAAACCGATCCCACCCGCAAAACGCTCCTGCTAGCCACCGCAGCCGTAGCCCAACGCGAGATGACCCGCGCCCTGAGCTATCTAGGCATCGAAGCCCCATCAGTAATGTAACTTCGATTGAACATACTCAAGCTCCCTGCCGTATAGTTCATCGGAGGTTTCACATGAGGCTCGTTGCTGTTCTCGCATTCGGTATCTTTCTCGTTCCTGGTTTCAACGCTCGCACTCAAGCCCAGGTCCACGATGTCAAGTCTGAGACCCGTGTTCTGCTTGACGCGTACGCCCACCAGGACGCAAAAACTGTACTGGCTGTAATCAGCGACCAGACAGTAATGTACGGCGCAGACTCCAGCGAAATCTTTCGCGGTGTCGCCCAGATTCAGACAATGATCTCCAATGACGCTCGACTCTGGTCTGGAACTGCTCACATCGGCGACATGCAGAATGTAACCGTCGTCAGTCATGGCAACTTGGAATCGATCTTCTTTCAAGCCCCTTTCACCGTCGGCAATCGACCGCCGGTTCCGGTTCGTTTCTGCATGCTCTGGAAGCACAGCGGCAAACACTGGCTCCTCCTGCAAAGCTCAAACGCAGTCGTCACCGAGCATCAGAGTGCAGCCGAACTTCTAGGAGCACACTGAGAAGATGAAGGGCTTATTCGTTTCTATCGGCGCCATCCGTGTAAATCCGTGTTAAGCCCTCATCAACGCCTCCGGCAAAACCAGCCCTAAGCGGAATACCCTCGCACCCACTCCAGAATGGACCGCACCGCAATCCCACTAGGCCCATACGGAATCCACGGCTTCGTCTCCTCATTCCACGCGCACCCGGCAATATCCAGATGCACCCAGGGAGTCTCCCCCACAAACTCCTTCAAAAACATCGCCGCCGAGATAGCCCCGCCATACCGGGTCTTTCCCGCATTCATGATGTCCCCAATCTGGCTCTTGATCTGTTCTTTATAGTCATCGGTGCAGGGAAGCCGCCAGAACTTCTCTCCCGAAATCTTCATTCCCGCCTGAAACTTCTCAAACGTGGCCTCATCGTTCGTAAACAATCCGGCATTCAAAATCCCCAGCGCAACCACGCAGGCCCCGGTCAAAGTAGCAGCATTAATCAGATGCGTACACCCCAGCGTCTTCGCATAGTGCAGTCCATCGGCCAGCACCAGGCGACCCTCAGCATCCGTATTCACCACCTCAATCGCCTTGCCCGACATCGCCGTCACCACATCGCCCGGCTTGAACGCCCCTCCATCCGGCATATTCTCCGCCGAGCACACGATCCCAATCACCTTCACCTTAGGCTTCAACTGCGCAATGGCCCGCATCGCACCGATCATCGCCGCAGCTCCAGCCATGTCGTACTTCATCTTCTCCATGCCGTCCGCCGGCTTGATCGAGATCCCGCCCGTATCGAACGTAATCCCTTTCCCCACCAGCCCCATCACCGGAGCGTCTTTTTTCGCCACCTGATCCTTGTCCAACTGCGGTTCATACGTCATCACAATCAGCGCCGGTGGCTCCTTCGACCCCTGCGACACCGCCCAGAATGCTCCCATCTTCAACTCATGCAATTTCTTGGTTGAATGCACCTCGCACTTCAAACCCATCTCCGCACACATCGCTGCCGCGCGTTTTCCCAGCTCCGTCGGAGTCAACACGTTGCCCGGCTCATTCACCAGCGACCGCGCAAAGTTCTGTGAACCCGCAACAATCAACCCTTCATCAAACCCCTGCTGAATCGCCTCCCGCGCAGATTTCTCCACCTCACGGACGACGACCGCGAGAGTCCGCACCGACCGGTCCTTGCGATCGCTCCGGTACGTATCCCAATCCGGCTCTCCCAGCTCTGCGCCCTCCACCAGCGCCCGTGCCATCAGCGCACACGGCAGCGAATCCAG
>JBDTEQ010000069.1:0-87052 GCA_039922475.1 Edaphobacter sp.
CACTTATTGTGGATTCTTACTGGTCTTCCATCATTGGCTTTTTCTTTGGATTCGGCTTTGGCGTAGGCTGCGCGCTGGCTGTGATGTACTCCATTTACATGGGGGGATACCGCACGGCGGTCCGCGAATCGCAACTGCCGACCCCACCCGAGCGCTACAGGAAGGCTGTTGAACGATCGCTCCGGGACGCAGAAAAGCAGTAGAACCGGCTGCGGCGGCTGGCAGATATCCAGGAGAGTACAGCAAAAACGCCGCGACGAACCAAACTAGTTAATGCTCTACTGCGCCGCCAATCCAGCCCGCATCTCTCTGACCTCGCGAGTCAAAGTCTCGATTGCTTCCATCAGGCTGGCGCGCTGCGCATCGTCGCCCATCGATTTAATGCCTTCCATGTAGAAGTTCCCATTCGGCTCCAGCACGCATTTTTCTACCGATTCGTAGGTGTTGAAGCCCTGCTTGTGAAGAACGGAACGCAGTTCGATCTCCGTCAGTGCCTCCTTCTTCGCCGCAGCCCAGTCCACTACACCGTGCCGGATCAGCACTGTCTCGCTGCCTTCCAATGCTTTGTTCAGCTTTGGCGAGTGGAACAGGATTCGAGTCAGCAGCCAGTTGATCGCCAGTAACGAGAACGCGCCGATGACTCCGCCTGAAATCGAGTTGTCATCGCCGATCATCGCATTCTGCACGGTGTTCGACAGGCTGAGCAGAACCACCAGATCGAAGGGGTTCAACTGCGCAAGCTCCCGCTTTCCGAACAATCGCAGAAAGCCGATCAGAAAAAGGTAGACGATCATCGGGCGAAGAATCTTTTCAAGCACAGGCAAATGCAGATGAAACATACTCTCGATCAAGACAGTCTCCTTCGTGACTTCACAACTTTCAGGCGTAGCGCCTCTGATGCCACTCCCACGCGCTGGCGATGATCTGGTCCAGTTGCGCAAACTTCGGCTTCCATCCCAGCTCGGCCTTGATCTTCTCCGAACTCGCCACCAGTACCGCCGGATCGCCCGGCCTTCGCGGACACTCTTCCACGGCGATGGGCTTGCCGGTCACGCGGCGCACCGACTCGATCACCTCCAGCACAGTGAACCCCTGACCGTTGCCGATGTTGTAGATCAACCTGCTCCTCGACTCGCTCAATGCGCCCAGAGCAAGTAGATGTGCCTCCGCGAGATCGCGCACATGAATGTAGTCGCGGATGCAGGTGCCGTCCTTGGTGGGATAATCCTTCCCGAAGATCTTGATGTTCGCCCTGCGACCCAGCGCGACATCGAGAATTAGAGGAATCAAATGTGACTCCGGCTCATGTGCCTCGCCGTAGCCTTCGATCGCACCGGCGACATTGAAGTAGCGCAGGCTTGCATAGCGCAGGCCGTGGCTTACATTCATCCAGCGCAGCATCTGTTCGACGAGCAGTTTGCTTTCGCCATAGGGATTTGTCGGTGCGAGCTTCGCGTCTTCGAGGATTGGTGTGGACTCCGGTTCACCATAGCAGGCCGCGGTAGAACTGAAGACCAGACGATTATGCCCGGTTGCCAGCATTGCCTCCAGCAGCGTCAAGGTCGCGGCAGTGTTATTCCGAAAATAAATCTCCGGCACTTTCATGCTTTCGCCGGCCTCGATCAGTGCCGCAAAGTGCATGATTCCATCGAAGCGTCCGATGCTTAGCGTCCTCTCCAGCAGAGCGCGATCGGCGACCTCTCCCTCCACAAATTCCGCTTGAGGTGCAACGGCTAACCGCTTGCTGTGGCAAAGGTTGTCGTATACCGTCACGGCGTGCCCTTCGGCGAGCAAAAGACGGGTCACCGTGCCCCCGATATAACCCGCGCCGCCAGTCACCAGAATCCTCATCGTTTCTCCTCGCTTCTGCTCCTAGTTGGATACCACAAAAGTACCAGTGTCAATCACTTACGCTTACGGCAATATACTTGCAGTAGAGAAGAGCAGCGCACCGGCACATGAACGAGATGTGACTCCCCAGAAGCACGGTGCCTGCTACAACCTTTTTCTTCGCGGCTTGCGTCTGTCTTAGAGAACCAAGCGCAACTTCCGCGACCTTCCCCTGGTTGTACAAGTAGTCGGGTCCGAGAACCAGGTTCGATCTAATACTACGGCGCTCTTCGGAGTTGATCTCCAACGTACCGGTTCTGGCAGGTTGCCATCGCCGGTTTCGATATCCCGCCTCCGGAAAGGGGCCTTCAAGGATTTTCTATGGCAAAGCCGCTTCGCACCGACGATCCCCACCCGCAGAGCATGCAATTCGCACACTTCGGCGTTCTCAACGATGGGAACCAGAGCAAGAGTTCGCTCTTCACCTCCATCGCATTGAACATTGTCCTCGCCCTGTGCGCAATCATCATCGGAGCGGCCGCAAAGAAGACGATCGATAACCGCATCAAGCTCACGCATCTTGACGAGCCGATTCCTCTGAAAAAGCCTGACGAACCGCCGCCGGTCAAGATCAAGCCGCCTAAACTTCCCCCTCTGCCGCCTGTCGCTAAGATCGAGCCGCCCAAGATCAAGTTGCCGGACGTGAAGCTTCCGGACGTTCCCAAACCGCCAGAGATCAAGATGGTCCAGCCGATGCCGGTGATTCTTCCCGCGCCTCCCAAACTCGTTCAGCCTCCTCCGGCCCCTAAGGTTGTCAGTCTCGCCCAGGCAATGCCTGCATCGGTGCCGAACAACTCTCCGCATCCGACAGCCGTTGCGCTCGGCTCCACATCCAACCCCATTGCCGTTTCAAACCGAACTTCCGCTACCGCCATCAATCTTGGCAACAAGGGAATGTCGGGCATGCCGCCCTCCAATAATGGCGCTGGAGCACAATCTACCGTTGTCAACCTTGGTTCCGGCTCTCCCAACGGGGAGAACATGAGAGGCCGGGGCGCTGTAGCCGTTGCGGGCGTCAAACTTGGAGTCGCTGGAGGTACCGGTCCGAACAATGCAGTAGGCCGTGTAGCCGGTCCCGTCAATCTCGGACAGAACACGCCGCCTCCAATGCCGCATCCCATGGGGGCTTCCTCTATAACCGCGAAGAGCGGACCCAAGGTTCTCTATAAACCCAAGCCAGAGTACACCGCGGAGGCCATCAAGCTTCATATCGAAGGCACCGTTTCGGTTCGGCTTCGTGTCTCTTCTACTGGCGCCGTCCAGGTATTGGGCGTCACCAGCGATCTTGGTCATGGTCTCGGCAATTCGGCAGTTCGTGCCGTCGAAGCCACTCGATTTAAACCTGCCACCGACGATACGGGACGCCCGGTCGATTGGGAAGGCGTCGTCAATGTCGCATTTCAACTGGCAGGGTAACAAACATATTTTTGATTTTGTTGTTGCAGCATGCACTAGCATCTAGTCCATATTAAGGCTGACCCTCGGGTCGCCGCAGGAGCCGTATATCATGATTCTCGGGAAAAAGTCTATCGCCGGTCTAGCCCTGGCACTCTTCGTCGCAACAACTCTCCCAGCCGGAGCAAGCCTCCTGCACGGAAAGAAGAAGAAGGATGACGATGATCTCGCGACTTCGCGCAAACCCACAGCCGCGCAGAATGAGCTGATCAACAAGGCCATCCTCCGTGAAAAGGTCGTCGTTAAGACGATCAAGGAACGCGCACCGTTGGTGGAGACCTACATCCAGAACATGAAGCCCGATCCCGTTCTGGGCCAGGTTCCCGAGTCCGACCAGCACTTTCTCAGCCGTGTCGACTTTAAAAGTGTCATTAATGACCAAACCTACGCGGTCAACAAGGACACGTCGACCGGAGCTACCGGCAGCAAGCTGGGATTCTTCAAGCACTCCCTCTCTACGGTCGCCAATCTCGGCGGCAGCCTTCACCTCACCTTCCATGAGGCTGGCTTCGTTCAGATGTTGCTGATGGATTCCAACAACTTTGACCGGCAGCACTACAAGTTCGGCTATGTGCGCAACGACTTCCTCGGCAACACTCCTACCGCGGTCTTCGACGTGACCCCGATCTCGAGCAAGAAGGACTTCGGCCGCTTCTTTGGCCGCGTCTGGGTCGAGACCCGCAGCGGCAACGTCGTTCGCTTCAATGGCGATTTCGCCGGAACCCAGGAGGACCAGAAGGAGTTCTATCACTTCGACAGTTGGCGCACAAACGTTCAACCCGACCTTTGGCTGCCAACCTCGTTTTACGTTGAGGAGAGCGATCCCAAGAGTGTCTCCCGCACCCTCAAGTTCAAAGCCATTAACCACATCTGGGGCTACCTCCTGAAGGTTCCTCCGCCGGAGTCTGAAAACACCTCCATGGATGTCGTCGGCGCAACCGACGTCAGCAACGAGGCGCAGGACGTCAGCCCGCTCGGTGCCCAGCGCGCCTGGGTCCAGCAGGCTGAAGACAATATCGTCGAGCGCCTCTTCCAGGCTGGTCTTCTCGATGCGCCCAGCGAGTTCGACAAGACGCTGGAGGCCCTGGCGAACAATATTCTCGCCTACAACAACATCACACTCTCGAGGCCGATCCGCTGCCGTACGCTTCTGACCGAGCCTCTGGAGTCGCTCGCCATCGGCAACACGATCGTCATCTCCAAGAGCCTGCTCGATACCACCGGCGTAGTGACGCAGGATGGCGCACAGCAGATGGGCAACCTGAATGCGATTCTCGCCTTCCAGATCGCGCACATCATTCTTGCTCACCGGCTCGACACCAAGTACGCCTTCAACGATCGCCTGCTGTTCCCGTCAACGAGCGTGTTCAACCGCATCCCCATGCATCACACGGATGCCGACAACACAGCGGCGGCCAAGAAAGCCATGGAGTTATTGAGCGCGAAGGAGCTGGAAGGCGGACAGCAGTACTTCAGCCTTTACCTGCAGCAACTGCAGCAGCGCGTCAAGAGCCTCAAGGCGCTCAATGAGCCCATGATCGGCGACGGCCTCGTCAAGAGCGACGATGATCCAACCTTCTGGATGGCGGCCATCGAATCCAAAGGACCCAAGCTCGACATGAAGGACCTCAAACAGCAGGCTGCAATGCCGCTGGCGAGCTTCCTGCGTTTCGACCCCTGGACCGATCAGGTGTTCGTCATGCACACTGCGTTCGAGCCTCTGCTCACCGCAGCGGACAAGATGCCCTTCGAGGTTGAACCGGTTTATCTGAAGCTCAGCTACTATAAACCGCCAGTCGAGGCTGCTCCCGCACCTGCAACTGCTGCACCGGCTGCTGCTGACGCAACTGCTCCGGCAACTGCCGCAGCACCGGCAACTCCTCCACCAACAACGCCACAGCAGAACTGAACTTCAGAGCGTGGTCAGCCGATAGCCTTATACGGCTGTCCACGTTTTTTCACTGCCTGAGGCCAGTTTGCCTCAAAACATGAAACGCCGCACGTTTCAATTCCCAAGGAGGCACCCCGTTGAAGCGGCATATTCTTATCGGTTGGTTCGCCTGCGTCCTCGGTATAACCACCATGTCGCATGCTCAGGCGATCCCCACGGCTTCGCGCGTCAGTTCGATACAGGTTGGTGTTGGCGGCATGATCACCAGCCCCGACTACGCTCAGCAGCACATCAAAGGCGTGACACTCTACGGAGACTACAACTTCCAGCACAACATTGGAGTGGAGGGCGAGATACATTACTCCCTGATTACTCCGACTGACCTCAGCGAAAATACCTATCTGATCGGCCCGCGCTATGTTGTACGCCACAATAACTTCACCGGTTATCTCAAAGTGCTCGTTGGAATGGGTCGATTCGGAACCCAGGGAGGCAGCTTCGGAACCACCGCAACCACCTCCTACACCGCGTATGCCTTCGGCGGCGGACTCGAATATATGGCACCCCACAATCTCAATGTCCGCATCTTCGATGTCGAACTCCAGAAGTGGCCCAGCTTTCCTACAAATGGCCTCTCACCGATCTCTTATTCGATCGGCGTCGCCTACGCCTTTCACTAGCCAACCCATTTTCATTGGAAATTTGCCCCGTTGCCTGAGGTGATTCAGCCTGACTCAGACTTTCTGCAATTACCTAATCCAATTTTTAGGGGAATATGCGTGCTGACAAGAATGATCATCTTCCTTGGCCTGCTGGGCACAGCATCGATCATGCATGCTCAGGCCCTCCCAACCGGCTCACGTGCGGGAGATCTCAAGATCGGCGGCGGCTACTCAATCGCCAACTCGGACTACGGCAACCGCTTTTACGGCGGAGCCGCTTACCTGAACTTCGATTTTCTCCCCCACATCGGCGTCGAAGGGGAGTTTCACTTCGTCAAGGAGAGTCCCAACGACCTTTACGAGAAGACCTATGAAGCCGGTGGCCGCTACTTCCGCAACTACCGTCGATTCGCTCCCTACGCCAAGGGGATGTATGGGCGCGGCGTCTTCAACTTCCCTCCCCTGAGTAACGGAGCTCGAGCGAATCTTGCCTACAACCTGATCGCGGTCGGCATAGGCACCGACTACAAAGTAAACCCGTGGCTCTACGTCCGTGCCGACTTGGAGTACCAGCACTGGTTCGCCTTCCAGAACTCCAGCCTCTCACCCAGCGTTCTCACAGTGGGCGCAGCATACCGCTTCGGTACCCGTTCTCTTCGCAGCAGATAAGAAAGCCCCGGTCAGCGCCGGGGCTTCGAACTTTACTTCACTGCGGTTAGAAGTGGTACGCAATACCAATCGACGGGGTTGAGATAACCTCGTACCGGTTGGTATTGAACACACCGCCCGGAAGGCTGAAGCTCGGGGTCTTCACCAGAAAAGCGCGATACTCCGCCCGTATATCGAAGCTGGGACTCAGCTCATACGCCACGCCACCGCCAAACAGCGCGCCGATCGCTGTGGTCTGCCGCGCGTCCAGATCCGACGTCCCCACATCTTTCAACGGAGAGAAGATCATGGCACCAGGACCAGCTTCCAGGAACGGGTTGAAGTTCTTGAAGTTCAGATTGAAGACATACGCTCCGCTGATCTCCTGCTGCAGCGTATGGATACCGCCGTTCTTCTTCCCAAACACCTGGTAGTACTGGGTATTCTGCTGATATCCGTAGTTGACCTCAAGAGCGCTTCGCGGTGTCAGCATGTAGCGATAGCTGGCCACGAGGCCGATCGTCATGCTTGTGTTCTTCTGCACGCTGTTTCCTGTGACCGCGGGAGCAAACGCCGCCGAACCGCTTATGCTCGCATCCTGCCGGCTCTCCTGCGCATAACCGGCCGCCGCAGATAACATCAGCGCGCCCAACAACAACATCGTCTTCTTCATTCTTAGCTGGATCCCTTCAAATTCGTCCGTAACTCTTTCGCCGTCCCGCAGGTAACGCAAGGTCAGGAATTACGGAGCGCCTTATTCACTGTTCTTCATTGTAACCGCACCCGCGCCGAAAGGGTGGCCGCTCACGCAAGAAGGCCGGAGGAGAAAGCTCCCCTCCGGCCTGCTGCTCTTTGCGATTTATGGTATAGCGCGCACTACAGTTGTGGCTTAGGAGGAGGAGGAGCACCCTGTCCGTCGCCGTGGTTCCCCCTGCGTTCTCGCATCTCGGCCTGTAGCGCGTCGAACTTCGTCTGTTGATCCGGTGTCAACAATGCGCGAATCCTGCCTTGCGACGCCTTGCGAATCTCCATCATCTTCGCTCGCTTGTCGGGCCCTGCCGTCGAGGTGTCCTCACGCAGCGCCTTCATCTGGTTCCACGAGTCCGTGTCGATGGCCTTCACCTGGGTTACCTGGTCCGGCGTCAGGTTCAGCTTCTCGGTGAGAAACTCCACATGACGGCCTGGTCCGCCGCGCCCGCCATGTTGTGGCCCAGCCTGATCCTGCGCTGTCGTCGCAGGAGGGTTCTGCGCCAACACCGGCAGTACAACCAGCGCCGTCGTACCCAGCGCCAGAACCGTTACTTGCAGCATTGCGTTACGCAACGTTATTTTCTTCATCGGATTCTCACTCTCATGTTCATCATCTCGCCGGAGAGTGGCTCTCCGGTTGGGTCATCTAGTAACTACAGACGCGCTTTTCCGAAAAATGTCTTCGTACCGCGAAAATTCGCTTACATGCCTCGTTCCGGCTGAAAACAGTACGGGTCCCCATGTGCCGCCGCATACGCCTCCACCACCTTCAAAAACGCCAGCGCTGCGTGCGACAGACTCGCCTGTTTCCGATACACCAGCCGTAACTTACGCTCGATCTGCAGCTCGGGAACCTGCACCCGCACCAGAGTGCCGCTCTCAAGCTCTGGCCGTACTGTCAACCCCGGAACCAGCGCCACACCGTTGCCCATCTGCACAAACCGCTTGATCGCTTCCAGCGACGGCAGCTCCACTCCCATCTGCAACGGCGTCTTATGCCGCTTGAACGTCTGGATCACCTTCTGCCGCTGGGGCGAGGGAATATTGTGAGCAATAAAGTTCTGCGCGCCCAACTGCCGGATCGACACCTTCTCCGCTCCAGCCAGCGGATGCCGCGGGTTCACCACAAACGCCAACTCATCCCGGTACACCACCATCGACTTCACCTGCGTATCGTCGGGCCGGAACGACAATACTCCAAGCTCCACCGAGTGCATCAATACTTCATCGGAGATGCGGCTGGCCAGCGTCCGCTGCACCGCCAGCTTGATTCTCGGGTTCTGACGCCGAAACTCGTCCAGCAGCGGCAGCAGATAGAGACACGTGTACTCGTTCGCTGCCAGGTTCAGCCGACCCCGGTGCAGCTCCCGCAGTTCAGTCAGCGCTCCCGTCGCTTCGTTACGTAGATTCAGCAACTTAGCCGCATACTCCCGCAGTACTTCGCCCGCGTCGGTCAGGGTTCCGTCGCGCGATGATCGTTCGAATAACACCTCCCCCAGTTCATTTTCCAGTTTTGCGATTGCCTGACTAACCGCTGGCTGAGTACGATGGAGCCGTGCCGCCGCTCGCGAAAAACTCCGTTCCTCCGCCACCGCCAGAAACGTCTCCATCTGGACTAAGTCCAACTGTCACCTCGCTCGGAGCAGAATATATCTGCCGAATATCGTAATTAGAATTTATGATAAACCTTCAACTCATCATAAGCATGCATTATAATCAAGTCCAGATCGAAAGAGTCAGCCACTATGTCCTCTAATCAGATCGTCTTCTTCGACACCACCCTTCGCGATGGCGAACAGTCTCCCGGCTGTACCATGCACCACGAGGAAAAGCTCCGCATGGCGCATCAGATTGCGGCGCTTGGCGTTGACGTCCTCGAAGCCGGCTTTGCCATCGCCTCCGACGGAGACTTCAACGCCGTCAGATCCATTGCCCGCGAGGTCAAGGGAACACGCATCGCCTCCCTCGCCCGCTGCAAGCGCGAGGACATCGAAGCTGCCGCCCGTGCCGTCGAACCTGCCGCCAGCAACCGTATCCACGTCTTCCTCGCCACCTCCGACCTGCACCTCGAAGCCAAGCTCAAGATCACCCGCGAGCAGGCCGTCGAACAGGCAGCGGAGGCCGTCCGTCTCGCCCGCACCTTCGTCGACGATGTCGAGTTCTCCACCGAGGATGGCACCCGCACCGACCCCGAGTTCCTCATCAAGATGGTTACCGTAGCCGTTCAGGCCGGGGCCAACACCATCAACATCCCCGACACCGTCGGCTATTCGACGCCTGCGGAGTACGAGGCAATCTTCCGCACGGTCAAGGCTCGCGTCCCAGGCATCGAAAACGTAATCCTTTCCACTCACTGCCACGACGATCTCGGTATGGCCGTCGCCAACTCGCTCGCCGGTATTCAAGGCGGTGCGCGTCAGGTTGAGTGTGCCATCAATGGCATCGGCGAACGTGCCGGAAACGCCGCGCTCGAAGAGATCGCCGCTGCACTCATGGTCCGCCGCGATCAGTTCCCTTACACCAACAACATCAAGATGAACCAGCTCTATCCCACCAGCCAATTGCTGGCGGAGTTCATCAGCTTCGGCTGCTCGCCCAACAAGGCCGTCGTCGGAGCCAATGCCTTCGCACACGAATCCGGAATCCATCAACACGGCATGATGGCAAACCCACTGACCTACGAGATCATGACGCCCGCCTCGGTAGGCGTCATCGGAACCAATCTCGTGCTTGGCAAACACAGCGGCCGCCGCGCTCTTGCAGACCGGCTCGAAAAACTCGGCCACACCTTAACCCGCGATCAACTCGATGACGTCTACCATCGCTTCACCGAACTCGCCGACCGCAAGAAAAACATCTACGACCAGGATCTGCTCAGCCTTCTGCATCCGGGCAAAGCAGTCCCGGTTGCAACCGTCTCGTAAACATCAGGCAATTCGCTGCAACATTCGCAAATTTCGTCTCTTATCGACAGTTATCGCTCTTATCACCGTTACGCTTTTTTCTTAGAGGTAGGTAATGCGTCTCAAAATTGCAGTTCTCGCCGGCGACGGCATCGGCCCCGAAGTCACCCGCGAAGCCACCAACATCCTCCGCGCAGTAGCCGAACTTGGCGGCCACGACTTCACCTTCGTCCCCGGCCTCATCGGCGGTATCGCCATCACTGAAACAGGTTCCCCGCTCCCCACCGCCACGCTCGACGCCGCACTTGAATGCGATGCAGTCCTCCTCGGCGCAGTCGGCGATAACAAATTCAACGCGCTCCCGCCGGATAAGCGCCCCGAAGCCGGTCTCCTTCAAATCCGTCAGGCTCTCGGAGGCTTCGCCAATCTGCGTCCTTCGATCGCCTACACCGCGCTCGCCGAAAGCTCCCCACTGCGCCCCGAGGTCACCAAAGACGTTGACATCCTCTTCGTCCGCGAACTTCTCGGCGGCCTCTACTTCGGCGCGCCGCGCTGGTGGAACAAGGAACCCGCATCTGGGGAACAGGAAGAAGCCATCAATACGATGCGCTACACCAAGGCTGAAGTCGTCCGCGTCGCCCGCATCGCATTCGAACTTGCAGCCAAACGCCGCAACAAAGTCACCTCTGTCGATAAGGCCAACGTTCTCGAAGTCTCGCAGCTCTGGCGCGCCACCGTCACCGAAGTCGCGAAGGAGTATCCCAGCGTCACGCTCGAACATCAGCTCGTAGACTCCATGGCGATGCACATCATGAACATCCCGCGCAACTTCGATGTTGTCCTCACCGAAAACCTCTTCGGCGACATCCTCTCCGACGAGGCAGGCGTCATCACCGGCTCGCTCGGCATGTTGCCCTCGGCCACTATTGGCGGCGCAGTCAATCTCTACGAGCCCGTTCACGGCAGCGCTCCGGACATCGCAGGCACAGGCAAAGCCAATCCACTCGGCGCAATCCTCACCGCTGCAATGATCCTGCGGCACTCGGCAAATCTCGAACAGGATGCAAAAGCAATCGAACAAGCCGTCAACAAAGTTCTCAATGCCGGCTACCGCACCGCCGACATTGCACGAGGACAGCAACCCGGCCAGACCCCGGTCAGCACGCAGGAGATGGGCAAGCTCGTCCATCAGGCCCTGGCCGAATCCATCGACCGCCGCCAGGCCATGCACGCCGTATGACCCGCTGGTTCCGAATCAAAGCCGTGCTGATTAACTGCGGCATCGCTGCTGCCCTCATCTATCGATACTGGACCGGCACGCCGCTGCTCATCATCGCGATCGTCGCCATCTTCGTCTTTGGATTCGCCAACGTACTGATGGTCCTCGCCGCCAGGCAACAGACCAAACGAACCAGATAACCAAGTGACTCGACCTCTCCAACTCGCCGCTGCTTTTCTCATCCTCACCTTTGCGGGAGCGGCGGCGCGTGCGCAGATCTTCAAGCACAAGGAAGACAAGCAGCCTAAAGAAAACGTCGAGTGGCTCTGGCAGTACGGCCCTCCTCCTGCTGAAGGCCGCGAAAATCAGCTCGTTCTCGACCCGCGCTTCCGCCCCTTCCTCGCGCAGTTTCTCACCACGCCGCAGACCTTCTGGGGCAACCCGAAGACCGGCTACAAATCGCTTGGAGAGACCGCGCTCGACTTCCTCTCCGTCCCCGACAAGGTCCTCACCGACGACAACCGCTACCTCACCATCACCGGCTGCGTCTTCCGCTTCTGTCCCTCGCGCGGCCTGCTCTGGGTGGATCTCAACGGCCCTCATCACCTGGTCGTCTTCGCCGCCATCGACTGGATCAAAGAGAGCAAAACCCCAAGCGACCCCGGTGCCGAATACACTCTCTGGATCTTTCCCAACCATCCCATCGATCCCGCGCACATTCCGGCTGCATTCGTTCACAGCATGGCCCGCTGGACCGCACAGCCACCCGGCGGCAGCACTTTCATTCAACAGATTCGTAACGCAATCCTCGTCGACCCCGACGGCACGCCACACCCCGTCGAACCGAAAACAACCGGGGCCAACACCTTCACCCTCCCACCAACCGAGCAAAAGGCACACCCATGACAGCACCGGCAGCACCCAAAACTCTCTTCGAAAAAGTCTGGCAGCAACACCTCGTCGCCGAACCCGCAGGCGAACCTTCGCTTCTCTATATCGATCTGCATCTCGTGCATGAAGTCACCAGCCCGCAGGCCTTCGAAGGTCTTCGCATGACTGGACGCAAACTCCGCCGCCCCGACCGCACCGTTGCCACCGTCGACCACAACGTCCCGACGAGCAGCATCGAAGACCGTCTCCACATCGTCGACCAGATCGCATCGAAGCAGATCGAAGCCCTGCGCAAAAACTGCGCCGACTTCGGTGTCGAACTCTACGACGTGCAGTCGCCCAATCAGGGCATCGTCCACATCATCGGCCCCGAGCTCGGCCTCACCAAACCCGGCATGACTATCGTCTGCGGCGACTCGCACACCAGCACCCACGGCGCCTTCGGCGCACTGGCCTTCGGCATCGGCACCAGCGAGGTCGAGCACGTAATGGCCACGCAGACCCTGCCGCAGGACAAACCGAAGACCTTCCGCATCAACGTCGAAGGCACGCTTCCCCTAGGCGTTACAGCGAAAGACATCGTCCTCCACATCATCGGCCAGATCGGCACCGCCGGAGCCACCGGCCACGTCATCGAATATGCAGGCTCTGCCATTCGCAATCTCTCGATGGAAGGCCGCATGACCATCTGCAACATGAGCATCGAAGCCGGAGCGCGTGCAGGCATGATCGCCCCCGACGCCACCACCTTCGCCTATCTCAAAGATCGCCGCTTCTCGCCTGGCACTATCTATAAAGATTGTCATCCTGAGCGAAGTGCGAAGCACGAAGTCGAAGGGCCTGCGGCTTCTTCCTCAGTTGATGAAGCCGTCTGGAACGAGGCAGTAAAACACTGGTCCGAACTTGTAACCGACACAGGAGCAAAATTCGATCGCGAACTCACCATCGCCGCCATCGACATTACTCCCACAGTAAGCTGGGGCACATCACCTGGCATGGTCACCGGCGTCAAAAGCACCGTTCCCCTCGCCGACCCCAACGCATCCGAAGCGGATCGGAAAGCCTTCGAGCGCGCGCTGGAATACATGGGCCTCCATGCAGGCGAACCCATTGAAGAGATCAAGATCGACCGCGTCTTCCTCGGCTCCTGCACCAACGGACGCATAGAGGACCTTCGCGCCGCCGCCTCGGTAGTTCGCGGCTATCACGTAGCCACCACCGTTCACGCTATGGTCGTCCCCGGTTCGCAAGCCGTAAAGTCGCAAGCCGAAAAAGAAGGCCTCGACAAAGTCTTCACCGCAGCAGGCTTCGATTGGCGCGAACCCGGCTGCAGCATGTGTCTCGGCATGAACCCCGACATCCTGCAACCCGGCGAACGCTGCGCCAGCACCAGCAACCGCAACTTCGAAGGCCGCCAGGGCCGCGGTGGCCGCACGCATCTTGTCAGCCCACAAATGGCTGCAGCCGCCGCCATCACCGGACATTTCACCGACATTCGCAACTGGAAGTTCAACCCATAACCCTTAAACCCTGTCATCCTTCGCGCAGCGGAGGATCTGCTTCTCGCACTTGCACTTCGTCTTTACCAACAACTAACAACAAGCAACTGTTCCGAAGGAACAAACTATATGCACCCGATCAACATCATCGCCAGCCACGCAGTCCCGCTCGACCGCCCCAACGTCGACACCGACCAGATCATCCCCAAGCAGTTCCTCAAGCGCATCGAGCGCACCGGCTACGGCGACTTCCTCTTCTACGACTGGCGCCGCATCCAGGAAGGCCCCAAAGCCGGCCAGCCCGACGAAACCTTCGTCCTCAACAAGCACCATCACAAGGGCGCAAAGATCCTCATCGCTGGAAAGAACTTCGGCTGTGGCAGTTCCCGCGAGCACGCCGCCTGGGCACTCACCGACTTCGGCTTCCTCGCCGTCATCGCCCCCAGCTTCGCCGACATCTTCTTCTCCAACGCCGGGAAAAACGGCATGATCCTCGTCCGATTACCCGAACCCGACGTTCAAACGCTGATGCAGCGCTCAGAGAAAAACCCAGCACACAAGATCACTATCAACCTCGAAGCCCAGACCATCACCGACGACGAAGGCTTCACCGGAAAATTCGAAATCGACCCGTTCCGCAAATACTGCCTCCTGAACGGCCTCGACGACATCGGCCTGACTCTCCGCCATGAAGCCGAGCTAGACAAATACGAATCGAAACATGACGCCGAATTCTGGTTAAAGCCCCGCGCCATTGCTTCTTAGCAATCGCTTTCTAGTTGTCATCCTTCGCGTAGCGGAGGATCTGCTTCTCGCTTTTGCAATTTGTTGTTTCTCGTTTTGCGTTTTGCTTAAGCACGCGGCTTCAACCGTGTGAATCAGCTACCAATACAACGGGGCTTTAGCCCCTGAGGGAATCTCACAAGTGAGTAACGAAATCAATCCGAAGAAATACTCGATCCCCCTGACCGAAGGCCCCAACCGCGCCGCCGCCCGCTCCTATCTGCGCGGCGTAGGCTTCACCAAAGAGGACCTGCACAAGCCCATCATCGGCGTAGCCAACACCTGGACCGAGATCGGCCCCTGCAACTTCCATCTTCGCGACGTCGCCGCCGCCGTCAAACAAGGCATCCGCGACGCCGGCGGCACGCCGATGGAGTTCAACACCATCACCATCTCCGACGGCATCACCATGGGAACCGAAGGCATGAAGGCCTCGCTCATCTCCCGCGAAGTCATCGCCGACTCCATCGAACTCGTCGCCCGCGGCAACCTCTTCGACGGCATCGTCTGCATCGCCGGCTGCGACAAGAACATGCCCGGCACCATCATGGCGATGGCGCGCCTCGACATCCCCGGCATTATGCTCTACGGCGGCAGCATCGCCCCCGGCCATCTCAAACAGCCCGACGGCAGCAGCAAAGACATCACCATCCTCAACGTCTTCGAAGGCATGGGCGCGCACTCGGCTGGCAAGATCAGCGACGCCGAGCTCGAAGCCCTCGAAGCCGCAGCCTGTCCCGGCCCCGGAGCCTGCGGCGGCCAGTTCACCGCCAACACCATGGCCATGGCCGGCGAGTTCCTCGGCATCTCGCCCTTCAACCTCACCGGCGTCCCCGCCATGGACCCGCACAAAGCCTCCGCCTCGCGCGAAGCTGGCCGCATGATCATGGACCTCTGCCGCCGCGACGTTCGCCCCAGCAAGATCGTCACGCGCCAGGCGATCGACAACGCCATCGCCGCCGTCTGTGCATCGGGCGGCAGCACCAACGCTGTCCTGCATCTCATCGCCATCGCCAGCGAGTTCGGCATTCCACTTTCGATGGACGACTTCGACCGCATCTCCGAGCGCACGCCCTTCATCTGCGACCTCTCACCCGGCGGCAAGTACGTCGCGAAAGATTATCAAGATGCAGGCGGCAGCCGTGTCCTCGCCAAACGCCTCCTCGACGCTGGCCTGCTCAAAGGCGACAGCATCACCGTCTCCGGCAAGACCCTCGCCGAAGAGGCAGCCATCGCAAAAGAAACACCCAACCAGCCAGTAATCCGCACACTCGAGAACCCGCTCAAGCCCACCGGCGGCCTCGTCATCATGCATGGCAACCTCGCCCCCGACGGCGCAGTCATCAAAGTCGCCGGCCACGAGCGCATCTTTCATCAGGGGATCGCTCGGGTGTTTGAATCCGAGGAAGACTGCCACGCCGCCGTCGAAGCTGGAAAGATCAACCCCAACGACGTCCTCGTCATTCGCTACGAAGGCCCACGCGGCGGCCCAGGCATGCGCGAGATGCTCGCCGTCACCGCCGCCATCAAAGGAATACCCGCGCTCTCGGAAACGGTAGCCCTCCTCACCGACGGGCGTTTCTCCGGTGCAACGCGTGGGTTAATGGCCGGCCACGTCGCCCCCGAAGCTCAACTCGGCGGCCCCATCGCCGCTGTCCACGAAGGCGACACCATCACCTTCGACATCCCCAACCGCAAACTAACCCTCAACGTCCCCGAAGCCGAAATCGCCAAACGCCTGGCAGCATGGAAGGCTCCTGAACCCCGCTTCAAACGCGGCGTCTTCGCGAAGTACGCCAACTCTGTCAGCAGCGCTAGCGAAGGAGCAGTTACCACATAGCAATGGCTATTACTTCTCAATCCGTATTAGAAGGTTGGATTCCCGCGATCGTTGGTTTCCTGCTCGCAATCTATGGATTTTTCGGCTCGCGACTAGGAACACGCGCATTCGGAAACCCCAGCCGTCAACAATTAGAACGTATTCCAACGACCCGAGATCGCGCGATTCACATCAGCTTTGCATTGCTTATATGTCTATATGGGATTTTTAATTTAACGAAGTAATTTCAATCTCGGACTTCGAGTTTCAGAATCTTGAATGAGGTTTTATGCCGAAAACGCATTTGAGCGCAAACAAAGATCAACACCCCCAACTCACCGGCTCCGAAATCCTCTGGGCCACTCTCGTCGGCGAGGGCGTAGACAAAGTCTTCGGCTACCCCGGCGGAGCCATACTCCCCGCCTACGACGCGCTGCGCAAGTTCCCCATCCACCACATCCTCGTCCGGCACGAGCAGGGTGCCGCGCACATGGCCGACGGCTACGCCCGCGCCTCCGGCAAGGTCGGTGTCTGCATCGCGACCAGCGGCCCCGGCGCCACCAACCTCGTCACCGGCATCGCTACCGCCATGCTCGACTCCATCCCTATCGTCTGCATCACCGGCCAGGTTGGCAGCAAAGTCCTCGGGAGCGACGCATTTCAAGAGATCGACATCACCGGCATCACCCTGCCCATCACCAAGCACAACTACCTCGTCACCCGCGCCGAAGATATCGCCCCCGCCATTCGCGAGGCGTTCCAGATCGCGAAGTCCGGGCGTCCAGGTCCGGTACTCGTCGACATAACAAAAGACGCGCAACAAGCTACTGCGTCATTCAACTTCGAGACCGCCGCACCCAAGCCCTACCGCCCGCACCCCATGCTGCGCGCCGAATCCTCTTCGATCCAACAGGCCATCGAGCTAATCAAAGCCGCGAAGAAACCCGTCATCCTCGCCGGCCACGGCATCACACACTCTGGAGCTGAAGCCCAGGTCCTCGCCTTCGCCGAACGCCAGCAGATTCCCGTCGCCAGCACGTTGCTCGGTCTCGGCGGAGTCCCCACAAATCATCCGCTCTCACTCGGCATGATGGGCATGCACGGCGAGTCGTGGGTGAACAATGCAATCCAACAGGCCGACCTTCTCCTCGCCTTCGGGATGCGCTTCGACGACCGCGTCACCGGCAACCTGGCGCTCTACGCTCCCAACGCGAAGAAGATCCACATCGAGATCGACCCTTCCGAGATCAACAAGAACGTCCGCGCCGACGTAGCCCTCATCGGCGATCTCAAAGAAGTCCTCGAACTCCTCCTCCCACTGCTCGAAACTTGTCATCCTTCGCGCAGCGGAGGACCTGCTTCTCGCACTTCTCCCTGGCTCCGCGAGATCAACGTTATGAAGGGCGACGCCGCCGTCCGCGACATCATCAACCTGCCAGACAACGGCCACCTCTACGCCGCCCACGTCATCAACGACATCTGGCGCGAAGCCCACGCCGCCGGCCGCGCCGACCAGACCATCATCGTCACCGACGTAGGCCAGCACCAGATGTGGGAGGCCCAGTACTACAAGCACGACACCCCGCGCTCGCTCATCACCTCAGGCGGCCTCGGCACCATGGGCTTCGCTCTACCTGCAGCCATCGGCGCAAAGGTCGCCTGCCCGGAGAAAGATGTCTGGGTCATCGCCGGCGACGGCGGCTTTCAGATGACCGCCGCCGAACTCTCCACCATCGTGCAGGAAAACCTCGCCATCAACATCGCCGTCATCAACAACGGCTTCCTCGGCATGGTCCGCCAGTGGCAGGAGGCCTTCTACGACAAGAACTACGCCGCCTCCCCCATCCTCTCGCCCGACTTCGTCAAGCTAGCCGCAGCCCACGGCATCGACGGCGCAACCGTCAACAAGCGCCAGAGTGTAACCCCCACAGTCACAAAAGCGCGCACCAGCGGCAAACCTTTCCTCATCAACTTCCAGGTAGAAAAAGAAGACGGCGTCTACCCCATGATCGCCCCCGGCTCCGCCCTCCACGAGATGGTCCGCAGGCCACAAAAAGACCCGCTCCTCGAAACCGCGGAGGATGAGTAATGGCACGCCCGATAGGCATCGATTGCCCAATCTTCGATAGCGCTGCCAGAAAAGTGCCAACGGCGCTACCTATACCAGCATGGGGTTTCACACCATGGTGTAAAGGCAAGCCATCAGCGCTTTCACTATCGATGAAGGCTGCTCTCGCTTTCTGCCTGCTCCTCCCATCAATCGCCATCGCCCAACCACCCCACCACCTCCGCATCCGAATCATCAACGCCCAAACCAACAAACCCATCCACGACGAGAGGCTAAACGTAGCCCTCAAAACCGATCAGATCGGCTCCGTCGCCATGGCCACCGACAAACACGGCATCATCCTCGTCGACACCGGCAACGCCACCACCATCCGCATCCTCGCCAACATGTACGCCGACTGCCGCCCACGCGCCGAGCTCTACACCGACTACTCCATCGACACCATCCATCACTCCGGCATCACGACTGGCAACCTCTGCGGCGGCGAACAACACAGAGCCCACCCCGGCGAACTCCTACTCTACGAGATCCCCAAGACCTACATCCCAACCTATCCGCATCCACCCGTCAGCTCGATGCCGCACTCCGACGAGAACCCACACAAGCCGAACAAACCTCAGTAGAGATGGGCCGCATCCCGATTGAACTACCTGAGAACCAACTCTTGCCCCAAACACTCCAACTCGAAACCCCACGCCTCCTCCTTCGCCGCTGGCAGGAGGCCGACCGCGAACCCTTCGCCGAAATGAACGCCGACCCTGTCGTCATGCACTTCTTCGCAGCGCCCATGACTCGTGAACAAAGCGACGAAGCCATCGACCGCTATCTCGCGGCCTTTGATCGCGAAGGCTTCAGCCTCTTCGCCGCAACGGAGCGCGGCACCGGCGACTTGATCGGAACCATCGGACTGCAAACCATGCGCGACGCCGTCCCCAATCTCCCTCAACCCGCAGTCGAGATCGGCTGGCGTCTTGCGCAATCCGCCCAGGGCAACGGATTCGCGACCGAAGGCGCACACGCAGTCGTCAACTTCGCCTTCAACCAACTCGCACTCACCGAGGTCGTCGCAATCACCGCACTTCCCAATCAAGCCTCGCGCCATGTGATGGAAAAACTAGGCATGACCCATCGCCCCGAACTCGACTTCAACCATCCCCGTGTCCCCGCAGGCCACCAGTATCAACGCCACACCCTCTACAGTCTGCGAAATCCAAACGTCAACGAGGTCCCATGCTCCACACCTTCGTAGCCCACGTCCAGGACAAGCCCGGCGTCCTCACGCGAGTCGCCTCGCTCTTCCGCCGCCTCAACATCAACATCGTCTCCCTCACCGTAGGCGAGTCCGAGCGCGAAGACATCTCCCGCATGACCATCGTCTGCGAGGCGCCCGACCACGCAGCCCACCGCATTCGTGCCTCGCTCTACAAACTCGAGATCACCGTCGATGTCGACGAGGTTGGCCGCAGCGAAGCCGTCATCCGCGAACTCTGCCTCGTCAAAGTTGCAGCCGGCCCATCACACCCACTCGGCCAGCACTCGCGTTCGCAGATCTTCGAGCTCGCCAACGTCTTCCGCGCCCGCATCGTCGACCTCGCTCCCGAATCCATCATGCTCGAGATGACCGGCAGCTCCTCCAAGATCGAAGGCCTCATCCAGGTCATCACCGAGAGCGGCTACACCATCCTCGAAGTCTCCCGTACCGGTCGCATGGCAATGCGCAGAGGACACCACACCGGTCGCGTCATGAAAGCTCTCGGCACACCCGACCCCACCGACCCAGACGACTCCACCTTCACCAAAGACCTCGGCACAGAAGAAACTCTACCCACCGAATTCCGCCACGTTCACGGTGACGAAGAAGAAGACTAGGATAGAAGTAGCACAACAAAAGTGATCCTCAACAATCGCGACCGCCCTTAGTTCAGAGACTTACGCGCAATGATTCCAATAATTTGAACAAAAACAGGGAGTACGGCTCCCGTAAAGGATTGAACGAAAAATGGCAAAGGCATACCACGACGCAGACGCAGACCTCTCCCTCATCCAGACAAAAAAAGTCGCCATCATCGGCTACGGCTCTCAGGGCCACGCTCACGCCCTCAACCTTAAAGACTCCGGCGTTGACGTTCGCGTCGGCCTCCGCCCCGACTCCCCTAACGCCGAGCGCGCCCGCAAAGCTGGCCTCGTCGTCGACACCGTCGCCAACGTCAGCAAGTGGGCCGATGTCATCATGAACCTGACGCCCGACCAGACCGCCGCCAAGGTCTACCACGCCGAGATCGCACCCAACATGAAGCCCAACGTCACGCTCATGTTCGCGCACGGCTTCAACATCCGCTTCCGCACCATCACGCCACCGGCGACAGTAGATGTCTCGCTCGTCGCTCCCAAAGGTCCGGGCCACCGCGTCCGCGAGGTCTTCACCGAAGGCGGCGGCATCCCCGGCCTCGTTGCCGTCGAGCAGGACGCTAGCGGCCACGCCCTCGCTCTCGCGCTCAGCTATGCGAAGGGAATCGGCTGCACCCGCGCCGGTGTTCTCCAGACCACCTTCACCGAAGAGACCGAGACTGACCTCTTCGGCGAGCAAGCAGTCCTCTGCGGCGGCACCAGCGCGCTCGTCAAAGCAGGATTCGAAACTCTCGTCGAAGCCGGCTACCAGCCCGAGCTCGCCTACTTCGAGGTTCTCCACGAGCTGAAACTCATCGTCGACCTGATGTATCGCGGTGGCCTCGAATACATGCGCCACTCCATCTCTGACACCGCCGAGTGGGGCGACTACGTAGCCGGACCACGCATCGTCACTGCCGAAGTAAAGAAAGCGATGAAGTCCCTGCTCAATGACATCCAGGACGGCAGTTTCGCAAAAAGATTCATCGCCGAAAACGAGACCGGCGGCCACGAATTCGCCCGCATCCGCAAGGCCGAAGCCGCGCTGCAAATCGAAAAAGTAGGCGCTGAACTCCGCAAGTCCATGCCCTTCCTCGACCCGGTCGTCGTCAAGGACGGCCAGGTTCAAAAGGCCTGACTCAAATTAAATTCAGATCGATAGATGCAAATTTTACAAATCGAAGTCAAACAGGCGGCATCTAACCAGGTGTCGCCTCTTCAATTCCGTCACTGTATTCCTGCTGCCAAAAGACTGCGAATTGGAACCCCTGTAACAATGAAGACGTAGAAGGATAGAGACGATTCGACGCACAAGCAGCAAGTAGAAGGAGCTTCGAGATGGCCACTGCAAACAGCTACCAAGGCCTGCTTCCCGCCCAGGAACTTAATCAGACCGACCAGCCGGTTATGGCGGGTGCCCCCGCGCAGCCTACTCCGCTGCCGGAGATCATCGCCGCTCTGCGCACCGTCACACAGCTCGACGGTCTGACCGAAGAGGAGTACACCTGGCTCGCCACTCACGGCAACGAGCGTGTCGGCCCCGACCGCGCCCTTCTCTTCCTCGACAACGACCCTGCCCGCAACATGAACTTTATCCTCCGCGGTGAAGTGCAGGTGCGGCGTCGCCAGTCGGGAAATATCGCCTTGTTCATCGGACGCGCAGGCTCCATGACCGGCAAGCTTCCGTTCTCGCGCATGAAGAACTACGGCGGCGAAGGCTTCGCAGTCGGCCCGGTCTGGTCGCTCGACATCCCCGACACGCTCTTCGCCGACATGCTCGCCGCCATCCCTTCCATGGGACAGCGTTGCGTCTCGGTCCTGCTCGACCGCGTCCGCGAAGTCACCCGCATCGAGCAGCAGTCGGAAAAGCTCAATGCCCTCGGTAAACTCGCCGCCAACCTCTCGCACGAGCTCAACAATCCCGCCTCCGCCGCCCAGCGCTCTGCTGCCAGCCTCTTCGGCGAACTGCGCGCGTACGGCGACCAGAAGTACCGCCTTGGAAACCTCTGCCTCACCGAAAAAGAAAGTAACGACTACCGCGACTGGGTCGAGATTGCCCGTACCCGTATGTCCGCCTTCTCCTCTGCGCATTCGCAGGGGCCGCAAAGCCCTCTCGCCGTCACAGACCGCGAAGACGTTCTCGTCCGCTGGCTTGAAGCTCACAACGTCCCTCAACCCTGGACGATCGCTCCAGCGCTCTCCGAAACCAACCTCCCCATCGACCTCCTCGATGAACTCGCCACCATCACCCGCCCGGAGGTGCTGCCCGTCGCCGTTGCCACCGTCGCCAGTTCCCTGCGCGTCGAGCGGATGGCAGAAACCGTCGTCGACTCCACCGTCCGCATCTTCGACCTCATCAGCGCGATCAAGGACTACTCCTACATGGACCAGGCGCCCATTCAGGATGTCGATCTCGCACAGTCGCTGGAAAACACGCTCGTCATGTTCAACTCGCGGCTGAAGGAGGTCACGGTCGAACTCAACTTCGATCCCGAACTTCCTCCCGTCAGCGCCTACGGCAGCGAGCTCAACCAGGTCTGGACCGCACTCATCGAGAACGCGCTTGAAAGCATGAACTACATGGGAACACTCAAGCTCATCGCCCACCTCAACGGCTCCATGGCGCTCGTCGAGGTCTGGGACGACGGCCCCGGCATCGACCCCACCATCCGCTCCCGCATCTTCGAGCCGTTCTTCACCACCAAGGCCCCAGGTCGCGGCCTCGGTCTCGGCCTCGACTCGGTCCAGCGCATCGTGAGCAAGCACTCCGGCTTCGTCACCGTCGAATCGAAGCCCGGCGCCACCTGCTTCCAGGTGCGTCTCCCACTCGACCGCGCACAGGCCTACTAGAAAGCAAATGGCGGGACAGGCCTCAAGCCGATCCCGCCACAATTCCTATCTTCAATCGACGTCAGTTACTTGATGATTTCGACGCCCCGCCAGAACGCCACGTGATGTTTCACATTCCGTGCTGCGGGCTTAGGATCGGGGTAGTACCACGCCGCATCCGGGTTTTCCTGCCCATCCACAATGATCGTGTAGTATCGCGCCTGACCCTTCCAGGGGCAACTGGAAGTCGTCGAACTCGTCTTGAGAAACTCCCGCTTTACCGACTCTTCAGGGAAATAAAGATTCCCCTCAATTACTTCCGTCTTTTCGCTCTCGGCCAATGTCTGACCATTCCAAACTGCCTTTGCCATAATCCACTACCTGCATTCTTTTCAACAATTTACGAGTCGCACACCGCACCGGCGGGCTTTAGTCGTTCCATCCTGGCCCCTTAGCCTACTATACATTTGTAACAGAAACAGGGCATCAATGGAAGGCCCCTCGTTCCAGTCGAACGCCCAGCGATCTCCAGCTCCGCAGCCTGTTCTCGCTAAGAACTCGACGCAGCCGCTGGCCCGAACCTCTTCGCGAAATCCTCATAGCGCGCCCGCGCCGAAGGATACCGTTCAATCAGCGTCGCCGTCTGCTTCATAAACCTGTTTCCACTCTCCTTCTCGGTCTCAGCGTGAAAGTGGTGGAACTTGGCGTAGAGCAGAATCCCCTCCACATTCGATTCCAGAAACAGCTCAGGATCCAACGCCTCATGGAGTACCAGCGACGCTGCCATCTCCCAGAAGCTCAGCGCCTGTCGCCAGAACACATTCTTATCCGACTTCGGATCTCTGGAAACCGCTCGCAGCTCCTCTACGGTCTTCGGATTGAAATCGAAGATCATAAACCGCCTTGCATTGCGCAGTGTCTCTTCCCGACGAAGTTCATACAGCTTCAACACCAGTTCCGCATCTGTCGCAGTTGCCATTCGTACTCGCTTTCTTGGTTTAAGCTACGCTCTCAACAACTGCCCGGGTCTTCTCCGGGTCAGGCCGCTCCATCACCGGCACTGGGGCCGGCCCTGCAGTCTTCTTCTCATACGTGCAAGCCGGAGTCTTCGGTTCTTCCTCCGGCGCACCCTTCTTCTTCCGCCTCTTCGGCAGCGACTCGCGATTGTTCGGGCACACCAGGTACGTCCCCTTGTCGTTCTTCACTTCAAGCAGGTACGCGCTGTCGCACTTCGGACAGGTCTGATCAATCAGCTTCAGGTTCGAAGCAAAGTCGCACTTCGGATAGTTCACGCAGCCATAGAACACATCGCCGCGCTTGGTCTTGCGAACGGCAATATCGCCGCTGTCCTTCGGGCACTTAACATCCAGCAACTCCTGCTTGATGTACTTGCACTTCGGATACCCGCTACAACTGATGAACTCGCCATACTGCCCATTGCGCAGCAGCAACGGCTTGCCGCACTTCGGACAATTCTCTTCCAACTGCACCGGAGGCTTCTGCTGCACCTTCTGGTTCAGCTTCCGAATCGTCTTGCACGGCGGATCTTCGTTGTACCCTGGGCAAGCCATAAACGGCCCCCACGGCCCATTCCGCAGCACCATCACGCGTCCGCAGTTATCGCAGAACTCCTCTTCCGCAACCTCGTCCGCTCCCGGCGCGCTCAGGTCAGGCTTCGCGGCAAAGTTCTCCTTGGTAAAGTCGCAACTGAACGCTTCGGCAGTCACCTTCCTGCCGAGCGCCATCGCCTCATCGATCGCCGCCGTCAACTCCTTCGCGTCGTCGGTCTCCTTGGAGTACTCAACCACATCCTCCGCCGTAGCCTTCACGGTAATCGGATAGTGCAGTGCCTTCGTAATCTTCTTCAGCACCGTCTTCGAGTCCTTCTTCCACGGACCGGCAGCCACGGTCATCGGCTTCAACTTCGAGAAATTGCTGCACGCGTAGAAGCTGCCGAATTTGCCCCACTTCAAGATCAGCGGCGCTCCGCAGTTATCGCAGACCTCGTTCGTCTTCTGCTCCATCCGCTTCACGTCTTCCATATTCTTTCCGGCGACGCTCAGCTCCTTCTCGAAATAGTCGTAGAACCCCTTCAGCAAATCGGTCCATCGCTCCTTGCCATCCTCCACCGCATCCAGCTCGCCTTCGAGCTTAGCCGTGTAGGCCGTGTCGAAGATGTAAGGGAAGTTCTTCACCAGCAACCCTGTCACGACCGTGCCAATCTCCGTCGGCACAAACTTCGCCTGGATCTTCTTCACATAGTCGCGGTCCTGAATCGTATTAATGATGGACGCATACGTCGAAGGCCTTCCAATCCCCTTCTCTTCCAGCGTCTTCACCAGGCTGGCTTCGTTGTACCGTGGCGGCGGCTGCGTAAACTTCTGCTGCTGATCCAGCTTCTCCAGACGCAGCGCCTCACCATCGCTCAACTCCGGCAACCTGCGCTCAGCTTCCTCGTCGCCATCCGCCTGAGCATCCTGGCCAACAGGCTTAGCAACCTCAGCCTCTTCCTTCGCTACCTTATCCTTCGCTGCCTGCCGCGCGCGCTTGTCTTCTTCATCGAACTTCAGGTGCCCATCGAACTTCAACACACTGCCCGTCACGCGGAAGTCGTAAGCCTGCCTCGCCTGCGCAACAATATCCACTGTCGTCTGGTCGAAGATCGCCGAAGTCATCTGGCTCGACACAAACCTCTGCCAGATCAGCTTGTACAGCCGAAACTGCTCGTCCGAAAGATACTTGTGAATTGAATTCGGCGTGTACGCTACACTCGTCGGCCGAATCGCCTCATGCGCGTCCTGTGCCTGCGCCTGTTTCTTTCCGGCATATTCGTTCGCACTCGCGGGCAGATACTGCGCGCCCAGCTTCCCGATAAATTCGCGAGCCTCCGCAATCGCATCTGCACTCACACGCGTCGAATCGGTTCGCATATACGTAATCAGGCCAACCGTACCCTCCGACCCGATCTCCACGCCCTCATACAACCGCTGCGCCACACCCATCGTGCGCCGCACATTGAAGCCAAGCCGTCCCGAAGCATCCTGCTGCAGCTTGCTCGTCGTATACGGAGCGCGTGGATTGCTTCGTCGTTCCTTCTTCTCAACCGAACGCACCCTCCACTTCGCATCCTTCAGATCACCAAGCGCCTCATCGACTGCCTCTTTATCCGGCAGCGCGTTCGAAAGAAAAAGCTCCTTGCCTTCTTCGTCCTTTCCGTTCGCAACCCGCGACGGCACGCCATTCACCCCGACAAACCGCGCCACAAAGCTCTGCTTGCCCTTCGGCTCCAGCTCAGCGTCGATCGTCCAGTACTCTACCGGCTGGAACGCATTAATCTCCTGCTCGCGCTCAACAATCAATCGCAGCGCAACCGTCTGTACACGTCCTGCAGACAAACCACGCCGAACCTTGTCCCACAGCAGAGGAGAAACCTGGTACCCCACCAGCCGATCCAGAACCCGCCGCGTCTGTTGCGCGTCCACCAGATTCTCGTCAATATCGCGCGCATGCTGAAACGCCGCCTGCACCGCCTTCTTCGTAATCTCGTTGAACGTAACTCGCCGTACCTTCGATTTGTTCTTCACCATCGGCAGCAGCTGAATCGAAAGATGCGCGGCAATTGCCTCACCCTCGCGATCCGGGTCAGGCGCCAGATAAACCATATCCGCCTTGGCCGCCAGCTTCTTCAGCCGTTCAACAACTTTTTCCTTCCCTGGAGACACGATCAGCGTTGGCTCAAACGTCCGGTTCTTCAGCTCCACGCCGATGTCGTTCTTCGGCAGGTCCATGATGTGCCCAATCGAGGCTTCCACCACGTATTCGCTGCCGAGATATTTCCCGATCGTCTTCGCCTTTGCCGGCGACTCCACGATCACAAGTGACTTTCCCATTCGTTCCCTTCATTTACCGAAGCGTCCTGCCGCAGCAAAACGTCCCGTGTCTTCCCTGTTCCATTGCGAACCTAACACGGTTTCTACAAACGCGTCATCTTTTGGTGCAGTTCCTCAACAGACGGAAACCACTCCAGAAGGTCATAATCGCAGAGCATCTTTCCATCAAAAAGTTGCAAGACAAACCAACTGCCAAACCGAACGACAGACAACACTTACATTTATTTTCAGAATCTTTCCACCCTCACCGGGAACCCACCGTATCGATACGCCTCAAAATGCCCGTACATAATTTTTTCCAGGAAGCTGTCGAACGCGCCCTGCAAGCTCCAGTTCGAACAGAGCTGTGAATATCTCCGCCGACCCCAGTTTCGGCTCCAACTGTTCGATCAACTCATCCAATTGCGTCGTTTCATCATGCCGCAGCCGGTCAAAGACAATCCGCTCATGCGTCGGCAGCGGCGCATCATTAAATAGAGATGCAGCCCCCGCGGCTTTCGATTCACCCTGCCCGCCCGCAGCCGCCAACTCATCCTCCAGCCCCAGCCGAATCTGCGACGGCAGATCCTCCCAGACGTCCTCCCACGTAGCGGTCAGCTTAGCCCCCTGCTTTATCAACGTGTTAGGCCCCCAGGCGTTCTTGTTCGTCACGTTCCCCGGAACCGCGAAGACGTCCCGATTCTGCTCCATCGCGCACCGCGCCGTAATCCGTGTCCCGCTATACTCCGCTGCCTCGATCACCAGCACCCCAACGCTCATCCCGCTCAGGATGCGATTGCGAATTGGAAAGTTCTGCGGCGCAGGAAACGTCCCCAGCGGATACTCACTCACAATCGTCCCACCCGTCGCCACAATCTGCTCCGCCAGCTTCTTGTTCTCCTTCGGGTAGATCACATCGATCCCCGTCCCCCAGACCGCCACTGTCTTTCCTCCGGCCTCAATCGCTCCCTTGTGCGCCGCCGTATCCACGCCCCGAGCCATCCCGCTCAAAATCACCATCCGCCGGTTCGCCAGATCGCGCGACAGCAGTTCGGCCATCCCCGTCCCATACGGTGAAGGCTGCCGCGTCCCCACCACAGCAATCCCAGGCCGTGCCAGCAACCCCACATCACCGCGAATCCAAAGCACCGCCGGCGGATCGTAGATCTCGCGTAGCCGCTCCGGGTAAGCAGCATCCTCCGGTGTCAGAATCGTTCCACCAGCCTCAGCCGTGCGCTTCATCTGGTCTTCCGCCGCTACTCGCGCCTTGCCTTCAAAGACAAACTGCGCCGCCGCCGCCGGCATCCCCAGCCCCTCCAGCTCCGTCAGCGAAGCCTCGAACAGCCGCTCCGCCGCCGCCAGCCGCCCCATCGCTCTCCAAATTCGCGTCGGCCCCATGCCCGACGTCAACGTCAACGCCATCCATGCCATCTTCGCCGCATCCACCTGCTTCAGCGCAAACTGCTCTGCGTCGCTGCTAGTCTTCATGGCCCTCTTGCTCCAACCTCTCTGCTGAAAAACTACATCCGCTGGAGACTATCACGGCATCCCACAATCATTCGTTCGAACCACAACTCTCCGCACCTGCAAGAGCACTGCATCGACAGAATCCAACCGCCAACGCTACTTCATCTCTTCATCGCACTTCTTGCACTCCATCATTCGCCCAATCCGCGCCGCCCGTCCCTCTTCCGTGATCACCCACTCCCGCACCATCCACGGAGGATCGTGCCGCACATGCTGTCCATGCCCGCACTCCAGCCGCGCCGCCCAGTGCCCTTCTTCGTCCTGATAGAAACCAACTACAGCCCGCTGCATCCCACACTCTCCTTCTCCCATCCAATAAACTAATTCCTAAGCTAATTCTTAAGCTAATCCTTCGATGACCCAATCGCCACCCAACCTGCTCCGCGTCGCCGCCATCAACTTCCTCAACCCCGCTCCTCTCATGTGGGACTTCGAGCATCCGCCTCTCGCCGCCGAACTGGCCCAGCGCTACAGCCTCCACTACACTCAGCCCTCCCTCTGTGCCGACGAGCTACTCGCCGCCCGCGCCGACCTTGGCCTCATCCCCATCGCCTCCCTCACGCACGAACTCGCCATCGTTCCCGGCTGCACCATCGCCTCGCTCGATGAAGTCCGCTCCATCCAGCTCATCGTAAAATCTGGGAACGCGAAATCCCCCCGCACTCTCTCCACCATAAAAACCATCGCAGCCGACACCGCCTCACGCAGCTCTCTCGCCTACGCTGAAATCCTCTTCCGCAAATTCCTCGGCACCCATCCCACCTTCATTCCCGCCGCAGCCGACCCCATCGCGATGCTCCAACAAGCGGACGCCGCCATCCTCATCGGCGACCCCGCTCTGCTAGCCCTCGAATCCCGCAACGCAATCGAAGAAAAAATTGGCCCCTGCCAATGGTTCGATCTCGCCCACGAGTGGCACGCGCGCACCCACCTCCCCTGGGTCGCCGCCGTCTGGGCCGTCCGACCTGAGGCTCTCCGCGCATCCGGCCTAAACGCAACTCAACTCACCCAGGACCTCGAAGCCTCCCGCAACCACGGCCTTCTGCACATTCAAGATCTCGTAGAACAGTGGACGCCCCGCATCGCAGTCCCTCCCGCCATCATCCGCCGCTACCTCACCCGCAACATTCACTACACCCTCGATCTTGACTGCATCCACACCATCGAGCTCTTCCGCCAGTACGCCGCCGAAGCCGACATCCTCCCCCCGCTCCCTCGCCTCCGCTTCCTGTAATCGATCAATCTGCACATTCCGCGACTCGGCAGCACCCAACCACGTCATAATCAGGTATGAAGTTCCTCGCGGCTGCCCACACCACGGTAAAGCTCCTCGCTGCCGCCGCACCTCAGGCCGCCCGCGCGCATCGGCGCACCCACAGCTCTCTCATGCATCTCTTCTTCAGCTTCGGCATCTTCGGCGTCTTCCTGGTCTCCATCGTCGACAGCTCCTTCGTCCCTCTTCCTCTTCCCGGCATCACCGACATCATGATCATCATCATGTCGGCCCAGCATCAAAACGTCATCCTCCTCGTTCTTCTCGCAACTGCAGGCTCAGCGCTCGGCGGATACTTCAGCTATCAGGTCGGCCATCGCGGCGGTATGACCTTCCTTGAAAAACACGTTCCCGCCCGCATCTTCAAGCGCGTCTGTGCATGGATGGAGGGCCACGCCATTCTCTCCGTCGCGCTTCCGGCAATCCTTCCGCCACCGATGCCGCTCAGCCCCTTCGTCCTCGCCGCCGGCGCGCTCAACATGTCGCGAAAGAAATTCATGATCACCTTCACCGTCAGCCGAGCGATTCGCCACATCGTCGCCGCGTGGCTTGGCATCCACTACGGCCGCCACATCCTCCGCCTCTGGGACGGCCTCTCCGACAAATACGCTACACCCGTTCTCATCGTCATCTGGGTAGGCATCGGCATCAGTTGTGCCATCGCCTTCTGGAAGCTCTACAAGACCTCCCGCACTGTCGGCATCCGCTCTAAAAATCTGGCAGGCCGTCCCAACCAGACAGCCTGACCTACGCCACCGCCTTTACTTCTCGAGCAATCGACCATGCGCCGCGCAAAAAAGAAGAGGCGGGAGAATATCCCCGCCGCCTTCTACTCCCTACACCTTATTCCCTATTCCCTGCCTTTAGAACTCCCACCGCAACAGCGTCGCCCCAATCGTAAAGCCAGCGCCAACGCTCGCCAGCAACACCAGGTCGCCCTTCTTCAACCGCTTCTCCTCGATCGCTGTCTGCATCGCCATAGGGATCGTCGCCGCCGTCGTATTCCCGTACCGGTCGATATTGATAATCACCGACTCCTCCGGCATCCCCAACCGCTCCGCCGTCGAAAGAATGATCCGCTTGTTCGCCTGATGCGGAATGAAACATCCGAGGTCTTTGCCCTCCAAGCCATTGCGCGTCAGGATCAGCTCCGCGGCCTCCGCCATCTTGCGCACCGCAAACTTGTACACCGCCTGCCCCTCCTGGTGGACATAGTGCATCTTCTTCTCCACCGTCTCCGCGGTTGACGGATGCAGACTTCCGCCGCCCGGCATATTCAACGCCGGCCCACCTGACCCATCGATCTCATGAAAATAATCGATCAACCCGATCTCGCCTTCCTCGCAAGGCTCCAGCAGCACCGCGCCCGCGCCATCGCCAAAGATCACGCACGTCGCCCTGTCGGTATAGTCGATGATCGAGCTCATCACATCCGCTCCAATCACCATCACCTTCTTGTGCATCCCGCTCTCAACCAGCTTCGCCCCCACCTGCAGCGCATACGGAAACCCCGAGCACGCCGCCGACAGATCGAACCCCCACGCTCCCTTTGCCCCCAGCCTGTCCTGCACCAGACAAGCCGTCGCCGGAAAAAACATATCCGGCGTCACCGTAGCGACGATGATCACCTCAACCTCGCTCCCCTCGATCCCCCGCGCAGCGAGGCACTTCTTCGCCGCCTCAAACGCCAGATCGCTCGTCGCCACACCCGAATCCACAATATGCCGCTCGCGAATTCCTGTGCGTTCCGTAATCCACTGGTCGTCGGTCGCGACCATCTTTTCCAGATCCGCATTCGTCAACAACCGCGGAGGTACATACGTCCCAACCGAACTGATCTTCGCGCGCACCTGGGTCCGCGGCTTCAACATCAAACTCAAACTCTCACCTCACCTGGTTTTATCGCAAACAAAAATATGACAAAGGAACCAACGTCCCTGCTGCAAATCATTCTCTCCGAGAAGCGCTCCCATGTCACGCACGCTGAACCCGCAAACAGTCACGTCGCGACACTTAACTTCGCGCCGTCAGTATTGCTAGAGGGATAAAGATGGAGGGGGGAGTTCAATGCACCGGGCGACCTGCGGGCATCACAGCATCTCGCGGAGGGGGAAATTCAGTGCACCGGGCGACCTACTGCGCCCATAATTACCCGTTACCGTTGCTTCCTTCCGGACCTGGCGGGGTTGGCGGGATTACGTCGCGTAGGACCCGGCACAGGAACCAGTTTACCACCCAACCAGCTTCCGCCGCATCCGCCCAGTCTTCCGAGATCACCGTGTAGCACCCAGACGGACTCAATCCTCCCGGCATCCGTATGGTTCCCGTCGTCGGCGCCAAATACAAGGTCTGGAGGTCATCGCCGCAACGGCCTCGCCTCGGTAGTATCGACATATAGTTGGGTCTTAAATCTTGATTTTTTAAGGACTGTCATCCTGAGCGCAGCCTCTCGCAGCATTATCGCGAGAGGCGGAGTCGAAGGACCTGCGGTTTGCTCCTGGCGTCACTCTCGTTTTGCCCCATTCGCGGCAACACCTTGTCATCTATATGTCGATACTGCCTGGCTATTTTCAAAGATTAAATTCTGTAGACGGTTCCGTATAGTTGATCTAATCTTGCGCAATGATTCGCTCGGCTCTGTTCCTTTTGTTCTTGGTTCTACCTGCCACTCGCGCTCTTTCACAATTCGACGATAATCCCCCCGCCATCCAAGGCTACGTCACCCGCGTGGCCTCTCTTGCCGACTTCGATGCAAGCGGGTATCGCGTCATAATCAACAAAGCAACAATGGTCCGCATTACTGGAACGGGTGGTGAGAGCTTCATCACCACCGTTACTCCGTATTTCGGCCAGGGCGTCACCATCTACGGCACATTGAAGAAGAAGAAACATCAGGTCATCGCCGAAGATGTAGTCTTCCACCCTGTCGACCAGAGCGCGCTCAGCGGAATCGCCATCATCGACCGCGTACTTTCACCTGGCAATCCAGTTAGCGGCGCGGGACGGCTGCTCATGCGAGCGGACGGTTATCTCATTCTGGTCAACGCTGCGACCAAAACCAGCTTTCAAGCGCCCTTGGACTCCGCTACCGATGTAAAGCCAAATGTCTGGATCGAATATCACGGCAAGATGCAGGCCGACGGCATCCTCCTCGCCGACACAGTAGTCTTCATCGAAAATAAGGTTGCCGACAACGAAGCCAAGTTACTCGACAAATTTGACTATGATCCATCGACCGTAGATGCGAATGCAAAACAGAACATCGCCAAAGAAATCGTCATCGGTCGCGACCCCAAAAAAATTCCGCCTTTCAAAGATGCTGCCTTGCAAGCTCGCGTCAATCGCATCGGCAACAGCCTTATTCCTGCCTATCAACAAAAACTTCCCGAAAGCGATCTCACCAAAGTTGTCTTCCGCTTTCAACTCATCGACGATCCCAAAATGAACGACGCTCTCGCCCTTCCCAGCGGCGTCATCCTTATTCCGTTTCAGATCGTCAATTACCTCAAAGACGACTCTCAGCTAGCCACCGTCCTCGCCGACAACATCGCTACAGTTCTGGAAAAACAGTCGTACAGAATATTGCCCGCTGAACACATGATGGCTGCGGCCAATCTCTCATCCGCGGCCGTCGGCCTGTTGATTCCGGGCGTCGGCCTCGCCTCTGGCATCGCCACATACACGCGCAGCAAATCCATACAGACCGATCTCCTCAACCAAAGCGGCCGGGTTAGCCTCGGGCTTCTTCACGACGCGGGCTACGACATCAATCAGGCTCCCATCGCATGGTGGCTGCTCGCGACAAACTCCGCAGACAAGCTTCCATCCACGCCGCTTCCGCACCGAGCGGCTAACCTGTACAAGGCACTGGGCACCACATGGCGCAACTACTCCGAAGACACAACCTCGGCGACAACCACTCTGCAAACGAAGTAGCCCAGGCAGAGTGCCTCTCGCGCAGGTAAAATAGAAATGTGCCGTTTTCCGCCCAAAATTCTTCCAATAACGCTGTCCTGGACCCCGCCTTACCCGACCAGCCTCACGCGAAACCCAAGGTAGGCTTCGTCTCTCTCGGCTGCCCCAAAAACCTCGTAGACTCCGAGGTCATGATGGGCCTGCTCCACCACAACGGAGCCGAGCTCACCCCCAACGCCGAAGACGCCGAGATCATCGTCATCAACACCTGCAGCTTCATCGACTCCGCCAAGCAGGAGTCCGTCAACACCATCCTCGAAATGGTCCAGCTCAAGCAGCAGAACGGCGGAAAAGCCCAGCGCATCGTAGTCGCCGGCTGCCTCGTCGAGCGCTACCGCGACGAGATTCAAAAAAACATCCCCGAAGTAGATGCCGTCGTAGGCACCGGCGAACTCGAAGCCATTCTCTCCGCCGCCGGCCTCACCCCCACCGGCCACGCCAACAACTCCCCTTTCAACATCCTTCCTCGATCCACAAATTCGGGTACCCCATCTACACCGCAGTCTCATCGCGGTTTAGGTGGGCATTCGCAAAGCGAACCGCCTTCCTCCAACGAACCGCTGATCTCAAGAGCCCCCAGCGCCGTCCACCAGCACTCCCACCCCACCGAAATCGGCACTCAACTAAAAGATCAAAATAGAACTGTCATCCTGAGCGAAGGCGCAGCAGTAGTCGAAGGACCTGCGGTTATCTCTGGACAAACCAGTCGTCCCGAAGGCGACGCCCGCGAGCAATCCGGCCGCTTCTCCCGCGCCTCATGGGACGGAGCCACCGCCGCCCTCCCCGAATACCTCTACTCCGACGAAACTCCGCGCATCCTCACCACCCCGCGCGCCAGCGCCTACATCAAGATCGCCGAAGGCTGCGACCACCCCTGCAGCTTCTGCATCATCCCGCAGCTTCGTGGCAAGTTCCGCTCCCGCCGCATGTCGTCGATCATCCGCGAGGCCGAAAACCTCATCGCACAGGGCGTCCGCGAGATCACCCTCATCGGCCAGGACACCACCTGCTACGGCGAAGACCTCGGCCTCACCGAAAACGGAGAACCGGTCGGCCTCTCGCAACTTCTCGAAGCACTGGCCGTACTCCCCGGCCTCCGCTGGCTACGCTTTCTCTATACCTACCCCAACAAAGTAACCACGCGCCTCCTCGAAACAATGGCGAAGCACGACACCATCGCAAAGTACCTCGACGTTCCTCTCCAGCACGCAAGCCCCAGCGTCCTCAAACGGATGAAGCGCGGCGGCAACGCACAGATCTTCCTCGACCTCATCGCCAGGGCGCGCCGCATCGTCCCCGGCATCGTCATCCGCACCAGCTTCATCGTCGGCTTCCCCGGCGAAACCGAAGCCGACTACAAAGAACTCGAAGCCTTCATCACCGCCGCAAAGATCGACTGGCTAGGCGTCTTCACCTACTCCGACGAAGAGGGCGCCAAGGCCTTCGAACTAGCCGACGAACTCAAAATCCCCAACCGCACCATCCAGTCGCGCCGCAACAAACTGATGAAGCTGCAACAAAAGATCAGCACCAGATCCAAAGCCGCCTGGGTAGGCCGCGAGATCGACCTCCTTGTCGAAGGAGAATCCGAAGAGACCGAACTCCTCTGGCAGGGCCGCACCCCGCTCCACGCCCCCGAGATCGACGGCAAAGTCCTCATCAACGACTTCGGCCCTCACGAAACCCTGGTCCCCGGTACTTTCTACCGAGCCGAAATCACCGAATCCCACGACTACGACGTAGTAGCCCGCATCCTCGAATAGCTTCGGCACCACCAACTACTTCAAACCGCGTCATTACCCTAAAACCTCACCCCACTGTCTCCAACCGCACTACACCCTCTAACCTTTAGCCACTACTCATAAACTCTGTCATCCTTCGCGAAGCGGAGGACCTGCTGTCGCTCTTCACCGTTCCCTCTTCATTGTCATCCTTCGCAAAGCGGAGGATCCGCTGCTGTCCCTTGCCGTCGTCGCCGCTCCTGGTAAAACGCGCGCGTTCCCGATAGCGATTACGACCTCATCCTCGAATAACCGCATAATGTAGAATCAAAGTCTAAGTGACCATCTTCCTTCAGCCACGGCTAGCGACACTGCAAGGCATCCTGCGCCGTCCTGTCTGCTGCATTATTCCATCCATTATTTCGCCCATCGCAGGTGGCGCTCCGTAGACTTCAGACCCCTCTGAAATTTCGAAGCCGCCACAGCGAAAGCTATGGCGGCTTTTTCTTTTCCCTAACCACTCAAAGGATCAGCCATGAAATGGACGTATCAGATCACTGCAGCCTCAAGACCGCGAGTTCTAATGCGTCTCGTCCAGGTCTTCGATCAGCAATCGCTGGCCATACGTTCTCTCGAACTCACTCTGCTCGATAACCATGTCAAAATCAACTTGACCGTGGAGATCGAACCCGACCTGGCCCGCCGTCTTCAGGCCAAGCTTTACCTTCAGACAGATATACAAAATGTAGATCTTCTTATGGGCTGAGGCCTTGTCCCGCACGCACCATCGCTTCCAAACAGTTGGCCGAACCATCTAATCCGCATCGTAGTGTGAGCAATCCCTTGAACAAAAGGAGCTCTTTGCGCCACACTAAACCAGCGCCATCGAATCTCGTTCCAAGAAGCTTATTATGCCCACACCAAAAACCCTACGCTGCCCCACCTGCCGCACCCTCGTCCTCCAAAAGAACGAAGACTTCCCCTTCTGCTCCGACCGCTGCCGCCGACTCGACCTCGGCAAATGGGCCAGCGGCGACTACAAGGTCTCATCCCCCGTTCAGGACCCAGACCTCCTCGAAGAGCTAGCCCGCTCCAACAAAAACAATCGCCAGAACGACGACGAATAGAGCCCCAAACGGGTGCGGGTGCCCCATATCTCGATTTTGAGATGTGGGCATCGTGCGGAGCACGACCGGCTTTTGTTAAGACTTCCCTCAAATAAAAGTCCTGCTCCCTGCAAAGATAACCTCCCTGAATGGAAGACTTTACCTCAATATCCAGCCTTTCTCAACCGGAAGTCCGAACCTAACCCACCTGAATCGAAGACTTTACGCACATTCAGGCGGGTGGGGGGATATACACCCGCTACACTAAAAGCCGATGCCGAACTCCTCTGCACAACTCCACCCTCCCGCCAAAAAGAAGACCCTCTGGGCCTGGCTCATCGGCACCTTCTTCGGAGCAGGCCTGCTCAAACCCGGTCCCGGCACCTACGGCAGCATCTCCGCCGTCCTCCTCTGGTACGCCGCCGCCCACATTCTCCACCCAACCCCCACCACCCTGGCCGTCGGCACAGTTATAGCCGCAGTCGCAGTCACATTAATCGGCATCCCCGCTGCCACCATCGTAGCCCGCGAATCCGGCCGCGAAGACCCCGGCCATGTCGTCATCGACGAGGTAGCCGGCCAACTCATCGCCCTCATCGCCATCCCCATCGACTGGCAGCACGCCGCAATCTCTCTCATCCTCTTCCGCCTCTTCGACATCCTCAAGCCGCCACCCATCCGCCAACTCGAACGCCTACCCACCGGCACCGGTATCATGCTCGACGACGTAGCCGCCGGCCTCTTCGCCCTCGCCGTCGCGCAACTCATCCATCTCCGCTTCTAGTAAGCCTCCAAAAACCGTAACGGTGATCAAACGGATCAAAGGGATCAAAACGATAAGACCTGATACGAGAAGAGCATGACCGAACCTGCCTTTTTTGTTGAATCGGCCTTCCTGATTCCTTTGCCTTTTTTATCGTCTTATCGCTCTTATCCGCTTCTATCCCTTCGATCACCGTTACGCCTTCGCATTTGCACTCCCCCGCACACCCGTCTACGCTAAACCCAGCATGACCACCCTCCGCTCCCTCCTGGCCCACGACAAGCACGACGCTCCGGCCCCGCACCTCGACCGTGTCTCTCCCGTCGCGGCCATGCCCGGTGGAGAGATCGACGTCCACGGCCAACATCTCGATCCCCTCGGCCCCCACATCCCCCACGCCACCATCGGCGACATCGCCGTCCCCGTCACCCTCAGCCGCTCCACCCGAGCCACCATCCGCATTCCTGACGGTGCCATCACCGGCGATCTCATCTTTCATCGCAGCGCAACCGACAGCAATCCTCTCAACGTGCGCATCGCCGTTCCGATGGCCGAAAACCTTCACCCTGTAGCCAACCCGGCAGTCGACGCCGACGGCAACGTCTACGCCACCGTCTCCGGAGCCCGCGGCCAGGCCGTCCCCGTCTCCATCTTTCAAATCCAGCGCGACTTCCAGATGCGCCCCTTCGTCCGCGATCTGCTCAACGCCACCGGACTCGCCTTTGGGCCCGACGGCTATCTCTACGCCAGCTCCCGCGCCGAAGGCACCGTCTACCGCATCTCCCCCGACGGAGCCCTCTCCACCTACGCCGAAGGCATGGGCATCGCCACCGGCATCGCCTTCGACCGCGACGGCAATCTCTACGTCGGCGACCGCTCCGGCACCATCTTCAAGATCAACTCCGCCCGCGAGATCTTCGTCTTCGCCACGCTCGAACCCAGCATCGCCGCCTACCATCTCGCCTTCAACGACGCGGGAATGCTCTTCGTCACCGGCCCCACCACCAGCAGCAACCAGGCCATCCACGCCATCGACCGCGACGGCAACGCAACCGTCTTCTACCAGGGCCTCGGCCGCGCGCAAGGCATGGCATTCGACGTAGAAGACAACCTCTACGTAGCCGCCAGTCTCCACGGCCAGCGCGGCATCATCCGCATCACTCCCCGCCACGAAGCCACATTAGCCATCTCCGGCAGTAATCTGGTCGGCCTCGCCTTCCTTGAAGACGGCAACGCTGCCCTCGCCACCCGCGAAACTCTGGGAGCAGGAATCAGTGGCGCCCTCTATCACGTCTCTCTGGACATCCAGGGCCGCCCTCTTATCTAGCAGCGCTCGAAACCAACTATCATGGTCGAAGAGTCACATTGGCCCAGCCGGAGACACGACACCAGACATGATCGCTGAAATCATCGCAGTCGGCTCGGAGATGCTCACACCCTTCCGCCAGGACACCAACTCCCTCTACCTCACTGAAGGTCTCAACGATCTCGGCGTTCAGGTCGCCTTCAAAACCATCGTCGGCGACAATCTCACGCATCTCACCAACGCTGCACGCATCGCTCTCTCCCGCGCCGACATCGTCCTCTTCTCTGGAGGCCTCGGGCCCACTGAAGACGACCTCACCCGCGAAGCCGTCGCCGCCGCACTCGGCATCGGCCTTCACAGCGACAACACCTCCCTCACCGCCCTCTACAAGCGCTTCGCCGCCCGCCAGATGGTCATGCCACCCAACAACGCCAAACAGGCCGACATCCTCGATGGTGCCACCATCCTCGAGAATAAAAACGGCAGCGCCCCCGCGCAATATCTCGACACCACCATCGCCGACACCAACGGAAGACCCGTCCGCAAGCTAGTCATCCTCCTTCCCGGCCCACCAAAAGAACTCAAGCCGCTCTTCGACGAAGAAGTCAAACCGCGCCTCGCCACCTCGCTCCCTCCGCGGCATCTCGCCAAACGCATGCTCCGAATGGCTCTCATTCCCGAGTCGCACGTCGACGCCCGCAGCGCTCCGATCTACAAGCAGTACGCCGATGTCGAAACCACTATCCTCGCCGGAGCAGGCGAAATCCAGCTCCACTTTCTCTGCGCCAAACCCACGCTCGCCGAAGCCCAGAGTCGCGTCGACGAGCTAACCGAGAAGATCGAAGCCGAGATGGACGACGCCATCTTCTCCTCCCATGGCGAATCGCTCGAAGAGGTCGTACTCCTCAATCTGGGCCTCCGCGACCTCACGCTCGCCACTGCCGAGAGCTGCACCGGTGGCCTCCTCGCCCAGCGTCTTACGGCCATTGCCGGCAGCTCGCGCTACTTTCTCGGCGGCGCGGTCGTCTACAGCGACGCGCTCAAAACCGCCTTCGCCGAAGTCCCCGCAAAACTCGTCGCCAACAAAGGCCCTGTCTCTCCCGAGGTAGCGCGCGCGCTTGCAGAAGGCATCCGCTCCCGCACCAAAGCATCCCTCGGCATCTCCATCACCGGTATCGCCGGCCCCGGCCCTGGCTCACCCGGCCCCGACGCCAACAAACCCATCGGCCTCGTCTACATCGCCCTCGCCGACGGCCAACATACCCAGGTCAAAGAACTGAACCTCCCCGGCGATCGCGAGCGCATCCGCTTCGGGGCCAGCCAGCACGCCCTCGAACTCATCCGCCACCACCTCCTCTAATCGTGCCACAAACCCGGGTGCCCCATATCTCGACTCTGAGATGTGGGCATCGTGCGAAGCACGACCGCTCCCGCCCCTCTCGATATACCCGCAACTCTGAGCCAAGGCATCTTCACCGCATCGCGCCATCTTGCTAAACTCATCCAAACGATCATGAACCCCTGGCTCCTCTCCATCCCGCTCGCCTATCTCCTCGGTTCAATCCCCTTCGGCTTTCTGCTGGTCAAAATCTTCCGCAACCAGGACATCCGCTCTACCGGCAGCGGCAACATCGGCGCCACCAACGTCGTTCGCTCCGGCGCCAAAGGCCTCGGCATCGCCACCCTCCTTCTCGACTGCGGCAAAGCCTTCCTCGCCGTCAAGATCGCCCAGCACATCGCTCCCGGCAACTACGACATCGCGGTCATCGCCGCTGTTGCCGCCATCCTCGGCCATGTCTTCCCCATCTGGCTGGGCTTTCGCGGAGGCAAAGGAGTCGCCAGCGCTCTCGGTGTCTTCCTTGCTCTCTCACCAGCCGCTGCCGGATGCACCTTCGCCATCTTCCTCATCATCTTCCTCATCACCCGCTACGTCTCACTTGCGTCTATCGTAGGCTCTGCCTTCTTCCCGCTCTTCGGACTCTACTTTGTACCTGTGCGCACTCCCATCGTCATCGCTGGCTTCCTCTTCATTCCGCTTCTGATCATCATCAAGCACCGCGAAAACATCCGCCGCCTTCTCGCCGGAACCGAAAACCGCTTCGGCAGAAAAAAGGACGCTGCATGAGCCGTATCGCCATCCTCGGTGCCGGAGCCTGGGGCACAGCACTCGCTCTCTCCCTCGCCCGTCGCGGCGGACACGATCTCTGTCTCTGGGCTCACTCCACCACCCTCGCCGAGCAGCTCACCGACGCCGGCGAAAACCTTCCCTACCTCCCCGGCTTCACACTCCCCGTCGACATCGACGTCACCGCCGACCTGCCACGCGCCATCTTCGAAGCCGACATCCTCCTCTGCGTCACGCCCTCGCAGCATCTTCGCGGCATCATCACTCACATCGCTCCGCTACTAACAAAAGATCAGATCATCCTCAGCGCGAGCAAAGGTCTCGAGGAAACAACCTTCCTCCGCATGTCGCAGATCGTAGCCGCCGCTACGAACAACTCCTTCGCAGTCCTCAGCGGCCCTTCCTTCGCGCAGGAGGTCGCCGCCGGAATGCCCACTGCAGTCGTCGCTGCCTCCTCATCGCCACAAATCGCCCAGATCATCCAACGCGACTTCACCTCGCCCACCCTCCGCGTCTACACCAACGATGACGTCCCCGGCGTAGAACTCGGCGGAGCCCTGAAGAACGTCATCGCCCTCGCCGCCGGTGTCGCCAACGGCCTCAACCTCGGCTACAACTCCTCCGCCGCTCTCATCACACGAGGCATCGCCGAGATGACCCGTCTCGCCATAGCCTGCGGAGGCCGCCGCCAGACCCTCGCCGGACTCTCCGGCATCGGCGACCTCGTCCTCACCTGCACCGGCTCCCTCTCCCGCAACCGCACCGTCGGTATCGAGCTCGGACGCGGCCGCCACCTTCCCGACATCATGGACGGCCTCCACGGCAAAGTCGCCGAAGGCGTCCGCAGCACCACCGCTGCTCTCGGCCTCGCCACACGCTACGCCGTGGAAATGCCCATCACCCAGCAGATGGACGCCATCCTCCACCACAACAAAAGTCCCAAAGAAGCCATCCGCGAACTGATGTCCCGGCCTGGCCGAGATGAATAGCCGAGACGAATAATCGCCGCCTCCCGAAATATTTACCCCGTCACCTGACACACAACCGCGTTGTCAAAGTAAGCTTGTCTGCATGTCTCAACACAACCACGAACGCGACCACGAGCACGGCCACATCCCCCCGCCTGATCTTCCCAGACACAAAACCATCATGGGATTCAGACCTCACATCTTCATTGGTGGCCTGGTCCTTATCGCCATCCTTCTCATCTACCTGCTTCTTCTCGTCCGTCCCGGCATCTACTCCTCGGCTCCGCCAAAACCTGCTTCAACATCGAGCTATGCCCCCGTTTCGCTAACCCGTTTTGCCTGAGCAAATCGCCCAATCTTCTACCTCGTGCGGCCGAATCGCATCTAATGTGTCATGAAAGACTCTATTAGTCGCGCGAGACTTCGCACACAGAAACACCCTAACTTCGCGTTGGTTGTTCTCTTTGCCGGAATAGCCTTCATCGTTGTCTTTATCCTCGCCTATCTCGTTCTCGGCATAGGAGGAAAAAAGCTTCTTCCTAAAAACCCCCATCCCCACCCAACCTCCTACCTCGTCCACTCGCCATCACAAATTGTTGACGCTTAAGCGAAGCATCCTGTATCCAATACAGATGTCTATGAGGATTCTTGTCGTGGGTGCCGGCGCAGTCGGAGGTTATTTTGGAACGAAGCTCGCGCAAGCCGGCCGCGACGTCACCTTTCTCGTTCGCCCCTCGCGTGCGCAGCAGCTTCATCGCGACGGCCTCCACATCATCAGCCCTTATGGCGATCTCACCATCAAGCCCCGCACCATAACCTCCGACCAACTCCACTCCCCCTGCGACATCATCTTCCTCAGCGTAAAGTCTCTCGCTCTCGACAGCGCCATCACCGACATGGCCCCAGCCGTCGGCCCCGAAACAATGATCTACCCCGTCCTCAACGGAATGCGTCACATGGACATACTCGCCCGACGCTTCGGTTCCGCCAGCGTCCTCGGAGGAGTCTGCATGGTCTCCACCGAACTCGATCCCCAGGGGCGCATCGTGCAGTTCAACGAGATGCAAACCCTTACCTATGGCGAGTGCGACGGACAGATCACCCCGCGCATCCGGCAACTCGACGACACCTTGCGCGATGCCGGATTCGGAACTGAGCTCTCCACCACCATCATGCAGGCCATGTGGCAGAAGTGGGTCGCCATCTCGACCCTGGGTCTGGTCAACTGTCTCTTCAACGCCTCCATCGGCGAGATCAACGCCGTCCCCTGCGGCGAAGAGACCGCCCTTCAGGCCCTCGACGAGTGCTCCTCTGTCGCCTCTGCCTCTGGCTACCCTGCCGCCAAGGCGTTCCTCGATACAGTCCGCCAGCGACTCATCACCAAAGGGTCGAAGCTCACCTCCTCGATGTACCGCGACATGCAGAAGGGCGCAAACCTCGAGTTCGACGCCATCCTCGGAGATCTCTTCGACCGCGGCCTCTCACTCAACCTCAAAACCCCTTTGCTCCAGGCCGCCTGCGTCCGTCTACGCGTCTACCAGCAATCCATATCTTCCTGAAAACCCTTGTCGCGGAAACATCGCGTCTCCACGCATCTCCGCAAGCTGACGGCATCTCAGGGCGAAACTCGCCGCCGGATTGCTAAACTGGAAGGCAGCATGGCTTTCTCTCTCTTCGGCAAACGCCCCACAGAACCTGACCAGCCCACCGCCTCCGAACCCCAGGAGCCGAAGCGCGGCCTCTTCGATCGCATGAAGCAGGCGGTCACCCGCACCCGCGAGTCCTTCACAGAGTCCATCAGCTCCGTCATCGCCCTCACCCGCGAAGTCGACGAGACCACCCTGGTCAATCTCGAGCCACTCCTCCTCGCCGCGGACCTCGGCGCTCCCACCACTGCCCTTGTCATCGAAAACCTTCGCCAGCGCGCTCTCCGCACCGGCATCCAGGGCGGCGACGAGCTCAAGCAGCTCCTCAAATCCGAGCTCAAGCAGATCCTCGACGGCGTATCCCGGCCCATCCATCACCCAGCCGCTCCACCCGAGGTCATCACTATGGGAATCGGCGACGCAAGCAATCGGGCGGCCTCGGCTTCACATAGCACCCTCGAAGTCATCATGATGGTCGGCGTCAACGGCACCGGCAAAACCACCACCACCGGCAAGCTGGCAGCCTACTTCACCGCACAAGGCCGCACCGTCCTCCTATGCGCCGCCGACACCTTCCGCGCCGCCGCCATCGAGCAGCTCGAAGTCTGGGCCCAGCGCTCCGAAGTCCAGATCATCAAAACCAAACAAGGCGGCGACCCCTCCGCCGCACTCTACGACGCCTGCGCCGCCGCCAAAGCCCGCAACACGCAAATATTAATCGTCGATACCGCAGGCCGCCTCCACACCAAGACCGACCTCATGAAGGAGCTCGACAAGATGCGCCGCACCGCGGAGAAGCTCGTTCCCGGTGCCCCGCACCAGACTCTCCTCGTCATGGACGCGACCACCGGACAGAACGGCCTCCAGCAGGCCCGTCTCTTCACCGAAGCCGCTCACGTCACCGGCATCGTCCTAACCAAACTCGATGGCACCGCAAAAGGCGGCATCGTCTTCGCCATCGCCACAGAACTAAAGCTCCCAGTCGTCTACGCCGGAGTAGGCGAAAAGCTCGAAGACATCCTCCCCTTCGACTCCTCCGCCTTCATCGACTCTCTCCTCGACTAACCCTACCGGCTCAGCCGCAGCGCAAACTGCACCACCCGCGGATCGGTCGTCGTGCTCGTAATACTCCCGAACGCCGCCGACCCGAAACTCCCATTCGGCTGCGAGAACTCCGGCGTATTCGTAAGGTTGAACATCTCCGCTCGGAACTCCATGTCCATTCCCTCAATCAGCTTCGTATGCTTTACCAGCGCTAAATCCAGATCGCGATACGCAGGTCCCCGCACCGGATTCCGTGAAGCTGTGCCTATGACAAACTGAGGTGCCGTAGCAAACGCGGCTGTATTGAAGTAGTGGGCTGGCGTCCTCTGCGACGCGGGCAAACTCGAATTCCCCACAATATTCGGCCGTTGCAGCGCAAATCCCGCAAACGAATTATTGTTCGTCGACTGCGTCACAGTCACCGGCATCCCGGACTGCAGCGTCAAAATCGTATTCAGCTCCCAACCTCCCAGCAGCGCATTCCCCACCCCCGACGATGCAAACCAATGTCCCCTCCCCGCAGGCAGATCGTAGGTCCCGCTGAACGAAGTCACATTCGCCATATCGCCGCTCGACGAATCCCGCTCCAGATAAGGCCGGAATGTATCCGCCGCCACCAGGCTGCTCGTATTCGGCGACGAAAGCACCGTAGACGAAAACACCGACGAAGCATCATCGATCAGCTTCGAGTGCGTATAGGCAAACAGGAACGAAACCCCATGCGAAAACCTCTGCTCCACCTTAGCTTCAAGAGCGTTGTAGTTCGTATCTCCGCTATTGTTCCGGTACGTAGCAATATTCAAAAAACGCGGATACGGCTTCAACAGTTGCGCCTGGCTCACCGTCTTCCCCCCGACCGAGCTCGAAGCCGGAATCTGTCCGAAGTAAGGATTCGTCACCTGCGCCAGCAGCGACGAACCCTGTGCGAGCTGAGCCGTCGTCAGCTGATTCAAATTCGAGTCGGGAATCCCCACATGCACAATATGCGACCCAACATAGGCAATCTCGGCCGACATGTTATTCGTAATCTGTCGCTGCACCGCCAGGTTCCACTGCTGCACATATCCCGACCCAGCCGTCTTCTTCGCCGTATAAACGCTCTGGCCCAGTCCCGCATCCGGCGTAAACGGTATCGGTGCCACGGAAGGCCCACCCGACAGCCCAAACGCAGCATTCACACTGTCCTGTGTCTTCTGCTGCACGTTCTGAATAAACGGGAACTGCGGCGTTGTGAACGGAGTCGTAATCCCGGACTGGTCGATAAACACAATCCCGAACCCCGACCGCACCACCATCTTCGGCGTCGCCAGAAACGACAAACCAATTCGCGGCGCAACATTGCCATCGTGCAACTCGCGCGCACTCCGCGAATTCCCATTCTGCCCCAGGTAATCCAGTTGCTGCGTCGCCAGGTTGAACACCGCTCCCTGATTGTTCTTCTCGTTCGAAGGAAGATGCAGCGTCCATCGCGCGCCAAGATTCAGTGTCAGCCGCGGATTCACCTTCCAATCGTCCTGCAGAAAATACTCTTCGATCATGTCCCTCGGACGAATCTTGCTCTCCTGTAGGTCGATCGAAAACGTATCCACCTGCCCAAGCAGAAAACTCGCCAGCGAATTACCGCTATTCGTCACGCCCTGCTGATTGGTTCCCGTCGTCGTAAACGCAAACGACCCCGTCGGATTTGGCGGCGATATCGTATTCAGTTGATACCAGCGAAGATCCAGCCCCGCCTTGATCGCATGCGCCCCCCGCGTCATGTTCACCGTATCCACCATCTGCCACACTGCTGTCTGAAACTGCGCAAACGTGCCCGCCGCAGGACCAAGCTGCTGAAATCCCGTCATCGTAAACAGCGGCAGCGCATTATTGAACGATGCATTCGTCGGAATCCCAGGAATCCCCAATGCCGCCGACGCCGTCGTGTTCAGCGTCGGCCCCGCCACCGTATTGCCGCGCCGCGTATAGCCCAGCGCAAAGTTATTCAACAGCCGCGCAGAAAATGTGTGCGTCTCGTTGATCACTCCCTGCTGCCCCAGCACATTTGACAGTCCCACCACCCCGCCGGTCCCCAGCACCGAGCCCGAGATCAACCCTCCTCCATCCGGCAGCGGCGCGACCGGCAGCTCTACCTCGTTGTAGTAGGAGTAGCGCCCGAACGCCCGATCCCGGCTACGAAACGTTCCATCCACGCGCACGTCGAACTGATTCTGATGATCCGAGTCGTTCGCCGTCCTGCTGAAATTATTCGCCGCGTTTCCATTGCTCGGCATTGGGAAACGAGTCAGCAGAGCCTTCGCCGCCGGATCGAGAGGAATGTTGATCGTGTCGTTGGGAAACTCCTGCCGCACAAACTTGCCCTCCACCACCTGCGTCGTCGTCGGATCGAAGATCTTCGACACGCCAGTAAAAATTCCCTGCCGCTCATTCGCCGTCGGTATGGTCGAGATGCGCGTCACCCCGATCAACTGCTTCACCCCCTGGTAATCGCCAAAGAAAAAGAGCTTGTCATGGACAATCGGCGCGCCGAGCGTTGCCCCATACAGATTGCGCCGATACTCCGGCTTGCGCACAGTCGCCGACGCAAAATAATTTCGACCGTTGAGAATTTCATTGCGAAAATACTCGAACAAACTTCCATGAATCACATTCGACCCGGAGCGCGTCGCCACATTCACCACGCCGCCGTTGAACCGGCCAAACTCAGCCGGCACATTATCCGACTCCACCGTGAACTCGGCGATATCGTCGAGGATCGGGAAAAACACAACCTGTCCCGGTTCAGGCTGCAGAGCGGAGACGCCGTCATACAGATACTCATTCGTCCTCGGCCGCCCTCCATTGATGCGTGGCAACAGCGTTCCCGGCGGCAGCGCCACGCCCGGAGCCAGCGTCGAAAGCTGAATGAAATTGCGCGTATTCAGAGGCATCGCCGCAATCGTAGGTCGCGATATGTTCGTCTGAATGTCGCTCGTCCCCGCCTGCATCACCGGAAAATCGCTGCTCACCTCCACCGTCTGCTGATCTCCACCCGGGCTCAACGTCAAATCTGCGTTCACCGTCTGCCCCACAACCACAGTAATGCCGGTGTGGTCGAGCGTCTTGAAACCTGCCGCCATCACCTTCACGCTATACGAGCCTGGATTCAGATGCGTGAACACATAATCGCCCGTACTCGAAGTCATTGTCCTCTGATGAATGTTTGTCTCCGACTCAGTCAACTCCACATGCGCATTCGCCACTGACGCACCCGAAGGATCAATTACACGTCCGCGAAGATCGGCCGCAATCTGAGCAAAAGCCGCTGCCCCCGCGACTGACATGAGCAGGAAAAGCGCAAAAGGAGTTCGGGGAGATTTCATGGATGGCCTTCAGGGATAGGGCTCGGACTCTGTATCCGGCGGGTTGGCAATGAGCTGCGAATGAGATCTCGCACAAGCACGAAGCGTTGAATCGCCCCAAGGCTCTACATATCGGGTACTACGAAACTAGACGTTTCGAATCGTATAGTCAAACATGATCGAATCTTCCCACTCCGCGAAACGCAAATCCGCCCTTGAGAGATGGTTTGTTAGAAGCTGGAGCCTGATTTCGCTCTTCGGCTACACGAGATCGTCAAGCCGCTCGATCATCACATCAGTCGATTTGATCAGAGCCGCTACCGTATCGCCCTTCTTCAACTGAAGTTCGCGAGCCGCATTCGCCGTAATGATCGACGTCACCCGCGCATCCCCCACAGCAAGCACAACCTCCGCCAGTAGTCCTTCAACCCGCAGGCCCACCACCTTGCCCGCAAGCTGATTTCTCCCGCTCACCCGCCGAAACCTCCGCCGCGACTCACCCGCCGGTTTCATTGTGTCCTTCTGTAGAAACGGCTGCAACGCAGACTCCGAAACTCGATGATGTCCCCCCGGCGTCTGCACCGTCTTCAACTTCCCATTCAGAATCCACTGTTTCACCGTCGCATAGCTCACCCCGAGCAACCGCGCCGCCTCACGAGCCGTCAGCATTGGAGTCGAACTTCGCATCGCCTACAGTTGTAACATCTTGTTCTTAGCATCTGCATGCCAAAACCGCTATCCTTGATAACAATGCCGCACGATTCGCCGCAACGAGCACAGGACGAGACTTTCATGCAGCGAGCCCTCGACCTCGCCACCGAGACCATCGGCCTCGCCTCGCCCAATCCGCACGTAGGCTGCGTCCTCACAAAAAATTCTTCCAAGGGCTCACCAGAGATTATCGGCGAAGGCGCTCACCTCTACGCCAACCGCGATCACGCCGAGATCGTCTCCCTCAAGCAAGCCGCCGCACGAGGCATCTCCACCCACGGCGCCACTGCCTACGTCACCCTCGAACCCTGCAGTCACCACGGCCGCACCCCGCCCTGCGCCAACGCCCTCGTCGAAGCAGGCATCGCCCGCTGCGTCATCGCCACAAAGGACCCGAACCCTCTAGTCTCTGGAGGAACGCCAGGCGGACAGGGTATCGCCAAGCTTCGCGCCGCCGGAATCGAAGTCGCCCTCGGCATCCTCGAACAACCGGCTCGCGATCTCAACGAAGCCTTCGCCCACTTCATCCAGCACCGCACTCCTTTCGTCACCCTCAAAGCCGCGCTATCCGCCGATGGCAAACTCGCCCCACCACCCGCCACGCGTCTCCTCAACCAACCTCACTGGCTCACCGGCCCAGCCGCCCGTCATCAGGTCCAACTTCTTCGCCACGCCTCCGACGCTGTCCTCACCGGCATCGGCACCGTTCTCGCCGACGATCCGCAGCTCACCGATCGCAGCGGAATGCAGAGTCCCGACCGCAGCGGAATGCAGAGTCCAGCCAGCAGCGGAAAGCCGCGCCGCCGCCCGCTCCTTCGCATCATCCTCGACACCCACCTCCGCATCCCGCTCGACTCGAAACTCGTCCGCTCCGCAAACAGCGCCAACAACTCCGCCCCAGACCTCCTCATATTCTGCGGCGAAGCCGCTCCCAACACCAAACGAACCGCACTGGAAAGATGTAACGCTCAGGTCGAAACCATCCCCGACCACGCCGGACTCCTAAGCCTCTCGACCGTCCTCTCCACTCTCGCCGAACGCAACATCCTCAGCCTCCTCCTCGAATGTGGCTCCCACCTCAACGGAGCCTTCCTCCAACACGACCTCGTCGACAAAGCCGTCCTCTTCTACTCCCAAACCGAACTAGGCGATCAAGCCATCCCCTTCGCCCACGGCATCGCCTCCCCGCACGTCTTCGAGCGTTCCCTCGCCCACGCAACCCGCACCACCGTTGGCTCTGCTGAAAAACAAGACATCCGCATCACCGGCTACCTCCACTACCCCTGGCCAAATCCCTGAACCAAGCCCTACTCCCTACTCCCTATTCCCTATACCCTGTACTTATGTTCACCGGACTCATCGAAACCACCGGCACCCTTCTCGCCATCACGCCCACTGAAGGCGCAACACGCATCACCATCGCCGCGCCCACGCTCACCGCGCGTCTCAACACCGGCGACAGCATCGCAGTCAACGGCGTCTGCCTCACTGCACTCAGCATCGAACCCAACGCCTTCCCTCCGCGCTTCTCCGCCGACCTGGCAGCAGAGACTATCGCCCGCACCACACTCTCCCACCTGCGCCCCGACGCCACCGTCAACCTCGAACTTCCCACACCCGTCGGCTCACCCCTCGGCGGCCACGTCGTCCAGGGCCACGTCGACGGCACCGCCACCCTCGTCGCCCTAGATCCCATCACACCCGGCGCGTCCCAAACCGACTGGCGACTCCGCATCCGTCTCCCCGACGCCCTCACCCGCTACGTCGTCCCCCAGGGCTCCATCACCATCGAAGGCATCAGCCTCACCGTCGCTTCCATCATTGCCAACGAAGTCGAAGTCGCCATCATCCCCCACACCTACCAGGCCACCAGCCTTCGCACCCTTACCCCCGGCAGCCTGCTCAACATCGAAGTCGATGTGCTCAGCAAATACGCCGAACGCCGCCAGAACCCGTCGGAAAAATTCACCCTCACCGAGAAGTACCTCATCGCGAACGGCTACTGAGCGCCCATCCGCATCCCACGTTCCTTCGTCCACTTTGCAAGCTCGTCCGGATTCATCGTCATCTTCACCAGGTTCAGCCCGCCATGGTCAAGATCGACTACGATCATGTCGATCCGGCTGTTCTCCGCTCGGACATAGACAAGAGATTCGCCGCTGTCACGCTTCCACTCCCGCACCATCTGCGACCAATCCTCGCCCAGACTCGAACGAACAGTCTTATCAAACCCTCCGGAATCATCCGGCTCCGCAAAGTTCTCAAACTCCACAACTCGCATTCCCCGCACACCGCCATGCGTCGCACCCCGTGCGCACAGACTCACCATCCACATCAACGGAATCGTCTTTGGCTGCACCGAGTAGTGCGCGCTCAGTCCCTTCACCAGCGCATCGAAGCTGTCGCCGCCTCGCTCCGATGCATGTACGCCCTGCACAACCAGCAGCACAACTCCAAACGCTACCAGTAAAGATCCCCCCAGTCGTCGCATCATTTGATCTTCTCCTTCTTCTTCGGACTGTCCTGCGGCACGCCGTAATGCGAGCCCATCTTCATCAGATCATTCGAAGACATGTGCCCCTTCAGATGAACAAACGTAAGCTCCTTCGGTTCCGCGCTGATCACAACCAACTCGCTGAACTGCCCGTCCTGCCCCAGCTTGACGCATACATCCGTACTCTCGGTCGCGCTTCTCTCCTTCACGACATGCGACCATCCGCCATCTTCAAGCCGTTTCCGAAACTCTTCGACATCGGACATCTTGTACTGTCCCGCCGTCTCATACTCATACGAGCGCACAATCACGAAGTCCATCTTCCTGGCCAGATCAGTCCCGCTTTTATCGTCACCCTCATCGCCAAACTTGCCCACCATCCCCAGCATGTTCTTATCCAGGTTCACCTCAGTCGTAGACTTCGCTCCCTGAGAAAACTTCTCCGCTCCGGCGAAGAGATCGTCCTTCTGTTGCAGCGGCTCCAGCGCACGCACATTCCCAGCCACCATCAGGAACGCTGCCGCAACCGCAATCACCCTCATGCCCGCCACTCTCTGTCGTATCATTGCTCTCCTCTTTCGTCTTTCACTGCCACCTTGCTGATGTGCTCTCCAACTCCATTCAATGTCTTTCCCGCCACCTGCATCGCAACTTCAAACTGATGCTGCACCAGCTCTGCCTGTCTCCGCTCCTCTCGCCTGTGTGCCGTCTCCCCCAGGCCGAACAACACCGCAAGCAGCACCATCGCAGCAACCGCCGTCTGCCACACATACGAGATCCTCTGTGGCATCACCCGCAATCGCAGGCGCTCCTTCTTCGCAATCCGCTCCATCACACGTCCGGCGAAACCCTCCGGTGCCGGAACGCGCTGCAACCCTTCCTTTAACTCCTGTTCCAACTCATCGCTCACGCACAAACTCCTTCAACATCGAATCCGCCTTCCGCCGCAGCATCACCAGCCCGCGCTGCAGATTGCTCTTCACCGTAGCCAAGGGCTGCTCCAGCGTCTTCGCAATCTCGTCCGGCGTCATCTCCTCCTGGTACCGAAGCACAACCGCCGCCCTCAAGCTCTGCGGTAACGACAACACCATCTCCTCCAGCCGCGTCCCTACAACAACCGCGTCAAACGAACGCCCATCCACATGCCGGCAATGCTCCTCAGTCCACTCCTCCGCCATAAACTCCGGCCGCAGACTCCGCCGCCTCAGATAATCGGTCGCTCGATGCGTCGCCACCTTTCTCAACCAGAACAACACATGCTCATCCGACTCCAGTCGTCCTATCGATCGATGCAATTCCACGAACACGTCCTGCGCAACCTCTTCAGCAGCTCCGTGATCTCCCAGCACTCGAAGCGCAATCGAGAACACCATCGACTGATGGCGCTCAACCAACCTGCGAAACTCTTCGTCGTTCGTTCTCATCAAGCTCGCTTACCTGCCTATACGCAGTCCATACCGTCGCGGAATGCAAAAAGTTCACAACTTTCCTTTTTTTTCGCTGGCAAGCCCGGTTCGAGCAACAGCAGATCAGCCTTAAGAGTCCCCGCTGTTGCTGTTGCAGTCGCAGTCGCAGTCGCAGTTGCAGTTGCAGTCGCAGTTGCAGTTGCAGTCGCAGTCGCAGTCGCAGTTGCAGTCGCAGTTACAGTTGCTGTTGGCTGCCCTTTTGGTTGTCATCCCGTAGGGATCTGCTGTTGCCTGTCGTTGCTTTATAGTCCGACGGGTGGCCCATCCTTTGCGCTTTTTGCAAAGGGTGGGTTATCGAGCGAAGCTCGACCGCCTTACCCCCAAAAAGAATCGTCATCTCGACCGGAGCAACAGACAGTCTCATCGTCTGTTGCGCAGTGGAGAGATCCCCGCATTTCGCTTTTGTCTTTGCTGTTGCCCGTTCTCTGGCCACAACACCAACAGTAGATCTTAAATAGAAAACGGCGCGATGCCATCAGCACCGCGCCGCACAGTCCACACTACCTGGACTAAATCGAACTCATATTATGCAGGAACTCCTGGTTATTCCGAGTCTTTGCCAGCTTATCCGTCAACAACTCCATCGCCTCAACCGGCGACAGCGGATTCAGCACCTTCCGCAGAATCCAAGTCCGCTGCAAATCTTCCTTCGGAATCAGCAGCTCTTCCTTACGTGTACCCGACCGCTGAATATCGATCGCCGGAAACACGCGCTTGTCGACGAGCTTGCGATCCAGGATCACTTCCATGTTGCCCGTTCCCTTGAACTCTTCGAAGATGACTTCGTCCATACGCGAACCCGTATCGACCAGCGCCGTAGCAATGATCGTCAACGAACCGCCCTCTTCGATATTTCTCGCCGCGCCGAAGAACCGCTTCGGCCTCTGCAGCGCATTCGAATCCACACCGCCCGATAGCACCTTGCCCGATGGCGGCACAATCGTGTTGTACGCACGCGCCAGACGCGTAATCGAGTCCAGCAGAATCACAACATCGCGCTTATGCTCCACCAGCCGCTTTGCCTTCTCGATCACCATCTCGGCAACCTGTACGTGGCGCGCCGCCGGTTCATCGAAGGTCGAAGAGATCACCTCGCCCTTCACCGACCGCTGCATATCCGTAACTTCTTCCGGCCGCTCATCGATCAGCAGCACGATCAACACAACCTCTGGATGATTCGTCGTAATGCTGTTCGCAATCGCCTGCAGCAGCATCGTCTTGCCGGTTCTCGGCGGAGCCACAATCAATCCGCGCTGCCCCTTGCCCACCGGCGTCAGCAGGTCCATCACGCGCCCGGAAAGATTCTCCCGCACCGTCTCCATCTTCACCCGCTCGGCGGCATACAACGGCGTCAGGTTGTCGAACAGAATCTTGTTCCGCGTCTCCTCAGGCGACTCAAAGTTGATCGCCTCAATCTTCACCAGCGCAAAATACTTCTCGCCCTCATGCGGAGGACGCACATTACCGCTGATCGTATCGCCTGTCTTCAGGTCGAACTTGCGGATCTGCGAAGGCGAAACATAAATATCATCCGGCCCCGGCAGATAGTTGTAATCCGGAGACCGCAGAAATCCGTAGCCATCCGGCAGAATCTCCAGCACGCCCTCCGCGAAGATGTGCCCTTCTTTTTCGCTCTGCGCCTGCAGAATCTTGAAGATCAAATCCTGCTTCCGGAGACCGCTGGTGCCGGCAATATCGAGTCCACGCGCAAGCTTGCTCAGCTCGGCGATATTATGTTCTTTCAATTCAGAAATAGTCATGTTTTACCTGGGATTTGAATTTTTAGGAGGGGATGTTTGGAACTGAGGCGGGATCTGCTTGACAAGGGGGTCGTGCGGAAGGCCAGAAGAGAGCGAAACCTGTGTAAAGCGGATGGGGTTGTAATGCGGGGTAAACGGTTAGCGGTTAGACACCAGGAAAATGGGAAGGGTGAAACAGCCGCGCATTAAGCTGCGCGGCGTTCCTGCAATTGTACCTTCTCAACAACAGCGTCGGACTCGTCCATCGGAATCGTGTCCTTGAACCGGTCAAGTACCTCATTGGTCGTGTCCTGCAGCCGCGTATTCGGCTTGTGCAGTTTGCGCGTCGCCTTCGACGCCAACTGGCACAGTTCGTAGCGGTTGTTCACGTGCGTGAGAGCTCCAAAAATAAGATCCGAGCGCATAGTTTCTCCTTCTTTCCTTTAAGACGTAAGCGTCTAATTAGCGCTCACTCGCCTGAAATACTTCAATTGGCAACCGCTTCGATTCAACTGCTGCCACAATCCTGCTGCATTTGTTAGACGCGGAACACCCCCTAAGGTACTCCACAATCCTTCTACAATCTCACTCGCTTTTTATGCTCGTCAGCCTGGCAGACAAGCAAAACCGCAACTGCCTAAAACCAGTAGATTCTGCAAACTGCCTCGTCCGTATGATTCCGCGCTCACCGCGCCTGGGCTTGAAACAGATTAGCTGGCCAGCAGCCTGGCGAGCCCTGACTGCATCGCAACCACCTGGCACTCTGATCACATCCTGCCAGCCCGGTAATTACGACACTCATGCAAAGTAAACTGTCTGGTTCACAAGGTCAATACTTTTTTTGGGAACCTGCAATTAACGATATTCCAGAAACAGAATTCCATCAACCAAAAAATTCACCGCATCAATTACCACCAAAATACCAGCGAAATGCACCTAAAAATCCAGCAACCTGCCACGATTACGACCAGTAACTACGGTCCAAAGTCCTGTACTGGATCGCCTCCGCAATGTGCTTCACTGCGATATCCTTCTCCCCGCCAAGATCCGCTATCGTCCTTGATACCTTCAAGATACGGTCATGCGCCCGCGCACTCAAACCCTGCTGCTGCATCGCCCGCTCCAGCAGCCGCTCGGCATCGGATGAAAGTTCGCAGTAAGTCCGTATCTGCTGCGTATTCATCTGCGAATTCGAAAAAATCTGCCGCGAAGCCCCCTTCGCCGACCCCCCACTGTTACGCCCAGTCCTCTCGCTAGCCTGCCCAAACCGCTCATGCTGCCGCTCTCTCGCCGCCAACACCCGCTCCCGTATCTGCTGCGACCCTTCAGCCGCCGCCCCTCCCCGCAACTCCTTATACTGCACCGCGGGAACCTCAATATGAATATCAATCCGGTCCAGCAGCGGCCCGCTCACCTTCGACACATACCGTTGAATCATCGGCGGAGTACACATACACTCCCGCGATTTGTCGTTAAAATACCCGCAAGGGCAAGGATTCATCGCCGCCGCCAGCATAAATCGCGCCGGAAAGCTCAAGCTCATCGCCGCCCGAGCAATCGTCACCTGACCATCCTCCAACGGCTGTCGCAACACCTCCAGCACGTTCCTCGGAAACTCCGGCAGCTCATCCAGAAACAGCAGCCCGTTATGCGCCAGCGAAACCTCACCCGGCCGCGGAATCATCCCTCCGCCAATCAGCCCCGCATCCGAAATCGTATGGTGCGGTGACCGAAACGGCCGATGCGCCACTAAACCCTGCTCCGCATCCAAAACTCCGGCGACAGAATGGATCTTCGTAGTCTCCAGCGCCTCTTCAAAACGCAGCGGAGCCAGAATCGAAGGCAGCCGTTTCGCCAGCATCGTCTTCCCCGACCCCGGCGGCCCGATCATCAGAATATTGTGCCCACCCGCAGCCGCCACCTCCAGCGCCCGCTTCGCCACCTGCTGCCCGCGCACATCCTTGAAGTCGAAAGGAAAGTGCTGCATCTCGTTCAGCAGTTCAGTCGTCGCGACCTTCAACGGAGCCGCAGTAATCCCGCCCATCGCCGCCGAGTTCAGCAGCTCCCTCACCTCCAGCAGCGACTTCACCGGATAGACATTCACACCCTCCACCACCGCCGCCTCGCGAGCATTACTAGCCGGAATCACCAGGTTCTTAATCCCCTTCGCGCGCGCCGCCACCGCAATCGGCAACATCCCCTGCACCGCCCGCAGGCATCCATCCAACCCCAACTCCCCCACCAGCAGATAGTCACTCACATCTTTGATATGCAGCGCCCCATACGCCCCCAGAATCCCGATCGCAATCGGCAGGTCGAACCCCGACCCTTCCTTCTTCAAATCCGCCGGAGCCAGATTGATCGTGATCCGCGTAGGCGGAATCTCAAACCCTGAGTTCTTGATCGCCGACCGCACCCTGTCGCGACTCTCCCGCACCGCCGCATCCGGCAACCCCACCGTATGGAACTGTTCCTGGTCTAACTTGACCTGCGAAAAATCGACTTCGACATCGATGATGTGCGCGTCAATCCCATACACTGCAGCACTGCGAGCCGTAAAAAGCATTGATAAGCCGATGAACCCTTAGGGCAGAAGATTTTCGCCGAGTATAGCACCCGCCACGACCCACAACCCTTGTCGCCCTTTCCACAACCCTTGTCCTCCTTTCCACAACCCTTGTCGTACTTTCCGCAACCATTGTCATCAACCCTTGTCATCCTTCGCCGAAGGCGGAGGACCTGCTGTTGTTTTGTAGTTGTTCTTCAAACCCCGCACTTCAAACGAAAGCGCCCTTCAAACCAAACCCGCTCACGGCCTCCTTACGAGTGGCCCCCTCGCATTTTGCCTTGTCGTTGCCGAGTAGAGCACCCGCCACTGCTTCATCAATTCCAGTATCGAATCGTTAACTGAGTTGATTCGCACAGGTGCAAGTGGAAAAATCCCACACACAACAGCCCTACACTCGGCTCTACCAGAGCGACAGGTTATCTACAAGCCGTGGGGATTCTAATGAAGCGCCCAATGTTGAAGCCTCTTCTCTCTCTTCTTTGCATCGTCTCTGCGTCCGCAACTCTCTGCGCGCAGACGTCCTCCTGGCAGCCGTCACCCGGACACACGCAAATACCGATTTGGCCCGGAACAATCCCCAATGCCCGGCCCATCACCGGCCCGGAGACGATAAAAGCCGACGCGCAGGATCTGGTCGCCGGCAAGCCGTGGCTTTATATCAACACCGTCTCGCAACCAACGATGACGGTCTACTCGCCGAAGGAAAAGAATACCGGCGTCGCAGTCGTCGTCTTCCCTGGCGGAGGCTATCAGATCCTGGCCATTGACCTGGAAGGCACAGAGGTCTGCGACTGGCTCACATCCAGAGGGATTACGTGTGTGCTGCTAAAGTACCGCGTGCCGGGCGAGGCGAAGCTTCCGACATCGGGGCCGTATCCGGAATCACCCGAAGCGCTGGAAGATGCACAGAGGACGTTGGGATTGGTGCGCTTTCATGCGACGGAGTGGCACATCAATCCCCACAAGATCGGCGTCCTTGGGTTTTCAGCAGGCGGACATCTGGCAGCAGCAACGAGCTTCCATTTTCAACGACGTTTATATCTGGCCGTCGATGTCGCCGACAAAGAGAGCTGCCGCCCGGACTTTGCAGTAGCGATTTATCCGGGACATCTCGTCCATAACACAAACAGTCTTGATGTCACCCCTGATATCCGCACTCACCTGACCCGTCAAACCCCGCCAACATTCCTGCTGCAGAACGAAGACGACAACGTCGACGGCGTCGAGCAATCGCTGTCTTACTACGTTGCACTCAAAGACGCCGGGGTTCCCGTGGAGATGCATCTCTACGCGCAGGGCGGCCATGCCTTCGGGCTTCGGCGCACAAAGCTTCCAGTAACAGCATGGCCTCAGTTGGTGGAGACATGGCTAAACACGATCGGCATAACCTCGGAAGAAGCGTCCAACCCGCCGCGGCTCTGAGACTGGCTGGTAGGGAGCTAGCCCCGCATAAGGAACGCGGATTTAGACGCATAATGGCTGTTGCCCTTGCCTTTTCTTGTCACCCAACAAAACCGTCATTTCGACCGAAGCCACTCACGGTCTCATCGTGAGTGGCGCAGTGGAGAAATCCCCGCATTTCGTCGTTGCCATTGGCTTTTGCCGATCTGCTCTTGCCCTTCTTGTTGTCATCCCGAAGGGAACCTGCTGTTGCCTGTTCCTGATCCGTATCATCTGTGAAGATCCATGTTAAGCCTCTCCACCCTCAACATCGAAGCCCACAGCTAAACCAATAGGAATAAACCACATACGCAAATCAAAAAATAAATTCTTCAAATTCAGCCCAAAAATCGCATGTCAAGTCCCGAAACCACCTAACTCACTCAAACGAAAAGAAATAGAGTTGGCGTATTAGTTAGCTCCAATTCGCTATACTTAAAACAGTGGGAAAAAACGATCTTGATCCAGCCAATAAGGTGTAACTCCTTTCCCTGGAAATATTTAGCTGCAACCCCTTTGTTTGGACATATTTACAGCGAGCCTTCTATCGTAAATCAATGAAACGAAACGGCTTGCCGCCTGGCAATGGGGGTGGGGTACCTCCGGAGGCGAAGAAAGGAGCAGGAATGACTACCGACCACACGGCTGCGGAGTCCTCAAACTCACCACCGGGCAGCAAACCGCCTTTGTAACCGAAGCCCCATATCTTCTCTCCTGTACACGGAGGATGGGGACGCATAAGCATCACCTGCGTCCACCTCAAACACGCCGACGAGTCCATCATGGCCGGCGCTCTACAACCGCCTGGCGCAACCTGCAACAGGAGCAATCGCAAAAGGAAAACCCGACTCCAAAGCAAAAGAAATCCGCCAAATCCACCAACCCGGCCAAAACCTCTCACCGCACCCTACAATGGTTATCGTGAATACCAGTCTCTTCGAACTCTTCAAAATCGGTATCGGCCCCTCGAGCTCCCACACCGTCGGCCCCATGCGAGCAGCGCTCCGCTTCACCCGCGAACTCGCTGCCGCAGACCTCCTCGATAAAACCGCAAAGGTCTCCGTCGACCTCTACGGCTCCCTCGCCCTCACCGGAATCGGCCACGGCACCGACCGAGCCATCCTCCTCGGTCTCCTCGGGGAAGCGCCCAACACCGTAGACCCCGCCACCGTCGAAGAAAAGATCGCCGCCATCCGCAAAACCAACTCCCTCGCCCTCGGCGGCTGCAAGACAATCCCCTTCACCGAATCCGAAGACCTGACCTTCCACCGCAACCAGATGTACCCGGATCCCGCCATCCACTCCCACCCCAACGGCATGCACTTCACCGCCTTCGATAACACCGGACGAAAGCTCGCTGACGAAATCTTCTACTCCATCGGCGGAGGCTTCATCGTCTCGGAAGCCGAGCGCACCGCCGAAGCCTCCACCAGCACCCGCAAAGTCCCCTACCCCTTCCGCAGCGCCGCCGACCTCCTCTCCACCGCAAAGCAAAACAATCTCACCATCGCAGAACTCCTCCTCGCCAACGAGGTCGCACTTCTCAACGACCCGAAGATTGCCATCACCCGCCCCCAGCCTTCAGTAGTTGAAGGTTGTCATCCTTCGCGAAGCGGAGGACCTGCTTCTTCCTCCTCAGCCATAGCTTCATCCCCCGAGGAAAAAATCAAAGCCAGCATCCTCGCCATCTGGCGCGTCATGCAGGAGTGCACCGAACGTGGCATCGCAACCGAAGGCATCCTCCCCGGAGGCCTCAACGTTCGCCGCCGCGCCTACCGCCTCGCCGAGCGCCTCAACACCATCGGCTCCAAAGACCCACTCGCACCCATCGACTGGGTCACCGTCTACGCCATGGCCGTCAACGAAGAGAACGCAGCAGGAGGCAGAGTCGTCACCGCGCCCACCAATGGAGCAGCCGGCGTCATCCCCGCCATCGCCAACTACTACACCCACTTCATCGAAGGGACCGAATCGGAGAAAGAAGAAGGCATCCTCCGCTACTTCCTCACCGCCGCCGCCATCGGCATTCTCTACAAGGAAAACGCCAGCATCTCCGGGGCAGAAGTCGGCTGCCAGGGAGAAGTCGGTGTAGCCTGCAGCATGGCCGCGGGAGGATTAGTCGCCGCCCTCAACGGAACCAACGCGCAAGTTGAACACGCTGCCGAGATCGGAATGGAACACAACCTCGGCATGACCTGCGACCCCATCGGCGGCCTCGTCCAGATCCCCTGCATCGAGCGCAACGGCATGGGAGCCGTCAAAGCCATCAACGCCTGCCGCATGGCCATGCACGAGTCCGGCGACCACAAGCTCTCCCTCGACCAGATCATCGCCACCATGTACCAGACCGGCCTCGACATGCAGTCCCGCTACAAGGAAACCTCCCTCGCCGGCCTCGCCCTCAACATCATCGAGTGCTGAGCCCGACCATCACACACAGCAAAGCCGGTGCAAAAATTCGCACCGGCTCTGCACAACCGCAAATTACGTCTACTTCGCAGTAACCAGCAGCGAGATACGCCGATTCTGAGCACGCCCTTCTTCCGTAGCATTGCTCGCAACCGGATGCTCTTCGCCGTAACCCTTCGCTTCGAGCCGTGACGAATCGATGCCTGCCGCAACCAGAGCAGCCATAACATTCTTTGCCCGCTCATCGGAGAGCTTTATGTTCGCTTCTGCATCGCCTGTATTGTCGGTATATCCGCCGATCTTGGCATGAACGTTCGGATACGCCTTCAGGATCGCTGCAACATTGTTCAACTGCTCCTGCGACGAAGTCTGTAGCGTGTCCTTGCCGGTATCGAAGGTCAGCCGGTCGAAGTCGAACCACGTCGTCTTATCCACTGGCTTCGACGAGTCGGCGATAAACGTCGCCAGCTTGTTCTCGATGCCCGTCTCAGGAACATTGAGACTTACGCCATCAGGCAGCTTCAGGGTAAAGAACCCCGCAGGCAAAGCCGGAGCTGGCGCAGCAGCTGGCGGTGGAGTCTCAACCGTCTCAGGAGCCTTCGACCGGTTGAAGTACCACAGCAAGCCGGCAATGATCGCAATCAGTATGATAACGGGCCACAGCCAGCGGTTGGCCGCGCCGGCCGCAACAGCAGGCACGGCAGCAGCTACATTCGGCACACCTCCCAGCAACGACCGGAAACCCGAAGGAAGAAACCCTTGAAGCTTCGAGGCATCTGCCTTGAGCGAGTTGCCAAGATCACTCGCGCTCAACCCGTTGTCACGAACATGCTGGCCCAGAAAGCCCAGCACCATGGGTGCAGCCATTGCGATCAACGAGCTGGCCTTGCCACCCGGCAGACCGGAGAATCGCCCGATCGCATCGGCAATTGCAGACTGGCCAGAACCGAAGATGCTGGAGGCGAACCTGCTGCCCAGATCACTCAACGGAGACCCGCCACCCGGAGCTGCTAAGGCAGGATTTGAAGCAAGGCTGGAGAGCGCGCCTGAACTATTCGCAGGATTCGTAATAAGGCCGAAGATCTGACTCATAAATCCCGGTTGATCCGCCTTGGAAGCAATACCGGAAAGCATGGCAGCCGCGCTGCCTTGCAGCCCCCGTTGAACTGCATCCGTCGACTCGCCCAATCGTGAGGCGATAGGACCAGCTATCTGGGGACCCAACATACTCATCAAGCTATCTACGATAGAACCCGCCATATACTCTCCTTTTTGAACCAAGATTTGCGAGCCGCACGATGGGTCGACAAAACGAGGGGCCGGGCTCTCAGACGCGGCTCAGATATCAGCGAGCTAGCTGCGTATGATGTCTTTGGTTTGAAAGGCAGTTGTCCGTTCAGCGGAAATTGTATGAAATTACATCTTCTAGCTGCGCTCCACCGCCAGCGCCACCGAGTTTCCCCCACCAAGGCAAAGCGCCGCCACGCCCTTCTTCACATCCCGCCGCATCATCTCGTGGATCAGCGTTACCAGCACTCGCGCTCCACTCGCCCCAATCGGATGCCCGATCGCCACCGCCCCGCCGTTCACATTCACCTTCGCGGCATCAAGCCCCAACTCCTGCATCACGCCCAGCGCCTGCACACTGAATGCTTCATTCAACTCGTATAGATCAACATCGTCCCGCTTCCATCCAGCACGCTTCAGCACCAGCTTCACCCCCGTCACGGGAGCCAGCATCACCCACTTCGGCGCGACTCCACTCGTAGCCTGCGCCTTGATCGTAACCAGCGCCTTCAATCCCAGTTCCTTCGCCTTCTCCGCCGACATCACCACAACCGCCGCCGCCGCATCATTCACCCCGGGAGCATTGCCCGCCGTCACTGTTCCATCCTTCTTGAACGCCGGCTTCAGCGCAGCAAGCGCCGCCAGCGCTGCAGCAGGATTATTGGCAGCGTCTTCTCTCACGCTCTCATCGCGCGACACCACCGTCACCGCGCCTTTCTTCCCTGGCACGCTCACCGGCACCACCTCTGCATCGAACCGCCCTTCTTTCCACGCAGTGCTCGCCTTTCTGTGCGAAGCCAGAGCATATGCATCCTGCTCCTCCCTCGTGATCGAGTGCTTCTCCGCCACATTCTCCCCCGTAATGCCCATGTGATAGTCCTCACACGCACACCACAACCCATCCTTCACCATCGAGTCCACCACGACCGAGTCGCCCATGCGAAAGCCTTTGCGACCCTGTGGCAGCAGATACGGCGCATTCGTCATCGACTCCATCCCGCCCGCAACCACAATCTCCGCATCGCCAGCCATCACCGCCTGAGCAGCCAGCGCAACAGCCTTCAGCCCCGACCCGCACACCATATTGATCGTCATCGCCGAAACCGTGTCCGCCAACCCGCCCTGCAACGCAGCCTGCCGCGCCGGATTCTGCCCCAACCCCGCCGGCAGCACGCAGCCCATCAGACACTCATCCACGCTCGCCGGTTCGATCCCAGCCCGCCTCACTGCCTCACGAACCGCAATCGCTCCAAGCTGAACCGCCGTCATCTCTGCAAACGCCCCTTGAAACTTTCCCACCGGCGTCCGTACTGCAGCAACAATCACAACATCCTTCATCGAAGAAAATACCTCAATGAAAACTCTACTCCACTAGTTCCCCTTCACACTAGGTGGAGTCGCACCCGGCGGAACAATGTCGTACTGCGGCTCCGGCATCCCCATCAGGTATTTGTCGAACCAGTTGACGATATTCTCCAGCCGCTCTACGCGATGCCACGGCTCACCACTACGCGACAGCTCATGACTCTCACGCGGAAACCGCACCATCACGGTATCGATATGCCTGTACTTCAGAGCGCGGAAGAAGTCTTCGCCACCAGCCGTCGGCGGTGTGCGATAGTCTGCATCGCCAAGAATAAACAGCATCGGCGTCTGCACCTTTGTGATGTAAGTAATCGGCGAATACTTTTTGAACTCGTCCACTTTGTCGAACGGCGCGCCTTCAAACCACGTCGGCTGAAACAGAGTAAAGTCCGCCGTATACCACCAGTTCGACCAGTCTGCGATATCCCGTTGCGCCACCGCTGCCTTGAACCGGTTCGTCTGCGTCACCGTCCAGTCTGTCAGCAGTCCGCCTCCGCTTCCGCCCGTCAAACCCATCTTCGCGGGGTCGACATACCCCAGCTTCACCACCGCATCCACGCAATCCATCAGATCGTGAAAATCATCGCCCGGATAGTTGTGCTGTATCACGTTGGCAAACTGCTGCCCATAAGTCGTCGATCCCCGAGGATTCGGATACACCACCACATATCCCTTCGCCGCCATCCACTGCATCTCGTGGTCGAACACCCATCCATAAGCCGAATGCGGTCCACCATGAATATTCAAAATCAGCGGATACTTCTTCGTCTTATCAAAATCGGGCGGTAGCTGCACGAACGACTCAATCTTGTTCCCCGCAATGTCCTTCGCATTCGCAGTCGGCATCACCCGCATATCTTCCGGCATCGTCAAGTTCAACTGCGAAAACAGCGCCTTGTTCACATCCGTCAACTGCGCCTGCTGCTTCGAACCGTCCATCGCCACCGAAAACAGGTCCCCAATATCGATCGGCGTAGAGATCAGTGCCAGCATCTTCCCCGCATCCGGCTTTACGCTGAACCCAACCACCGCCTGCTTCTCCGCTGTTAGTTCCTTCACGGCTCCCGTCGTCGTATCGACTGACACCAGCAGCGCGCTCCCCTGCTTGCCTACAACATCGATCAGCGACCTGCCGTCGGCAGCCCACACCAGCCCGCCACGTCCACCACCCCGCGGAGCCGTATTATCGCCGCCCACTCCTCCACCCATCTCATAGTCGTAGTTCGCTGTCAGGTTATGCAGCGAAGCCGCCGCCGACGCAGACTTTCCCGGATCGATATTCATCACAAACAAGTCCGCCTGCTGATGCGATCGCGGCTTTGCCAATGGCTGCTCCTCAGCATGAAATGCAACGCGCCTCCCATCCGGTGAGATCGCCAGCCCCGACGCATCGAACGTCAGCTTCGCAACCAGCACGCTCAATGGCGGCGACTTTTCCCCGTTCACCTCCTCGCCCGAAGAAGTATCCACCCGGTAGATCTCGTTATGGGGCAGGTCATAGTACGGTTCATCGACATGTTCCGAGGTGTAGTAGATCTGGTTCGAAGATGGATGCCACGCGTAATCGTCCACTGAAAACCGTCCCGCCGTCATCTGCCAGGGCGTTACCGGCTTCGCTCCAATCCCCGCCGTCTTGAAGAGGTACATCTGAGCGGCATCCTTCCTGTCGATGTACCCTGTGCCGTTGTTCCGATACACCGCCTCCGTAATGATCCGCACGTCGCTCTTGTGCTCCTCTGCCTTCGTGCCGTCCTTCTTATCGGTCTTCGGCTCAGGCACAATCGGCGTCGCGCTCAACGCTGCGATATAGCTTCCATTCGGAGACCATTGCGGTGAGCCCACCCCCTTCTCCATCGCCGACACCTGCACTGGCTCGCCCCCGGCCAGCGAAAGCACATAGATCTGCGGCGGTTGCGCCTTGCCTTCTTTCTCCACCGCTCGCGTAAAGGCGATCTGCGTTCCATCGGGAGACCATCGTGGCTGTGCATCGTGCGGCCCATTCGTCAGCCGCCGCGCAGGCGCCATCGCCTGGGACGTATCCAGAAGATAAAGTGCCGTGTCGTAGCCATCGCGCTTCGCATTCGCCGTCGTCTGCACGTAGACGGCGCGGCTCCCATCGGGTGAAAGCTGCGTATCGCCGATCCACGTAAAGCTGAAGATATCTTTCTCGGTAATGTTCCGTCTCTGCGCGACCATCGTGCTTGTAAGAACAAAACAGATAACCGCGACCATCACGTCTTTTGCACGCATTATGCGCTCTCCCGCGTTGCCAGAATCAAATCGGCCAAAAACAAACGACCGTCATTTTTTCGCTTTCGATGACTATAGCCCACTGCTCTTCACCTGCAACCGCAGACTTCCACGCAATCATTTTTCCTCGCGCAATCGGTATGCGGCAATCCGAAATCGTGACGGAAGAAGTCAATCCCCTGTCCGTTTCGTCCTTCCGGCGCGAAAAAGAAAATTGACTTTCCTTCATTTTTTTCTTGACACTGAAATTACGTAAATCTATACCTTCGTTAGCTGCTCTGCAGCGTGTTGTAAAGACAATGTCTAATCACTAGGGAGAATAGGCAAAATGGCAACTAAGAAAGCAGCAAAAAAAGCAGCCAAGAAACCAGCGAAGAAGGCAGCAAAAAAGAAGTAGTTCAACGAAGGCAACCAGAAAGGGGGATGCGATGAGCGTCCCCCTTTCTGCGTCTGCATCTATAAAACGCCCGTCCTTACTGACCTCCGCTTGCCTTCACCACACCCTTGGGAATCGACAGATATCCCGACACCCTGTTCTTCTCAATCACATTCACCACCAGTTCATACAACACAGGGTCCTTGCCGTTGTAGAACTGAACCGGTTCATCGAGCCCTTTATCCTTCTTCTCAATGTTCCGGTCGTCCGAGCTCACCATCATCGTGTAGCGCGAATGCTTCTGGTCTGCCTTCTTCAACTGCAGCTTGATCGTCGACAGCAGCGTCGGCTTGGCGCCCTTCTGCAGGGTGAACTCAAGATAGGTGCGGTCGCCCCTATGCTTCAGCACTTCAAGCTCGCCGTGATTGGTGGCAATCAATCCGCTCATCACCCCGGCATCGCCCATCACGCGGGTCAACTGCGTCTTGGTCGCCTCCAGGTCGGACCTGGTCGTCGCTACATCCGTCTTCACCCCGCCTACGTCTGTCCTCACGCTGGCAACGTCGGTTGAAACCGCGCCGATCTGCTTCGTCGTCGCCGCCTGCTGTTGCTCCAGCTTCGCCGACTCCGCTCTCTGCGCCGCAATAATGCTTACCGCCCGAGCCTCCATCTGTTTCTGAGATATCCCCACGCTCTGCCCCAGCGTCTCACTCGTCGCCCGCAGCCGCGCATTCGTCGCTTCCAGTTGTTGCGACAGTTCGGCGTTCTTCTGGTCCGCCGCCGCTATCTTCTGTTCGGCGGCAGAAAGATGATTCTGCAAACCGTAAGACCACGCCAAGCCGCCCAGCGCAGCCAGCAACGCCACCGCAACCACGGCAAGCAGTGCTCCCGAGATTGACCTCTGTTCTACGTACCCTTCGTCGCTCATTCCACTCTCCTCGTTCCTGATGCCAGGATTAAATCCACTGCCACCGCCGATCACAGTCTACGCATCGGCTCGCAAATTCGATACCCCAAACCACAACTTCCGTCCATGGCAACTCAATTTGTCCTACGCGACCCCTGACGCCCGCATTGTCGAGGGGTCCGCGGGTCGCAGCCCGGAATGCTCGCCGACGCTCCGCCATACCTCAGTGCCGAACCCATCTATATAGTCCTTCGAAGTTGCTGTCTCAACGCCTGGCGCGCCATCCACTACATCGCCACTGGCCACTACCGCGACGGAATCCTCCTCACCCCCGCCACCGCGCACGTCATGGCCCAGCCTCTCTCCGGCGAAACCCCTTCCCTCGATCTGACATCGTTCTCTCCTGCCCGAAACACGTCTAACACCTTAGTCGCACAGAGATATCGATATTCGCGCATCCAGCCGTGACAACCGTTTCACCGCTACGCTATAACCAGATGTACTAAGTTTTCCTTGGGAGAAGTGTTATATGTCCACTGCTGTCGCATCGAAAGGCCTGGAAGGCATTGTCGCCACCAGCTCATCTATCTGCTGGATCGACGGCGACGCTGGCGTCCTCTCCTATCGCGGCATCGACATCCACGAACTCGCCCAGCGGTCCACCTTCGAGGAGACCACTTACCTCCTCTGGTTCGGCAAGCTTCCCAACGCTGCCCAGCTCGCCGAGTTCACCTCCCACCTCTCAGCCGCGCGCAAACTCGATCCCAAAATCATCGACCTCCTCCGCAGCGTTCCCAAAGATGCCACGCCGATGGAGGTCCTTCGCACCGCCGTTTCCCTGCTCAGCATCTACGACGCCGACGAAGCAGACAGCTCCCACGACGCCAACGTCCGCAAATCCTTCCGCCTCACTGCGCAGATCGCAATGATCGTCGCCATCTTCGATCGCATCCGCAAGGGCAAGTCCATCGTCGAAGCCGATCTCAAACTCTCTCACGCCGCCAACTTCCTCTGGATGCTCAACGGTGAGAAGCCCTCCGAGACCGCAATCCGAGCCCTCGACATCGCTCTCATCCTCCACGCAGACCACGAGCTCAACGCCAGCACCTTCGCTGCCCGCGTCATTGCCGCCACCCTCGCCGACATTCATTCCGCCATCACTGGTGCCATCGGCGCTCTCAAAGGTCCGCTCCATGGCGGAGCCAATGAGGCCACCATGCGCCTCCTGTACGCCATCGACAAAGCCGGTGCCGACCCAGTCGAGTACGTCCGCCAGATGTTCGTCGAAAAGAAAAAAATCTCCGGCTTCGGCCATCGTGTCTACCACACGGAAGATCCCCGCGCGACCCACCTCCGCCGCATGTCCGAAGAGCTTGGAAAAGCCGCAGGCAACACCAAGTGGTTCGACATGTCCCGCAAGATCGAGCTCTTCGTGAAGCAGGAAAAAAAGCTCAACGCCAACGTCGACTTCTACTCCGCCTCCACCTACACCACTCTAGGCATCGACATCGACCTCTTCACCCCAATCTTCGCCATCAGCCGCATCGCAGGCTGGGCTGCCCACGTCATCGAGCAGCACGATGACAATCGCCTCATCCGCCCCCGCGCCGACTACACCGGCCCCGCCTACCCCGCTCCCTACATTCCTCTGGCAGATCGATAGCTCGGCCACATGGATCTAATAACTCTTTATCCGCGAACTCACGCCTGAAGAAAAAGAGCAGCCCGCAAAAGTGGCTGCTCTTTTTCTACAATACAACTACCTTACCTCCGGCTGGCCGGGGGAACGATCCCATTCATCCGCAGATACTCCACCAGTTGCCCATAGTGGTCAAAACCATGCGCCGTCACATAGCCCGCGAGGCTCGCCTTGGTTTGCGTCCCGCGAACACTCTCGAATGCATTCTGCGCGGTCACCGTCCCGATCGCCTTATGCGCGAACGCAAACGAAGCGGCCAGTGCTTCCACAATCTTGTCCTTGCCTTTGATGTCCGCGAGTGCCCTCACGTTCACCTCCGGCTTGATCCCGCTCAGCGATGAAGCAAGCGAATAATTCGCTGCTGCGATATGCAGCACCATCGCACCGAACGTTCTCACACCCTTGTAGTCAGTTCCCTGGCCCGGCACGAAGATCGCCGCACTCGGCGCAAAGTCATACTTATCTGCCGGCATCGCCTTCACTGCGCCCATGCACTCTTCTTCGAACGAGCTCAACACATCATTGAAGCTCTTTGCCGGATCGACCATCGCTCCCGGAGCAATCTTCGGGGCAGCAGCGCCCATCTGAGCCTGTGCTCCCGTCATGCAACAACCAGCCAATGCCAACATCACTACCATTCGTTTCATCATTTTTTCTCCAATGCTCTCTGGAATCACCGCAACCGGAAAAGCTACGGGCCGCGACAAGCCTACCAGACTGACCGGCCACCTCGCTTGACGGGAGCCGTCTTCCGCTAAAAGACCGCGCTCGCAAACTCTCAAGCCATCTCATCCGTCTCCTGATATAAAGGCAATCATCTCCAAGGAGTCCTCTCGCGTATGAAGCTGCGAACCCTGTCCCTCTCGTTGTGTCTCCTCACGGCTCTCCCTCTCGCCAGCCAGACCGTCGAATCCTCCCGTAAGATCACGCCTCCCAAACAGGCTTTCGGTTTCAACATCGGCGACGACTACCACCTCGCCAACTATGTTCAGCTCACCGCCTACTGGCAGACCCTCGCCAAAGAGTCCGACCGTATGAAGCTCGTCGACATCGGCCCCACCGCCGAGGGCCGTCGTCAGTACATGGCCGTCATCTCCTCGCCCGAGAACATCGCCAGACTCGACCACTACCGCGAGATCTCCGAAAAACTGGCTCGTGCAGAAAACCTGACCGACGCCGAAGCCCACGCCCTCGCTGAAGAAGGCAAAGCCGTCATCTGGATCGACGGAGGCCTCCACGCCAGCGAAACCGTCGGCGCCCAGCAGCTCATCGAAACCGTCTACCAGCTCAACGCCCTCACCGATCCCGAGACCCTCCGCCTCCTCCACGACGACATCGTCCTCTGCGTCCTCGACAACCCCGACGGTCTCGATCTTGTCGCCGACTGGTATAATCGCGAACCCGTCCCCGAAAAGCGCTTTACCGACGGCCCCGCCGGTGGCACCCCCCGTCTCTGGCAAAAATACATCGGCCACGATGACAACCGCGACTTCTACATGAACAACATGCCCGAGACCACCAACATCTCCCGCGTTCTCTTCCGCGAGTGGTATCCGCAGATCATGTACAACCACCACCAGACCGGCCCCCTCGGCACCGTCATCTTTATGCCGCCCTTCCGCGACCCCTTCAACTACCACTACGACCCACTCATCCCCCTCAAGATCGAAGCCGTCGGCACCGCCATGCACGAGCGGCTCGTCGAAGAGAACAAACCCGGCTCCGGTATGCGCAGCACCGCCAACTACTCCACCTGGTACAACGGAGGCCTCCGCACCGTCACCTACTTCCACAACATGGTCGGCATCCTCACCGAAATCATCGGCAGCCCCACTCCCATGCAGCTTCCTCTCGTCCCCGCGCGTCAGCTTCCCTCCAACGACCTGCCCTTCCCCGTTGCACCCCAGACATGGCACTACAGCCAGTCCATCGCCTACGAGCAAACCAACAACCGCGCCATCCTCGACTACGCCTCCCGCGAGCGCGAGCACCTCCTCTACGACACCTATCGCATGGCGAAGAACTCCATCGACCGCGGCAGCGAAGACTCCTGGACGGTAACCCCCAAACGCATCGCAGCCCTCGAAGCTGAAGCCGCCGCCGAAGCCGCCAAAACGAAACCCTCTGCACATCCCGAAGCACCCGCATTCGAAAACGCACAAACCGCCCCAGCCGATCTCTACAAGAAAGTCCTGCACGATCCCACCCAGCGCGACCCACGCGGTTACATCCTCTCCGCCGACCAGCCCGACTTCCCGACTACAACCAAATTCATCAATGCCCTCATGAAGAGCGGCGTCGAGATCGAGCAGGCCACCGCCGACTTCACCGTCGCAGGCAAGCACTACCCCAGAAACTCCTACATCGTCCTCTGCGCGCAGGCCTACCGCCCGCAGATCCTCGACATGTTCGAGCCCCAGGACCACCCCAACGACTTCGCCTACCCCGGCGGCCCGCCCAATCGCCCCTACGACGCCACAGGATGGACGCTCGCCTTCCAGATGGGAGTCCAGTTCGACCGTGAACTCGAGCCCTTCACCGGCCCCTTCGCAAAGATCAACACCGATCTCGCAGTTCCACTCCCCGGCGCAATCACCGGCCCAGCCAAACCCGCAGGCTATCTCGTCAGTCACGACTACAACGACGCCTTCACCCTCACCAATCGTCTTCTCAAAGCCCAGCAGCCCGTCTACTGGCTAACCGCAAAGACCACCGTAGGCGATAAAGAGCTCGCGCCCGGCACCCTCTGGCTCCCTTACTCCACCGCAACTCAAAAGATCCTCGAGGCCTCAACGAAACAACTAGGCATCAACGCCTACGCAGTAGCAAAGAAACCCACCGGCGATGCCAGGCAGCTCCATGCAGAGCGCATCGCCCTCTACGATCAATACGGCGGCCTCATGCCCTCCGGCTGGATTCGCTGGCTCCTTGAGCAGTTCGAATTTCCCTTCACCGTCGTCTATCCCCAAACCCTCGACGCTGGCGATCTCCATCAGAAGTTCGACGACATTCTCTTCAGCGATGGAGCCATCCCCGCTCCGCGCGAAGGTGGAGGAGGCCGATTCTCTCGTCAGCCGAAGCCGGAGCAGATCCCCGCAGAGTTCCGTCCCTGGCTGGGCACCATCACCGCCGACAAAACCATCCCCCAGCTTCAGAAGTTCGTCGAAGACGGCGGCACTCTCCTCGCCATCGGAACCTCCACCAGCATCGCTCACTACTTCAACCTTCCGCTCGAAAACGCTCTCACCGAAATCGTCAAAGGAAAAGACCAGCCGGTCTCACCCGAGCGCTTCTACATCCCCGGCTCTCTCATACGCACTCAGGTCGATACCGCAAACCCCATCGCATACGGCATGCCCGCTAAAGTCGATGTCTTCTTCGATCACAGTCCTGCCTTCCGCGCCAATCCCGATGCGAACCTGCGCGGCATCCAGACCATCGCCTGGTACGGTGGAGGCAACCTGCTCGATAGCGGCTGGGCCTGGGGCCAGCAGTACCTCAACAACAGCATCGCCGTAGCGCAAGCCAACATGGGCAAAGGCAAAGTCCTGCTCTACGGCCCCGAGATCACCTTCCGCGGCCAACCCCACTCCACCTTCAAATTCCTCTTCAACGGCCTCCTCTACGGTCCCTCCACCCTTACCACGCTGAAATAGCCTGCTTCTAAATATCCGAAGGTGCCGGGTGGCCCATCCTTTGCGTCTTTTGCAAAGGGTGGGTTATCGGGCGAAGCTCGACCGCTTTCTCCACGCAATCGAATCCCGTTGCCTGTCTTTAAATCCGCGTCATCCGCGCAAATCTGCGGTAAGCCTCTCGACCGAAGGCCCACCCTGTAAAATAAAACCATGCGCCGAATCTACATGGATGCAAACGCGACCACCCCACTTCTCCCCGAAGTCTTCGAAGCCATGCGCCCCTTCTGGATGGAGATCTACGGCAACGCCAGCTCCATCCACCAGCAGGGCCAGCAGGCCCGCGGAGCCGTCGAACAAGCGCGCAGCTCCGTCGCCCGCTTCCTCCACTGCCTCAACTCCGAGATCGTCTTCACCTCCGGCGGCACCGAAAGCGACAACCTCGCTCTCTTCGGCATCCTCTCAGCAGAGTCCACCGCCGAGCCAGCACACCTCATCACCACCACCATCGAGCACCACGCCGTCCTCCACGCCGCAGAGTCGCTCGCCAAGCGCAACGTCGAAGTAACCTTCCTGCCCTCCACCTCTGAAGGCCTCATTGAACCCGCTGCGCTCAAAGCCGCGATCCGCCCCAACACAAAACTTGTCAGCATCATGTTCGCGAACAACGAGACCGGCGTCATCCAGCCTATCGCCGAACTCGCAGCCATCGCCCACGCAGCAGGAGCACTCTTCCACACCGACGCCGTCCAGGCCTCCGGCAAGCTCCCCCTCGACCTCAGCGCCGAAGGCCCGCTCAAGCACGTCGATCTCCTCACTCTCTCCGGCCACAAGCTCTACGCTCCCAAAGGCATCGGCGTTCTCTTCGTCCGTCGCAACGTTCGCCTCGTCCCCATGCTCCACGGAGGCATGCACGAGCGCCAGCGCCGCGCCGGAACCGAAAACGTAGCCGCCATCGTCGGCCTCGGCAAAGCCACCGAGCTCGCCGCCGCCTGGCTCACCACCGAAGCCCACGACAAACTCACTGCCCTCCGCGACCGCTTCGAACAAGGCATACTCGCCCAGATCGACGAGACCGGCGTCAACGGCGGCGTAGCACCCCGCGTCTCCAACACCTGCAACCTCTACTTCGATCACCTCGAAGCCGAAGCCCTCGTCATCGCACTCGATCTCAAGGGCCTCTCCGTCAGCGGAGGCTCTGCCTGTCAATCCGGCGCAGCCGAACCCTCCCACGTCCTCACCGCCATGGGCTTGCCGGCCGCGCGTGCCCGTGCCAGCGTCCGCTTCTCTCTCTCCCGCCTCACAACCGAAGAAGAGGTTGACGAAGCCCTCAAGCTCGTCCCAACTGCCGTAGCCCGCCTCCGCGAACTCTCGCCCGCTTACGGCAAACCCGTTCCCGCTGCCCTCTAAAAAATCTGCCTCACAGATACCACGGAATATTCACCACCACGATTCTCTGGTTCCCCTTCAGCAGCAGCATCAGCTTCAACATCTGCACGCGTTGGTTATGCAGTGCATACTCCCACCAGTGCCGCACCACCAGCTCCGGCAGCAACACCGCCACCTTCCGTCCCGGATTCTTCTTCTCAAGATCCAGGATGTAATCCATCAACGGATTAATTACAAACCGGTAGTTCGACGGAATGGTCACCAGTTCAGGTTCCTGCAGGCCCTCCCGCTTGATCGGCACCATCACATGCTCGTCCCATATCTCATCCAGACTGTCGTCCTCGTCACCCGAGTGGACGTGCACCACCTTGATCTCCTTCGACAGCAGCAACCCAAACCGCATCGCCTTCTCCGTAATCCGGTCCCACCGCGCCATCGGAATCACCACAATCGGCTCCTCCAGGTTCACCAGGTTCAGCGGCGTCATATCCGCCATCTCCCGCTTCACCCGCGAGTAGTGCCGCTTCACCACCAGCATGATTCCAATCAGCAACGGCACCAACAACGCCGTCACCCACGCTCCCGACATGAACTTCGTCACCAGCACTACCAGCGTCGTAATACCCGTCGCCAGAGCTCCAAACCCGTTGACGAACATGTGCCACCAGTGTTTCCTGTAACCGCCCTCCTGCTTCCTCCAGTGCACCACCATGCCAGCCTGCGACAGGGTAAAGGCGATAAATGCTCCAATCGCGTACAACGGAATCAGCCGGTCCGTTACCCCATCGAACAGAACAAGGATGATGGCAGTAAACGCCGTCAGCGCATAGATACCATGCGAAAACAATAGCCGCCGTCCGCGCAGCAAAAATACGTGCGGCAGATATTCATTGGCCGCAATCGCCTGGGCCAGCCGCGGAAAGCCGGAAAATGCAGTGTTGGCGCTGATGGGTAGCGCTAACAAAATCGACCCCATGGTCACGTAATAAAACCATCCGCGTCCGAACACAGCCGTTGTCAGAATGCTCACCATCGTCTGATAGTGGTGCGCATCCGGTTCCATCGCTGTGATGCCATAGGCCTTGGCCAGATAGGTCGTCCCAAAGAGCAGCACAATCAGTATCCCGATAATGACCGTCAACGATATCTGCGCTTTTTTGGCCCGCGGCTCCTTGAAAGCATTGACGCCATTGGATACCGCCTCAACACCGGTCATCGCGGCGCACCCATTGGAAAACGCCTTCAGCAGCAGCCAGATTCCAAGATATTTCACAGTCGCCGGCAGCGCCGGGGGAGGAGCCGCCACCGGTATGGGATGACCTCCAGCCAGCACAGTGTGAAAAATTCCAACGCCAATCAGCACCACGAGCGTCCCGACAAATAGGAATGTCGGCGCGATAAATGCCGATCCCGCCTCTTTCACGCCGCGTAGATTCACAACCGCTAGAATTGCCAGAATTACCAGGCAGATCAGAAGAGTATCCGGCTGCAGGCGCGGAACGGCAGATATTAAAGCCGCCACCCCGGCCGATATCCCCACGGCCGCAGTCAGGATGTAATCGATCATCAGCGCCGCGGCCGCCAGCAGCGACGGGGCCGTACCCAGGTTCTCGCGCGCAACCGTGTACGATCCGCCACCGTTTGGATAAGCTGCAATCGTCTGGAGATAACTGAAGTACACAATCCCCAGCAGCACTAGGATTGCCGTAATGATCGGAACAATGTAGTTGAGCCCCGCCAGACCCAGCGGGATCAACAACGTCATCGCCGCTTCCGGCCCATATGCCGCACTGGTCAGCGCATCGAGTCCGAAGATCGGGATACCGGCAGCAATACCGATGCGCTCGGCATGCTCCTCACTTGTTGCCAGGGGTTTTCCAATAATCGAATCTGTTAAAGACATGCAATTTAGATCGTACTTGCCTTTGTCCATTTCGTCCGAAGCAATTTGCCTCTTTAGCCCTTGATCCGTCAAAAGTCATAAAAAAATCGAAAAAACGCTTGTCGTGCACTCCGCCTATAATCAGTTGAAAACAAGCCTTTAGGAGCCATCCATGTCCCCATCCTCCCTCTACGACATTCCCGTCCATCGCATCACTGGCGAAACCACCTCACTCGTCGACCATCGCGGCAAAGTCATCCTCCTCGTCAACGTAGCCTCCCAGTGCGGCCTTACTCCGCAGTACGATGCTCTGGAAAAGCTCTACTCCCGCTTCAAAGACTCCGGCTTCGTCGTCTGCGGCTTCCCTGCCAACGATTTTGGCGCACAGGAACCCGGCTCCAATGAGGACATTCAGTCCTTCTGTCGCACCACCTATAGCGTCGACTTTCCCATGTACTCGAAGATCCCGGTCACCGGCCCCGACACCCATCCCCTCTACAAATCACTCATCGCCGCCCAGCCCAAAGCCATCGGCCCAACCCGCGACGGCTTTCGCGAAAAACTCAACGGTTTCCTCAAAAGCAAACACAACGGCGCCTCCGCCAACCCCGAACCCGGCATCCTCTGGAACTTCGAAAAGTTCCTCATCGACCGCCACGGCAACGTTGTAGCCCGCTTTTCTCCAGAGGTTCTGCCCGACGACCCCGCCGTAGTAGCCGCCATCGAATCTGCACTTAACTCCTAGCCTCGGGGGCGCAGCCAGGTGAAAGCTAGCCTGCGTCCTCAAAACCTCCCGGTTCGTCTATGCTCCTAATATCTGAAATCTCAACCACACCTCGAGAGGAAGTCCGCTCATGACCATCCGCCATACCCTCCTGCCTTTAGCTCTGCTCGTCCTCGGCTCCCCCAGCCTCCTGCAAGCGCAAAAGACCCCCATCCAGATCACGGCTGACCTTACCGACGCGCCCCGCAAGCTCTACCATGCCGAAGTCGACATCCCCGTGCAGCCCGGTCCCGTCACTCTCATCACACCGGAGTGGATTCCCGGCAACCATCGTCCTACCGGCCCCGTAGACGACATCACCGGCGTCGTCTTCACCGCCAACGGCAAGGTTCTCCCCTGGCGTCGTGACGATGAAGACCTCTACGAGTTCCACGTCACCGTTCCCGCTGGAGTCACTACCCTTCACGCTCACCTCGACTGCATCGTTCTCGCCCGCATCAGCCAGAGACTCGCTGTCCTCGAATGGGAGAAGCTCCTCCTCTATCCAGCCAACACACCGGTAAGAGACATACCAATCCAGCCCTCGGTGAAAGTTCCGACAGGCTGGGGCATCGGCACCGCTCTCACCCCAATCGACGGCTATGACCCGCAACATCCCAAAGGCGGCCTCACCCACTACGCCCCAACCACCGTCGAACAGTTGGAAGACTCCCCACTCATCACCGGCGAGTACTTCCACGAGTTCGCTCTCGCCCCCGATGTCACCCCGAAGCACTACATCGACGTCGTCTCCGATCAGCCTGAAGACTCCAACCTCCGCCCCGCTCTCCTCGCCGAACTCAATAACCTCGTCCACGAGACAGGAGCCGCCTACGCCTCGCGCCACTATCACGTCTACCACTTCCTCCTCACCCTCTCCGACGTAGCCGGCGGCGAAGGCCTCGAGCACGGCCAGTCCTCTGACAACGGCGTAGGCGAAAAAGGCTTCTCCGACTCTGCCCATCAACTCGCCGAGTCCGACCTCCTCTCCCACGAGTTCACCCACTCCTGGAACGGCAAGTACCGCCGCCCCTTCAATCTCTACCAGGATGACTTCGCCAAGATGCAGCAGGGCTCCCTCCTCTGGGTCTACGAAGGCATGACCCAGTACATGGGCAACGTCCTCGCCGCACGCTCCGGCCTCAAATCGCAGGAGCAGTACCGCGACATCCTCGCCGCCTCCGCCGCAAATCTCGATAACAAGCCCGGCCGCGAGTGGCGCAGCACAGAAGACACCGCCATCGCAGCCAGCATCCTCCGCGGCGGCAACCCTGCCTGGTCCAACTGGAAGCGCGGACAGGACTACTACCAGGAGGGAGAACTCTTCTGGCTCGACGCCGACACTACCATCCGCAAGCTCACCGACAACAAGAAGTCCCTCACCGACTTCCTCCACATCTTCCTCGCCAAAGGCGGCAACACCGGCCCGCTCATCGTCCCCTATCACCGCGAAGAGCTCATCGCCGATCTCAATGAAGTCGTCAAGTATGACTGGGCGAAGTTCATGCAGGACCGCATCGACGCCATCAACCCCCGCGCCGACCTCGCCGGTATCGAGCAAGGCGGCTACAAGCTCGTCTACACCGACAAGCCCACAAAATCCGCTCGTACCATGGCTGCCTCAGGCGGCCGTCGCGGTGGCGGCATCGACGTCTGGTACTCCATCGGCATCCGCGTCACCAACGAAGGCAACATTCTCGACGTCCGCTGGAACGGCCCTGCCGACAAAGCCAAACTCTTCCCCGGACAGAAGATCATCGCCATCAACGGCAACATCTTCTCGGCAGACGCACTGAAAAAAGCAATCGATCAGGCAAAAGGCTCGTCGGAACCCATCCACCTCATCCTTCAGGGCGACTCCTTCGTCACCACCGCCAACGTCGACTATCACGATGGCGAACGCTACCCCTCGCTCGTCCGCGTAGAAGGCACCCCCGACTACCTCGACGACATCACCAAGCCGCTAACCACCCCGGAAAAAGCACCCGAGGAGAAGCGGGATGCTGCAAACTAACATCCATACAACTCAATCGAAATGAAACGAGGCGTGGAGCACCATCTCCACGCCTCGTTTCGTCTCCACCTGCGCAACGAATTCAGTAAACCAATCCGATAAAACTTCGATAAGCTTTGTGCATCGTCCGGAGAACATCACTCCATGCTCAGCCTCGCAGAAAACATCCTCATCCTCATCGCCACGCCAAGTGGTCACATTTATACACGTCGCACTGAGACAAGTCGCCCCAGACGCAGGTATCATCAATTCTCAATTCAATATTAAGAGGTAGCTTATGTACCGTTTTACGGTTTCTCGGCTCGGTTTCCTCACCCTTGCTCTTTTTGTGGCCCTCACTCTCCGCCCTGCAACTCTCCAGGCACAGCCAGCCAGCAGATGGTCCCCTCAGGACGGCAACTACACCATCAAAAACTTTCACTTCAAAGATGGCGAAACCATCCCCGAGCTCAAACTCCACTACATCACCCTCGGCAAGCCCCACCGCGACGCCGCCGGCCACACCGATAACGTCATCCTCCTCCTCCACGGCACCGGCGGCAATGCCCACTCGCTGATGAATCCTGTCTTCTCCGACTTCCTCTTTGGCCCCGGACAGCCCTTCGACATCACCAAATACTTCCTCATCCTCCCCGACGACATCGGCCACGGCCAGTCCTCCAAACCCTCCGACGGCCTGCGCATGAAATTTCCCCACTACGACTACGACGACATGGTCGCCTCCCAGCACACCATGCTCCTCGATGGCCTCCATGTAGACCACCTCCGTCTCATCCTCGGCACCTCCATGGGCTGTATGCAATCCTTCGTCTGGGGCGAAACCTATCCCCACTTCTCCGACGCCCTCGCGCCCTTCGCCTGTCTCCCCATCGAACTCGCCGGCCGCAACCGCATGTGGCGTTACATGTCCATGGAGATCATCGAACACGATCCCGCCTGGGACAATGGCAACTACACCACCGAGCCCGCCGAAGGTCTCCGCGGCGCAGCCGACCTGCTCGTCATCGCAGGTTCATCGCCTCTTCAGATGCAGAAAAACTTCCCTACCCGCGCCAAGGCTGAAGCCTACGTCGATCGCGTCATCGATGCCGACATCAAGCGCACCGATGCCAACGACTTCCTCTACTACGTCAACGCCTCGCGCAACTACAACCCCGCGCCGAAGCTCTCCACCATCACCGCCCCCGTCCTCTGGATCAACTCCGCTGACGACTTCATCAATCCGCCGGAACTCGGCATAGCCGAAAAGATGGTCAAGGAGATGCCCCACGCCAAATTCATCAACATCCCCATCTCCGACGCCACCCGGGGCCACGGCACTCACACCAACGCCATCGTCTGGAAGCAGTACCTCATCGACTTCCTCGCCCAGACCGAGAAAAAATAAATGTAACTCTTGTCGCTGCTTTTTCTAGTTGGTATCGAAGGCGATGTCACTCCACCTTTGTGCTGACTCCTCCAAACAACCGTCATCTCGACCGACGCGGCGGACGGTCTCATCGTCCGTCGCGTAGTGGAGAGATCCCCGCATTTCGCTTTTTGTCTTTGAAGTTGCCTGTTTTCTTCGTCCATCTTTCTTAAATCCGCGCTAGTTCCCTGTTCCCCGATAATTCTGCGCGTACGTATCTCGCGGCATCCCTTCCCGCTTCGCCTTCCCCGAAAACGCAAAAGCCTCCTGCCTGCTCATCTGACCGCCCAGCGTCACCAGAAATGGTGAATGTCCGTTCGGAGTAAACACCGACGGTTTCAGGTCCGGATTACTCTGAGCAATCGAAGCCACCTTCTGTTGCGCCAGTTCCTCCCGGTCATATGTAAACGCAATCACCCGCCATCTGCCGCTGCCCGATGCATTCAATCCCGGAGCCGCAGCAACATTTTTAGTTGGAGCCGCAGCACTCGACTTACGATTCACACCACTCTCTATCGCAGCCGAACTCTTCGGAATCTCCGGCGCAGCCGTCGGAGCCGCAGCAACCGCTTCCTGCGCGACGCCCTTTGGGCTCGCCGTCCGGCTATGCACAAAGTACCATCCCAGCAAAACAAGCAGAAGAATCCCAACCCCGTAAGCAATCCCCCGCGGCCCCAATCCACTTTGCTCATCGTCCACAGGAACGTGAATGCGCCGTGACACGGACGGAGGAACAGTCAGCGCCGGTGTCACCGCCCGCCTCTCAACCGGAGCATCCGCCACAGCCCCTGACCGAGCCACAGGCTGCGCAGCAACCGGAGCAGCCCCCGGAACAGAAGCAGCCGGCACAGCCGTCGATTGCAACGCCGCCCCAATCTGCGCCAGCCCCCAATCCCCATTCATCCCCTTGCGAACAATCTCATAAAACGGCGCTGGCAGCGGCCCCTCCAGCGTCTTCCTCTGTGTCAGCGCCTCTAACAGCACCACTGCATAATCGCGTACGTCCCGCTGTTTCAGTGCATATCCCTCTTCACCCTCCGGGGCCTCGCGAATGCAATCGCTTCGCAGCTTGATCGCATCGCCCACCGCCATCACATTCCCTGGCTCGATGTGTTCATGCACAAACCCATTCGCATGCAGCGCCCCGATAGCCGCCAGCACGCTCGTCGCAACCTCTCGTGTCTCTTCTTCTGTCAGCCGCCGCTCTTTAAGAATCTCGCCGAGGTTTCCATCCACCGTCTCCATCACGGCATACACCAGCGGAGTCTCATCCACCACGACCTGCCCGGTTTTTTTCAGATTCACCAGGTTAGGGTGCTGCAGCGCCGACATTGCCCGCCACCGCGCCAGAATCTCGTCGCCGTCAAAATGCGACTCGATCAGTCGTATCACTGTCGGCTGGCCGGTCCCATTCGGAGTCGAAAAAAACGCGCTCCGTCCCTCAGGCCGAATCAGCTTGGTCAGTGGGTAGGCGCCATCGATCGTTCGCCCTTCATATTCCGTCCAAAGATCCATCTTCGTTTCCCTTCCTGCGGCTGGTACCAAGGAAGAAAACACCCGGAAGCAAAGCAAAACAGAGCGGCAACCAAAAGACCTCACCCGCGCTCAATCAGCCGGGCCTGGCCACTGTCATTATCCTTCATCGCGCCCCCAGACCTCAACGAAAGCCGCTCACCGAACCACAACTCTAACTTCCCGAAGGAATTACCAGATACTGTTCCAGCTTCCCATCCGGCTCCTCGTACACCGTCACCCGCACCTGCCTGTTCGGAAAGCCCACATTGAACACCCGGAACGTCATCCCTCCGCGCTTCTCCTCCGCCACCTGTTTAAAGCTCGTCGGCACTCCCAGCGGCTTCAGGCTAGAAGCAAAATCCTGCACCGCCTCGGAAGTAAAGTACGCATCGCAGAACGCCGTAAGTTGTGACCGGTCCAGCTTTCCATCCTGCAATCCGGTAAAGATATCCAGCGCCCGCTTCTCCGCAGCAGCTGTCTCCTCACTCGCAGCACCGGTCGCCCCACCCAGCACCAGCGGTGTAATCTTCCGCCCCAGCGCTCCCGCCGCGCTCGAAGCATCCTCATTCGTCAACACAGTCACCGCCGCCTTGTCATCGGGAAACACAATATTCTCCGACACAAACCCCGACACTTCGCCGCTGTGCTCAATATAGCGATGCCCGTTCCGCATCCCTACCTGCACACCTAGCCCATATCCCGTCCCTTTACCATCCTTCAGCTTCACCTCGGTAAACATCGCGTCGTAAGAAGCTGGCGCAAGCAGCGTCCGATCCATCAAGCTGATGTTCCAAAGTGCCAGATCGCTCGCCGGCATAGCCAGTTCCCCAGCGGCAAACATCCATCCTGTCCCTTCCTGCGGTGCCGGACGCAGCGGCCCCAGCGCATGCTGGTAATAACCCGTAGGATCGTTCGCCGGCAAACGGCTCGCATCCGAATTGAACACTCCGGTCATCTTCAATGGACGAAAGATCCTCTCCTGCAACTGCTCGATCAGAGGCTTGCCCCCTGTAATCTCCGCAATCCGCCCCGCGATCACATAGTTTGTATTCGAATACTGCCACTGGGTTCCGGGCTCAAAGTCCAGAGGCTTCTTCCCCCACACATCCAGAATCTTCTGCGGATTCGATGGTTTCATCATCGACGTCATCACATAGTCTTCAGGCCAGAAGTCCTGATACCCCGACGTCATCGACAACACCTGCCGCAACGTCACCTCATTGGCCCGCGTCAACTCCGGCAGATACTTCCCCACTGTGTCGTCCAGCTTCACCTTGCCATCCTGCACCAGCAGCAACACCAGCGCCGCCGTAAACTGCTTGCTGATCGACCCGACCGAATACTGCATCCTCGGCTCAGCCGGCATCGGCGGCTCCAGCCGAGCCATCCCGTAAGCCTTCACATACGCAACCTTCCCACCCTGCACCACCGCCACCGAAGCACTCGGCACACCCGTAGCCTTCAACACCTCAGCCGCCGCCGCATCGATCCCGCCAGCGGTAGCCGCAGGCAACGTGTCCTGCGCCATGAGAGGCAAAGCCGCAACCATCAAACAAGCCAACCCAAAAACACCCGCCGCTCTTCCCTGAACATTTCTCATGCCGGAAAGACTATCAGCGTCCCCACCAATTAGTCAGCCGGTATTTAGGCATCAAGCGAAAGAATCGTCATCTCGACCGGAGCTGCACGGCTTCATCGCGCAACGCAGTGGAGAGAGGAATCCCGCATTAGCCTTTGCTGTTGTCTGTCCTTGATCCGTGCCATCCGTGAAAATCCGCGGTGTGCCTTTGTCCTTAATCATCCCCATCAGATAATCTCGCGAATGCCTCCAGATTTTGCTACCCTTACGCCCATGCAACTTAGACATCTTCCGCTCGCCCTCGCGTAGACTGGCTCAATAGCTTTAGCCCAGTTCTTCACGGTGACTCCTACCTCGCGCCCAACGCCTGTGGCAACCAGCTCCAGACCTTCAAAGACACTCCAAAGCAATACGACGCCTGGAACATCGACCCGGTAAGCGTCCACAGCGCCAACGGCGCGCAATACCAGCATGGGGTGAAGCCCCATGGACAGAAGCCCAGACACCCAAGGGCTGAAAGGCCGCCCTATCACATCGCCGCCAACCAACCTCACTCATTCCGCAGCGCAATCACCGGATCAACACTAGCCGACCGTCGCGCCGGCACAATCGAAGCCACCGCCGCCGCAAACAGCAAGCTCAACGCCGCAAACGCCAGCGAAGCCGACAACCCCGAACCCATCGCCGCAAACGAGTGCACCAGAATCCGCTGCGCCACAAACGTCAGCACCAGTCCAGCCGCAATCCCAACGCCGATCAGCACCAGCGACTCCCGCAGCATCAGCGCAACTACCTGCCAGCGCTGCGCTCCCAGCGCCATCCGAATCCCGATCTCCGTCGTCCTCTGCGAAGCCGTAAAACTCAACAACCCGTAAATCCCAATCGCCGCCAGCAACAGCGCCAGTCCACCAAACATCGTCAGCAGCGAAACCAGCAGGTGCCGTGCCGCCAGCGAATCGCCGACAAAGCTGCCAAGCGTCGCCACATCGTAAACGGCCTCCTGCGAGTCCACCGCATGCACCGCCTCCACCAGCGGAGTCCGCATCGCATCCGGACTCATCTTCGTCCGCACCACAAACACCGCTTCATCCACCGGCTCCTGCGTCATCGGCCGATAGATCACTCCCTTGTTCTCCTCCACCTCCAGCGAGTCCTTCCGCACATGCCCGATCACGCCAACAATCTCGACCGGCGGTGCACTCCTGCTAAAGCCTATATGCTGTCCAATCGGGCTCTGGCCTGGCCAATACACCTTCGCCAGCATGTCGTCGATCACCGCAACCGGCGGGCTGCCTATCCGGTCCCCCGCGTTGAACCATCGCCCCTGCAACAACGGAATCTGCATCGCCGCAAGATATCCCGGAGTCGCCCATCCCCTGTCGCTGTGCGGTCCTGGATCATCCGGCTTGGCTGGCGGCCGCTCCTGAATCCCAAAACTCCCCGAAGGATGCACCGCGCTCGCAAACGGTGCCGGAAAGACAGCCGCCGCTGCGGCAACACCAGGCTGCGCACTCAATCGTTCCGTCACATCGTGAATAAAGTTCGCCTGCTTCAGATCCTGCCCCCTGTAGTTCGTCGCATTTAGAGTCACCTTGCCCGTCAGCACGTCCTCGCTCTTGAAGCCGGGATCGACTGTCTGCAGTTGTCGCATACTCGCCAGAAACAATCCGCTCCCCGCCACCAGTAAAAATGCCAGCGCAACCTCTGTGCACACCAGCACATTGCGAAACTGCTGCCGTCCCGCACCCGCCGTTGCGCCCCTGCTGTACTCACTCAACCGCAGCGATTTATGTCTCCGCGCCAGTTGCACCACCGGAGCAAGTCCAGCTAGAAATGCCGCCATCAAACCAAATCCAGCCGCAGCCGCCACTACGCGCAGATCCGTATGGACCGTAAAACCTGTAGCCAGATCATGCGGAATTGCCAGCAGCAGCAATCTCCCCAGCAACGGCCCCGCCAACGCTCCAATCAACGTAGCCACGCCCGCCAGCAGCGCCGTCTCCGCCACAAACTGCATCGCAAGCTGTCCCAGCGAAGCGCCCAGCGCCGTCCGCACCGCCATCTCCTTCATCCGCGTCGAAGCCCGCGCCAACATCAGCCCCGAGATATTCGTACACGCGATCAGCAGAATCATCACCACCACCGCGAACAATGCAAACAGAGGCTTCCGCAGATCTCCCGCCGCATCTTCCGTCCACGGCTGCGCAAACATCCCCCATCCCGAGCTCTGCACAAAATTCCCAAATGCTCCCCCCGTGCCCTGCTGCCGAATCGCCTCCAGCCGCTTTTGCTCCAACGCCGCATTGAACTGCGCCACCGTCACGCCCTGCTTCAGCTTCACTACGCTGTCGTACGATTCGTTGAACCGGTTCTTCGCCGCAAACTCCGTTGGAGCCAGGCCCAGCGGAGTCCACAACTCCACACTCTTCGGCCACGCAAAATCGCTCCGCATCACCCCCACCACGCGATACGACTGCTCATCGAGCAGAATCTTCTTGTCGATCACATCATGCTGTCCGCCAAACATCCTCTGCCAGGCTGCGTAGCTCAACACAACCACACGCTCCGCACCGCTCTGGTCCTCTTCGGACAAGAACGCCCGCCCCAGAATCGGCTCCGCGCCGAACACCTGGAACCACTGCTGGCTCACCTTCGCCGCGCGCAGATGCTGCGTCCGACCGTCAAACGTCGCGTTGTAGCTCACCGATTCCGTCAGCGCCGCCGCATCGACCTGGCTGCGTATAGACTGCGCATCCGCAAAATCCGGCGCAGAGACGCCAATGCTCGGTAGATTCAATTGCGTATATCTTCCATGAAACGAAACCACACGCTCCGGATCCTGCACACCCGATGGATGCAGCAGCACAGCCTGGATCACGCTGAAGATCGCCGTATTCGCGCCTACACCCAACGCCAGCGTCAAAATCGTCACAATCGTAAACGTCGGAGCCCGGAAAAGCTGTCGCGCCGCATAGCGCAGGTTATTAATCACAGTCGCACCCTCCATGTTTCAACTCATACGCAACATCTAAGCACGTTGTTCACCAAATCAAACCCGCGAAATCCAGCATTTTTGGTATTCATCGCCTCCAATGTGTCCACTTTCAAAACTGTGCGTCCGTTTGCGGACAGCCTAAGGAAGCTCTGCACAGGCGAGCGATTTCTGGTGGTGAGAGTGGAGCGGGTCTGCTTGCGCGGCAGGGCGTGTTGATATGCGTGGGGTGGGGCGCTTTGGCGCGGTCAACCGGCCTGTTTGGCTGATTTCAGGCGCAGTTCTGCGCGAGGCCCAGCAGGCGTTTGCGGTGGAGATAGAGATTCACCAGGGCGAAGCAGGCGCACAGCCGGTGGTGGTTCTTGGCGATCCCCCGGTAGCGCACCTTGTCGAAGCCGAAGATGCGCTTCAGGATGCGGAACGGATGTTCCACCTTCGCCCGCACACGCGACTTATTCCTATTCTTCTTCTTTTGTAACTCGTCCACATAGTGTTTGAACTTGGTGCGCTTGCAGGTCATGTCCTGGGCCTCGGGAGCAGCTTCTCGGATCGCCTCGGTCTGGCCCTGGTAGCCGCCGTCGCCCCACACCTTGCGCTCCTCGCCGTGCAGCAACTCGGGCAGCATGTGGCAGTCCGCCACACTGGCCGCCGTCGTGCACACGCTATGCACGACGCCCTGCTTCGCATCCACGCCGATGTGCGCCTTCAACCCGAAGTACCACTGATTGCCCTTGCGGGTCTGGTGCATCTCCGGATCGCGCTCCTGCTTGGCGTTCTTGGTCGAAGAGGGCGCATGGAGGATGGTTGCGTCCACGATCGTGCCGGTCGCGATCCTGATCCCCTTCGCCTCCAGATGGAGGTTGACCGCATCCAGCATCATGCCGCACAGATCGTGCTTTTCCAGCAAATGGCGGAACCGGAGGATGGTCGTCTCATCCGGAGCAGGTGCCGCGCCCAGGTCCACCCCGACGAACCGCCGCAGCGCCGGAGACTCATACAACGCCTCCTCCACGCCAGGGTCCGACAGATTGAACCACTGCTGCACGAAGTACACCCGCAGCATGATCTCCAGACCCACAGGACGGCGACCGTTGCCCGCCTTGGCATAGTGCGGCCTCACCAGCGCCAACAACCCAGACCACGGCACGATCCGCTCCATCTCATCGAGAAAAAGCTCACGCCGACTCTTACGACCGTACTTCTCAAACTCCGCCTGACTCGCAAACGTCCGCTGACTCATCGATAAACGCCCTCGACTATCAGATTAATCAATCAGCCAGCGGTCGCAGAACTTGTGCAGAGATTCCC